>DVJX01000055.1 GCA_018716405.1 Candidatus Faecisoma merdavium | reverse complement strand
ATTCTCTGTTTTTTTGTTAAAGATGCTGTATTTTTTTCTGATATATGTTTTAATGTAGATGATGCTACATATGCTGTAGCACCTACATAACAACATCGAGAACTAGCTATTCTCGTGAAGATACATGATATGGTTTGATTCCGGTTTAAATCATGGATGGTTTATGAGTGAACGATTGCACCAAGTGCAGTAAGCAATCGCCGCCATTTAGATATTTAGTAAGATAGACTTTGTTGTCTGTCTTTTTAATTTAATTTTGAAATATAGTTGCATTTAATTCCATTCTAAGTGATAAATGGTATGTGCCAAGAAACATTTGTTAAGTGGGCACAAGATTTTGATGCTAATTTGGTCTGTTTTTAGCTGATTTTAGTGCCAAAATGTTCCACTTACTTAAACTAGGTTTCTTGGGATACGGAAGGAAGTGTATTATGGCAAAGTATAGTTATCAAAGATGTAGTACCTCAAGAGAGCGCCAATCAATGTTGAGACAGGAAAAATATGCAAGAGATAATGGAATTCTTGAAAGCAATTGGTATCAAGAATATGCAAGTGGTGCCAAGAAGGATAGACCTAAACTAAAGCAATTGTTATCCTCATTAAAGGACGGTGATGAGTTGTATGTTATTGAAGCTTCAAGATTAACAAGAAGTTTGCAACAATTATTAGAAATATTAGATTTTGCAAAATCTAAGAAGTTAAAACTAGTTATGGGAGATTTTGTTTTAGATTGTACAGGTTCCTTATCAATACTCACACAAGGACAGCTTATGATGTTGGGGATGATTAATGAGATAAATCGATTAATGATCGTTGAGGCAGTGAAAGAAGGTGTTGATGCAGCACGTGAAGAAGGTCGTATTGGTGGGCAACCAAAGCTTACGAGGGAGCGAATTTATAATAAGAACCCAGATGTTGCTAAGTATTATATAGAATATATTGAGCACAGGATTAATTTCACTGAGTTTTGTAGGTTATGTGTTATTAGTCGCAATACTGGTTATAGGTATCTTAAAGTTTTAAAAGAAAATTAATATATTGGTAATGTAAAGCCACTAATCGGATTTGATTAGTGGCTTTTTGAATGATAAATTGTAATTTGTTGATTAAAATTCAACTTTATCTTTTAATATTTTTTTGAATATTCTTTTTGTTTCAATAGGAAATTCAATATCTTCTTTTTTTGTAGAAACTATTATTACATCATATTCTATTGTTTTATTTAAAGATTCATTATATCTTCTTCTTTCTTCATCATTGTGTTGCTTAACATGTAATAGTTCTGCTTCATATTTTGCAAGTGATGCTTTATAATCGTTTCTTATGGCTCTTTCGTTATATGTATTTCCTGTTGCATTATTCACAAAAAAAGTATTTGGTTTTAATGGCTCTTGTAATAATTTCATTTTATAAGTAGGAGCAGGTTTAATTTTAGTATCAATTATAATTTCATCTATATCTTCAATTTTTATTAAATGTACCATTTTCCATTTTCTTGTATCAATACAAGCAAAATAATCTTCAACTGATGATAAAATATATGTTTCATATTCAATTCCATCATTAATAAATTTACTATTGTTATCTTTAAATACAATAATTCTCGCTATTTCTTTTATCTCTTTTATGGTATCTTCAAGTGGGTATAAATACATATTACCTTTAAGTTGTTTATAAAACACACTTACTATATCTTCACTATTATTATCTTTATTTTCTTTTAAATCTTTAACTAATATATCTATAAAATCATTTTTACCTTTTTCACTAAAAGAAAATGTATAATAATTTTCTGTTTCATCATAAGTTTCAACCAATTCAATTTTCATTACCTCAAAAAAATTTCTAAAATTATTACTATCATTGTAATTACATATATCGTGAAGTATTCTTTTATAAAATTTGTTATTTTTTATTTCCATTTTATTTAAATCATTTATTAAATTATTTAAATTATATTCTCGTTCAGATGTATTAAGTTTATATAACTCTTCTATTTTTTTATTACCACTATCTGTTAATTTATAGATAGTTTCTAAAGATTTTTCATCTATAGTTTTTTCATAAACAATACCTTTCTCACTTAAAAATTGAATTATAGGTTCTAAACCTTTATTTTGCTTTCCTTCAATAATTGCATATATAATTGCTCCCACAACAAGAATAGCTAAACCAATTCCTAAAATCATATAAATACCTCCAACTCTATAAATCATTGTTTATCTATCAGTTATATTATACCACAAAAAGCCCATTTTTCATGGACTTTACAATTACTCAATACTTCCTTTTATTTAATATCATACCTTAAAACAACTTTAAACATCTTCTCTACACAATTTTTTTCTGCTTTAATTGCTTCCTTATTTCCAAAATAATATTTATCTATCATGTATCTTACATAATCTGTTACATATTGATTTTTTAATAAATTATCAACATATTCTCTTACATCTTCTCTATTTCTGTACTTTCTTAATACTCTTAATTGTTCAGAAATATTATCTTTTGATTCAATTAATTCTTTTAAACTTTTTTCTTCCATATATTTTCCTCCTACAATTTAAAAATTTCATTATCATTTAAATCTACAATACCATTAAAAACATTCTTCCCTTTTTTCCTATTTTCTGTATGAATAATAATTGTTTTATCTGGACTAACTATTTTATTTAGTTTTATCATAGAATTTATATCTGTATGTCCTGAAGTATGAAGCTTTTTAAATTCTATACCCATATTTTTTATTTCATCAATAAAATTTCTTAATTTTTCTTCTTTTTCTATATAACCATCCCACATTGAATATATTAAGCAAGCATTTGTTATTAAACCTTTCTCTTTTAGTTTCTTTATATCTTCTAACATTGATACTTTTACATTCATAGCATATTTTTTTCCAAAGAATGAACTAGTATCAAAATCCATATATTCACTTTTAAATTTATCATCTTTTAAATAATATCTTAAAGGTTTCCATACAAATATTCTTTTATAATCTACCTTTATATTCATGTTTACTACTTTACTCAAAGAATAAGTAAATAAGTCTAAAATATAGTTCTTACCTGTTTTTAAAGCTGATTTTGTAAAAGATATTGTTCTATCAATATTGGTTGAAGAATGCATTATAAATACTTGGTCATATTTTTTCATATATTCTAAAGCTTCTTTTTCTAATCTTTCTTCAGTCTCATATTCTAAGATATTTCTACTTAAAGATGTACCTTCAGTTATTAATATATCTACCTTACCTATTCTCTTCAAATTATTTAATGTCTCTTCTTTTTTTCTTCCATGTAATCTAAAGTCTCCTGTATGTAGAATTTTTTTATCTTCACATTCTATTACAAACATACAAGAATTATAAGATGAATGGTCTACTCTATATGGCGTTACTTTAATATTATTTATTTCAATAGTATCATATATTTTAAATGTATTTATTTTTTTGGTTAGCTTATCTTCCCCACAAAAATCGCATGTTATATTATAAATTTTCAAAGAACTTTCTTCAACATATACAGGAATATCTTCGTTTATTTTTTCTATAAGCCCTATATGGTCTATATGTGAATGAGTTATAAATACAGCATTATATTTTGATTTACCATATGTTAAACCATCTAATTCAAATGATTCTTTAGTATCTTCTAAATCATTTCCGAAATCAATTAAAATTTTTGCATTTTTACTTGTTATTTCTGTTATACATCCACCTATTTGATTTGTTCCTTTTATTATTCTTATTTCCAAAATATACCACCTACTTTTATTATATCACCAATTGCTCCACAATTCTTTTTCTTTAACAATTAAATTTAAAATTATTTCTAAATCTTCTTCACCTAACACTTTATAATTTTCTTTTAATTCTTCTAAAGTACCAATACAAACCATTTTTATATTTAAATTAGGATGATTTTTTATAAACTCTAATGCATCTTTCATTTTATCAATCATATATCTATAATCTCTTAATTTATTATCACTATAAATTGTATATTCATTAGTATATTTTATTGTACTATCCGATATATGAAAAATATTAGTTATAAAATTAGCTCCATTATTTTTTAAATATAAATATTCTTCTTCCGTATAATCACAATTCTTTTCTAATTCTTTTTTTTGTATATAATAACTTGCTAATTTTTCATCTCCTTTATCATAAACATAATACCCATTATCTAATAAATATAGTTTATAATTAAGTCCTCTAAATACACGATAGTTAGTATTATTTTTATTATAACATTTCATATCATAGTAATGAAAAACACAATCATAAATTTTTGATTCATACATATCAGTTAATAACTCTACTAAAACACTTGATAAATCATAACCTATCACAGTAGTTCTATCTATAAAACCAATTAACTCATTTATAGTTTCTTTTTTATATTCATATTTCAATATGCTTATTTTACATTCATTATTTACTTTTACACATTCTATACATTTTGTTTTCTTATAATTTGTTAAATCTAAAAATACATATTCTTTTTTCATTATCCTTTTCTCCTATATCATTTTAATCAATAATTATCTTTCTGTCTATAATAGAATATTTAATATTTCTTTCATACATTTCTATTAATATTTCTAATAATTTAAATTCTTCATATTCTTGCAAACCTAAATCTAGTTTATTTGTTTCTTTCAACTCAAAATATCTTTTCTTAATATTATCAAATGAATAACTATATACTCCATCGTATATAAAGTTGTAATCTATATTAGATAACATTTCATTATAGTATTCTTTTGGATGATATAATTTATAATACATTTGCATGTACGCTATTCTAATTTTATTTAAAATAAATGCTTTTGGTACTAATAATCTATCATTATCTTTTAAAGAGTTTATTACATTGAAGATTGCCACGTCATCAAGATTTCTCATCTTTAAATTATTATATAAATCATCTTTTATAATTCCATGGTTTATATCCATTAAAATTTTCTCTAAATCATGAATCCATATATTTGAAATATTCATAAGTTTATTTTCTAACTCAACATCTCCAAAATATCTTATATTTAATGTTCCAGTTGATTTATCTAGTATATTAAATTTACATCCAAATTCTTCTGTGTTTCTAAATAAATTGAATACTCTTTTATCATTACAGAATTTTATTTTTAAATTTGTTTTATTAATTAAATTAGTTATATTTTTAACATCTTCATTTAATATAAATTGGATACTAATAAAATTATTTCTTAAATCATGATAATCAAAATGTGTTCCTTTTAATTTATCATTAGAAAATGTAGTTCCTTTTTCATAAGGTGTAAAATCAAAAATATCTTTTCCCTTTGGAATCAAGTAAACCAAATGTGATCTACTCTCTTTATATAGTGGGATATCTTCTAAAACATTACAAATATAATCTTTTGTAGATGAATCTAATTCTTGTTTCTTTTTTATTTCATAATGTTTAATAACTCTTCTAGTAGATTTATCTTTTAGTTTAAATTGATAATTACATCTTATTAATTCCTTTTCAAATTTTCCCATTATATATTTAACTAATTTTTTATTATAAAATTCTGGAGATACAATAAATTCTATTTTAGGTATTTCACTAAAAAATAATTCATAAGGTAGATTAAAAGGTTCTATCTCTGTAAGTTCTAAAATATACGCTACTAAAGAATTATTAATATAACCATCTAATTGGTAATATTCATTCTCCTTTTTACAATGCTTTGTTATCATCATTAATAAAATATAGACATATGTATAATCCAAATCTTTTATTAAATTCAATTCTTCATTTAATCTATTAATTGTAGTTTGAGATGGATTTTTATATTTTTTCTTAAAAGTATTTCTAACTAAATTTTCAAATTCATAGAAATTATCTACATGAGTTACATAAAACTTATCATCATTAATAATTATATTATCTAAATTGTCAAAAAGCATATTTGAATTAGTAATAACTATTTCTTTATCATTAAATTCCTTTAGTGTATCCTCTGTATCTTTATACAGTCTACAAAGAGGATTTTTATCTATCTTTTGATGAACATACAATACCTCCTTAGCTTTTAATTCTCCTTCAAATAAAGCATTAGGTATATTTGAATAAACTATTTTTTCTTTATCTTTTAAATTAGATATATCCATATAACTATTTACTTCTAAATAATCAAATATAGATAAATCTAATTTTATACTTTCATCATTTAATATTAATCCTATTAAAAAATTGTCTATGCTAGTTAACTCATTTATAGGAATCTTTTTTTCATATTTATTTAAATATTCTGACATGATTTTATATAACTGTTTTAATCCATCATTATTCTTTATTAAAACAATTACTTCATATTCTTTATTATCAATTATTGAAGTTAACTGTACCCCATATCCTATTTTAAATTGTTTAAAAGTTTCATCCTTTTCACAAAGTTTCTTATATACTTTTTCTATTTTAGGAAATGCTACTATTGAATCCTTATCAACAAAAACAATTCCTCTTTCTTTATTTTCTTTAACATTCCATAGTACTGATTCAATATCTATAGTTGAATCTTTATCAATACTATATTTTGTTTTACAATGCATTTCTATTTTTTTCATATACTTTCCTCATTTCTGATAAAAGCATATCATATAAAAAATTAAGATATTTTAAACGACAAAAAATACAGAGTTAATTCTCTGTATTTATATGTGTTTACTTATTTTCAACTACCAAACAAAATACCACTCATTATTTGAATAATCATATCCTACATTATGATAAATATTATTTATATCTTGCATATATCTTTGAATAGTTCTTTCATTTAGATTTAAATCACTAGCTATCTTAGAAGTTTTAACTATTTTATAATCTTTTAAATAATTATATAAACTTTCTAATTGATTTTGTTTAGTAATATTATATTTTTTACTTATCTCATTTTCTTTATCAAGTTTATATTTATCCCATTCTTCACCAAGCTGATATGAATAATCATCAAAAATACCTCTATTTACTTTTTCAAATCTAGACCATTTATCATATGTCCAATTATATTTTTCATTATAAATTAATATTCTTTCATATTTGTTTAATGATTTTCTATATTTCTTATCAAAAGATACTAAATCAATATTTTTAGAATTATTGATAATTATCATGTATCCTTGATATTTAATTGCTTCTGATATAGTATCACAATAGTGAACTACACTATTTTCTATACATGGATAACTAACACATTTTCTTTCTTCATTTTCAAAACCTACTATTGCTACATTCTTTTTAGTTTTATTCATAATTAGACACTTTTAATATTAAAATTTTCATCAATATCTGCTATATATAACGCTATATCAAATTTTTGGATTAATTTTGTTACGTATTCATCAGAAATATCTTTATGTGGTCTAGTACCTTTAAAAATCAATATTGCTGGTTTAATTTTAATAGTAGATTCCATATTATAATCCAATAATAATTTTTTTTTATCCACTTGATTGATATATGTCATTATTTCTAATACACATCTTAATAAGGTTTCTTTACTTGAATCATTTTTTAATTCAATTAAATATAATATATTTTCTTCTTCATTATATGATATTAAATCTATTTTACCCGCTTTTGTATTTTTCTTATCTTTTAAAGGTATTTGGTAATCAATAAATTTTCCTAACCCATTATGTGTAGTATTAAATAATTTCATCGCAATTATTTCTTCACGTCTAGGGCTTTCCTCATTATATTTTCCATTATGTGTACCTACATTATATCCTTTATTTCTATTTATTACATTTATATTTTTAAAATTAAATTTATCAAGATTATCTAAAATTTCTTTTGCTATAACCTCTGTATACTTTTCTTTAGTATCATTTGTTTTACCTGTATAATTAATCATTTTTTCAATATACAAATCTTCTAATTTATTTATTGAACTCAGTTTATTTATAATTTCTTTTTTCTTATAACCCATATTAACGCCTCCGATAAATATATTATACCACAAAAAAAGAAGATATTTAATATCTCCTTACATTTTATTACCAAGCACCACAACTTAAACCGTATCTATTACAATCTTCCATAGTAAGTGGTTCTTGAGCACCATCTCCACCACGAGTATCAAAATAGTGTAATGAACCTTGATATGTGCCACTATAAGTCATTCCGCTATATTCATTTATCTTAATTGGTGTTATAGTAGCATTATTAACCATATAAAGATATGCTACATCATTAATTAGTGTTGCATTAAAACTTTTAAGTGATTTACTGTCATCACACGCTTTAGCACCATCTGGATTAGTTAATGAGTCTGCCTCAGTACACATAAATCCCATTAAATTACCTGTAATTTTATCTGAATTTATATTGAAATCACTAGTACCAACTTTCACAATTTCATCAACAGGTTCTTTTGTTGTTTTTTCTGATATTTTTTTACGACTCAATTCTTTTCCATTAGAATCATAAGTTACTTCATATGTTATTTCTTTAGTACCATTAGAACCCGCTTGTACAACTGATGTTGAGCCTTTTTTCATATTAGCTTCATTTTGTTTTGTTGAACTATATTTTATAGTTTCTTTTTCAGTTACCTTTTTAGTTGTTGTTTTTTCTGAATTTGTTTGTTCTATTTTTACCTAATACTTTTTCTCTTTTTTTGTAACAACTATTACATAAACAGTCACCGGTTTTAATATAGTGTTCATTTTTAGATATTTCTTTCTGACAGATATTACAGTAAGGTAAAGGATTATTTATTTCTGAATTTCCCAAATAGTCATGATAAAATACATCCCAAGCAGCAATTGCTGAACTTTCATATTGTTTGACATTATAAAAAATATAGTATCCATTTTGGGTTGTTTTAACTTTTTTCTCATTAATATTCAATTTTAATGCCCCAATACAATTGAAATTATTTAATATGTAATTATGATATACATCTGCTTTTTCAAGTAAATCTATAGGATCATCAGAATCTGAACCAATTATTGATTTTAGAAAAACTAATTCTTCTTCTTTTTCCTTACTAAGTTTTTTTATGCTATGATATTCTTCCCATATACTATAGAATAGATACATTATAATGCTAATAGTTATTAATCCATTTATAGGAACGCTATTATTTGCAAGTTCTTGCCACGTATATGAAGAATCTGTACCATTAGGACTATTTATATCTGATTCATTTATCCATTTGTCATAAATTTCACCATTAGATATAAACAAATCTTTAGTATATTTAGATAACTCTGTTCGTTCAGTCCAAAATGGCATACCAAATTCCATACACCATTCTGTAATTGCATTGAATATTTCTATTGCATATTTATTATTAATACCATCCCCATTAATATAAATGTTCTCGTAAAAATTTTCTATATTAATAGGAATATATTTAATTTCTTTTATGAGTGACTCCAAATCTATTTTGTCCAAATTGTTTTCTACTATGGTGAAAAAATTGTCATATTGTTCTTTAAGTTTTTTTAATATTTTTAAATCAAATTCATATCCTTCGTAATAGTTTTTGGTTGCTAAGCCGATGTTATTACTAATAACCAATGGCAACATATCAACAGATATACTTTCAGAAATATTACTTTGTTTTAATAATTCATAACACTTTTTGTAAAAGTTAAATATTAAATTGTAATGAGTATGATTTTTAGATTTAATATTTTTGAAGTTTTTAATGTGTTTTTGAATAATTTCTTTATTACTAATATTATCTTCTGGATTTACTATCTCAAATAATAAATCGACATTACCATTCTTGTCTAGTTCTATTTCCTTGATTATTTTATATATTTTTTTCCCAAGTGTACAAGTTTTTTTTACTAAATTATGACTATTTATTTTTTTATCAATTGTATTCAATGGATTATACCCAGTTAGTAAAATATTATTAAATTCTACACTCGAATTAAATTTTTTAAATTTTTTTAAACTTTTTATTAAAACGGCTGATTTCATAGGGGGTTTAGCACCTTCTTTTTTTTGAAATTTTTTTGTTTGTAACGATATTGTAACGCCAAAACATAAGTCTGTCAATAGTGATTTTGGTATTCTATTGTCAGCAAAGGCCAATAAGGCGCCAAAATCCTTTGCTAAGTATAGAAATAGGAGAAGAAATTATGACTTATAACTTAGAATTTGACGGTAAGAATTTAAAAAACTTACCACTTAATGTTGCGATATATATTCGCACTAATGGTACGGATAGCAATTATTGTTTATCTGTATATGCTAAAGCAATTGAAAACTATATTCATGACGAAACTAACTGGTATGTGGCAGCAAGTTATGTAGATTTTAATCGTTCTGGACTATACAATTGGTCAACTAGTAAAATTTCAGATATGATGACAGATATTGAATACCTTCAAGAGAATAAAAACGTTCCAAATTTCTTTATTCCATATGATTTGGTAGTTGTTTATAACTTCGAGCAGTTATTTACACTTGAAATGGATAAGGATTCTTATTTAGATTTAAAATTTCCTACTTTTTGTGTAGATAGAGAAAAACTTGTGTGTCGAGATCTTGATGTAAATGAGAATCTAATTGCGAGAGCTAGAGTGCATGAATTAGATGAAAATAATGTTAGAGAATCAATTAATAGTGCAAAAGAAAATGAAATGGAGTATTACAATGTTGAAGAATTATAAAAAAGAGTCATTGAGTGAACTTATTAGTTCACTCCCTGATTATACAAAAAGTAATGAAGTTATCAAAAGTGATATATATCCTATTGATAAACTACTTGAAGGTGGATTTGAACTAGGTTCATTTATTCAGTTTGTAGCTGATTCTGGCGTGGGTAAAACAACTATGGCATTAGGTATAGCCGATGCTTTATGTAATAAGGGCTTTAAAGTCCTATATATAGATGCTGAAAGATCAGTATCTAATGAAATATTAGAGACAACAAATGTAAAATCTTACTTGAATAGTAATTTCATCTTAGTTAAAGAATCAGAATTTTCTGTGGTAGAAGATGTTTTAGATAAATTTATTTCTACTGGTGAAATAAATTTTGTAATTATTGATTCTATAGCTGTTTTAATTAATAGTTGTTTTACTAGTATTGATGGTAAAAAGATATCTATTACAACTAATAATACAAGCTATAATAGTGTTCCACTTACCAAATTTATGGATAAATATAAAGCTCTTGCTGGTGATAGAAAGTTGTGTTTTATATTTATTAATCAATATAGAAATGAACTAAATATGGTTAGTGGCTCTAAAAAGAGAGGCTATGGAGCAAATAATAGTGTCTATAATACTGACATTATAATAAAAATAGATAAAGCTTCTTCATACAAAGAAAAAGCATTTCATGATCTAACAAAAGATGTAGCTACTGGAATACCATTAGTCTTTGAAATTTTTAAAAGTAATAAATCAAAATCTGGTATTACAGTGCCTGCTTTTCTGAATTATGGAGTTGGGTTAGCAAGTAGATGGAATTACATCTATGAGTTAATTGAAAAAGACATTATTAGAAAAAATGGTTCATATTATTCGATGCTTTATGATAATGAAGAAATTAAAGCACAAGGTATTATGAATTTTGTTAAAGAATTAGAAAATAAGGGATTGATGCAGTCTGATATTTTAGAAAGTTTAATTACAGATGATAAAGTAATATTTATAGATATGGAGGAGGAAATATAATGATATGTAATTGTTATTCTTATAATACTTACAAACATGGATATTTTAAGATTAGAAAAAATGGAATTCCTGAGCATGAACTTAATCACTGTTATGACCAATGGCAAGTGTGGGACATTCATTGTGACTATGGTACAAAAGATGAAAATTTATTGCAATTATTAAGTAGGATTGGTGAGTTTCACTCTTTATACATTTATAGATTAAATGATTTAGGGTATCTTGTAAGTGATGTCTTAGATAACTTAGAGACATTAAAAGATAGAAATGTAAGAGTTTTTGTAAATGGTAGAGAAATAGATTTGACCATCACTTATGATAGTATTGAATATCATTTTCGCACTTATCAATTTGTTAATTTTGATAAATATGATAAGGCCCCTATTTTTAAAGATGATTTAGAAGGAGAAATTATATGAAAAGAGGTTATTTAAAATTAAATAAGAAAATAGTTACAAAGGAAGAGTTAAAAAATAGTCAACTGATGACTATTCCAGATATTAATTATTTATATTGTGATTATTGTGGCAGTTATAACAGAGCCATAAAAGACCTAATTTGTGATTTACGTACTGGAGATAGTGTTTATGTTACAAGTATTGATGATTTAGGTAATAATATAAAAAATATATTTGCTATTTTAATGGCATTTAAATATGCTAACATTAAATTCTTTATAAACAATAAAGAATTTAGTCTTAGTAAAATTTCTAAAGTAATAGAAGATGAAAATTAATAGATGGTGATGGAGCCATAAAATCTGATGAACATGCTTTTAAAATATTAAATCCTATATTGGACACATTAAGGCATGTTGATGTTAGTAGAAATAAGGAAATATATGAAATATGAAATATGGATATTTTAAGCTTGAAAATTTTCAAGTACCTTCAAAAGGTGCTTTAGGATATTACTATGAAAAAATGAAAACGATACCTAATATTAAGGTATATTATGATCATTGCGGTAAAGAAAGACCTTTTCTATATAAAGTTCTTGAGAAAATAAGTAATGGTGATAGTTTATATGTCCTAAATATTTACAATTTAGGTACTAAACAATCTACTATTTTTGAAATATTAGAGATGCTAAAAAAAGAAGATATCAAATTCTTTATAAAAAATAAAGAAATATCTTTAGATAAAGTTTTTAAGCAAATTGAAAAAATGCGAACATATAATAGAGAACATTTGAAATCCCAGATTTATGATTCAGATATATTGAAATCTGTATTAGATAAATTAGAAAAGTATTAGTTTAGGTCAGAGATAAAGGAGTATATATGAAAAGTAAAGAGTTAAACAATGATGATTTAGTGGGTATGTTAGGAGAACTATTAAAAAACTCTCCTAAACTACTTGTTAAAAATAATATGGATTTATTAACACCACAAGAAGTGTGTGAGATATACCCATGTTTTAATGATGGAACTTTAAGAGAAGCTACTAAAAACCAATTACCTTATTTAAAAATTGGGAAGCATCGCTTCTATCGAATAAAAGATATTGATGAATGGCTTGATAAACGAGTAATTATAGAAGAAAACTAGTTGCTAAAAAACTAGTTTTAAGTGACAAATAATACTGAAAGGAGTTTTTTATGGTTAAAACCTTAGATACAAAATATATAGAAGATAAAGGAAATGGAACTTTTAGAATTAGGTTCCGTATTCCTGGTAAAAATTTGTACTTTTCAAAGCAAATCAGTAATAGCACAATTGATGAAGCTATTGCAATAAGAGATGATGCTTTGAAGGAATTGGAAAATAAAGGCAAAATAGATAGCACTATGAAGGTTAAAGACTGTGTTAAGTTATGGATGGAACAAGTTGTAAAGATTAAAAACGAAGGTTCTACTATAGATGATAAGATATCAAAATTAACAAATCACTTTCTTCCATATCTTGGTAACTTGCAAATGTGTGATGTGAAACGTAATGATATTCAAAATTGGATAGGTACACTGACAAACAAAAAGTCTATGAGACGTAATGATGGTACATTTGAAAAGTTAAGTTCAACAACTATTCACAATGTTTATAGTATAGTTCGCGCCTTTTTCAATTGGGCTTCTGACGAAGATATTAATATAATTAATATGACACCATGTAGGAAAATTGAATTACCTAAAAGAAAAGATTACGAAAAAGAAATTTTAGAAGATATGGATATAGATGAAGTAATTGAATATATTCTCGAATTACCTGTTCAATATCAATGTGCCTTTTTAATACCCTTATTTTGTGGATTACGCCGTGGTGAGGTTGTAGGACTTAGGTGGAAAGATATTAATTTTGATAAAAAACAAATCAGAGTTAAGAAATCTTTATCAATAAGTAAATCAAAAGGGACAGATTTGAAGTTAACCAAAAGTAACAAAGAAAGAACTGTTCGTATGAATGATTTAATTACAGTTCTTCTTCTTCAGTTAAAGGAAGAACAGAATTTGCTAAAAAAGACTTTAGGTAAAAATTATAAAAAACCAGAGATGGTTTTTACAAATGATTTAGGTTATTATCTTAGCCCAAATTCTATTGGGAATAGATGGAGAAGATTTAGAGATAAACATGGATTTAAACATGTTACTTATCATGGTTTAAGAGCAAGTTATGCATCTTTATTGTTACATGATGGTATTTCAATTAAAGAAATACAAGAATCACTAGGACATAGTGAAGCAAGAACAACTACAAAATATTATACCTGTACGTATGATGATGATCTTGATCGTATATATAATGTGACCAATAAATTTCATAAATAAAGATATGGGATCTGTGACACTTTTTGTGACATTTTTACAAAATAAAAGAGTTTATGATTACATAAACCCTTGTAAAATCTAGCTTAAATTAATAGTGAAATGTTTCACCAATATAGTTGTTGCAGTCCCATGCCTTACCAACTTGGCTATGGACCCGTGTAAATAAATTATAGCAAAATAATTTTACTTAATCAAGTATTTTACTATAATTTATTCATTATTTAAACAAATTATACCTAATTATATTATTTGATGTTTCAATTAAATTTCTAGCATATTCTTCTTTTTCTTTTATATAATTAGAATCTACACTTTCATACATTTTATATTCACTTAATTGATTATTATAATATATTTTATCAGTTACCCAATTACCATTTGGAAAAACTACAATATTATCATCTATACTAAATATATCATTACCTAAAGCATATTTTGTATCAACACCAAACATGTTACCAATAGTAGGCATAACATCAATACTTCCCATTATTTTATCTATTTCTTGATGTTTTATATCTTTACTCCATATTATTAAAGGAACTTTTGTTAATTGTTCATATTCATAAAAATCTATTTCTTTGCCTAAATATTCTTCATATTCTTTTTGAGTAAATTTTGCATCATGATCTCCATAGATAACTAATACTGTATTATCAAGGTTAACCCTATTTATAAATTCACCTATTGCTTCATCAGCATAATGAACCAATTTAATATAATTTCCTATTCTAGTACCTAGAGCATCACCTACATCAAATGTGATTCCTTCAGTATTAAAAGGAGTATGATTTGATAGCATAATTAATGTGCCATAAAATTTATCATATTCTAAATTATTAATAATATCAGCTGATTGAATAAAGAATGATTTATCAGATAGACCTAATCCCAACTTTTCAGTTAAGTCATAAGTATCATAACAATAATAATGATCATACCCTATTTTTTTATACATTTTATCTCTATTCCAATATTCACATATATTACCATGCATACTAAATGTATAATAACCATTATTTTTAAAAGATTTAATTAAGGATTTATATTCATTATTATCATAATTAATAAATACTGTACCTGTACCTATTGGTAGTAGTGAATTAGTTATAGTAAATTCTGTATCACTACTAGTACCTACACTTTCTTCTGAATAATAATTATTAAAATAAATTCCTTCATTTTTTAATTTATATAAATTAGGTGTTATAGTTTCATTTATAAACATACTTTGAATACTTTCTGCATGAATAAACAAAACATTTTTGTCCTTAAATATATTAGTATACTCATTTGTTTTTATTTCTTTATTATTATAAAACTCTTCCACTTCTTCTTTAGCCTTTTCATATCCACATTTTGGGCAAATGAGTTTATATATAACATTAAACAAATCATTTGCTTGATAATTATATATTCCCATATTTCTAACAACATAAGACTTATTCCAGTCATGAGTCAAACGATAAACATCATTATAATTAAGCATTAATAAATTAAAAATTAATAATATAACATAAACTAAAAAACTTTTTTTAAATAAACTTATATTTCTAGTTTTTGTTTGTCTTTTATATAAAATTAACATTAAAACTATTTGCCACAAAAATATAAAATCATTTAATTGAAACACATTAGTTACAGCTTCTTTAGGTAGTAAAAAAGCTTGAAATAATGTTTCTAATAAATAAAATGAAGTAAAATCATTATAATTATTAAAATATAATGAATTTGCTATGCAGATAATAGTTAAAATTATTGAAATTATCAAAAAATACAAATTTCTTTTTTTAAACAAATAAGAAAAACTGTATATAAATAGCAAAAAACATAATTCAAATAATATGAATTGTAAATCGTTAATTCCTACTGTTAAAAAATTTAAAATACAACTATTAATCAAACTAGAAATAATAAATATGATACCATAATCTTTTAATGATGATGAAATATTAAACTTATGCATATAATTATTGCCCCTATTATAAATCCTGTTATATTATTATTTTTATTTTGATGTTTTAAATGTTCTAATAATTCAAAAAACACAATATATATTAACATTCCTAATGTTATAGCAAACATAACACCAATAAAGTATTGGCTTATATCACCTATTAAATATATTACAAATGATCCAACAAAAGTTGATAATGATATTACAAGACTTATTAAAATTATTTTTAATTTATTGTATTTTGCGTCTTTTAATGTACTACCTATTACCATACCTAATGGAATATTGTGAAGACCAATTCCTATTCCTAATAAAATACCTAAATTAAAAGTTTTATTTAAAGTAGAATATAAAATCATTCCTTCAATAAAATTATGAATAATTAAAGCAATTGATGACATTAATCCAATATGAAAAACATGTTCTTTATGATTAGAATGTTCATGATCAGGAATAAATATATCCAATAATTTTAATAAGATGAATCCTATTAACGCATACATTATCATGCTTAAATAATCAATATGCTCTAAAGTATGAGGAATTACTTCTAAAAATATTAAACAAAACAAAACACTAAAAGCAATACTAATAGATAATTCTGATATTTTCTTCTTCCTTTTAAACAATAAAATAATAATTGTACCTAACAAAATGGTTAATCCAAATAAAAATGTAATAAACATAAAATCACTCCTTAAACATATTAGGATATTTTTGAATTAATCTATCTACAAAAACACTCATCAAGCTAAATATTATAGTCGAAATAAATACTAATATCAATATAAAAACAAACATTTTTAAATTTAAAATTGTAAGTGAAAAGAACTTTTTAAAACCAACTACTGTAATTATAAAACCAATTATTAAAGAAACAATTAAAAATAGTCTTAACTTATTTAAAGGATAACATATTTTAAATAAAAGTAAAAATCCTGTAAATCCAGTCATTAAAACACATAAAGTTGATATTTGATTATTGGTTAATTTAAATAAATTACCTAAAACAGCTAAAATAATAATATTTAAAACAATAGTTAATGATGCAGGTAAAGATTTGCTCAAAACATTAGTTAAAAAATTTCCTTTTATTCGATTATTATTAGGTTCTAAAGCTAAAATAAATGAGGGAACACCAATTGTAAAAAAGTTAGTTAATGTTAATTGAATTGGTTGAAATGGATAATTAAAACTTATAAACATAAATATTAAAACTAATAAAAACGCATAAGTAGTTTTTGCTAAAAATAATGTAGCGCTCCTTTCTATATTATTAATTGTTCTTCTTCCTTCTTTAATAATACTAGGAATTGCATCAAAATCATCATCTAATAAAATTAGTTGACTTACATTTCTAGCTGCATCTGTTCCACTTTTAATAGTAATACTACAATCTGATTGCTTCAAAGCTAAAACATCATTAACACCATCGCCTGTCATAGCTACAAAATGATTATTATTTTGTAACTTTTCAATTATTTTC
>DVJX01000054.1 GCA_018716405.1 Candidatus Faecisoma merdavium | reverse complement strand
TATTTCATTTTCTGTTTTAGCAATGTCATTTTTTAAATTAAGTTTATCTTGTTCATCACTATCTAATTTAGTTTTTAATTCTTTAATTTTTATTTCTAAATTATTAATATCTTTATTTATTTTGTTTAAATTTTCTATTTTTTGTTTTAAATCTTGATTATCTAATTGTTTTTTTGTTTCATTATTTATATCAATAGATTCAATTACTTTTAATTTTCTTTTAATACTATTATCTAAATCTTGTTTTAAGTTATTAAATTCTTTTTCACATCTTTTGATATCTTCTTTTAAATTTTTATATTCTTTATTTGTTTTTTGATAGTTTCTAGCTTTAGTTAATAGAACTACTTCATTATAATTTTTATATAATTTTAAAAATTCTTTTAATGATTTAGTATTTTTTTCTAAAGTTTCTATTTTTTCTTTAGTTTTATTCATTTGTTCAATTGCTTCAGATAAAGGACGCAAATCTTCTTCTGTTAAAGGTTGTAAAACTGTATTTAAAACATTTACTAAATTAGTTGGTTTATAATCTTTTGATAGTTTATTACTTCTTAATTGTAATAATAATTTTATAAATTCATCATAAGTATCTAAATTAGGAAATCCAAATAATAATCTATTTACCATACTTTTATATTCTTTAGTTGTGTCAGTAAATTCATTAATTGTACCTAATCTCGATTTTAATTCATTTTTTGAAAGAGGTACTTTATTGGCAGGATCTTTATAAAGATAGAAATCTTTTCCAATTCTTTTACCATCTTTAAGTGCAAATCCCCAAGATTCAACAGGTTTTCCTTTTCTTCCTTTAAACCCTAATCCAATCGTTATATAATTATTATCTTTTTTTACTTCCATATATAAATATGATATTGCCTCTTCTTTTTGAATTGTTTCTGAATTTCCAATAATATAATCTTCTATTTTTCTTTCTTTTGAGCCAAACGGATCTAATCGGTCAGGGCTCTTGTTTCCATCTAATATTAAAGGAATAAATGATTGCATTGTTACGGATTTTCCGCTTCCATTTGTTCCTCTTAATATTAATTTACCATCATAAAAATCAAATTCTTCTTCATCATATAGCCAAAAATTCAATAATCCTATTTTAGTTATTTTCATTAACATTACCTCCAAACAAATCCAATTGTTCAATATCTTCTTTTGGAATAATTCCTTTTAGTTTTGTTATCATTGGATATATTTTATAAAATTCTGCTTTTCCCCTAATAAAGTCATATTCTTCCATATATTTTATTACTTCTATTAAAAAATTTGAAATACTTAGTTCTTGATAGTATTTACTAAAATATTTTAGATATTTTTCTCGTGTGTCTTTTATGATTCGCATTAAAATTTCTTTTGAAATAGTTATTGTTTCATCATCATTTAAAGTTAAATTACCCAAATCAACATTATCTAACAATTCATTATTCACTAACAAAACAATATCAGATATAGCTTTATTATTGGGAAAATATAATTTTTCACCTGTTTCTAAACTATATAATAATACAGCCATATTTTTAGTTAAATCTAATGATGCATTAAGATATTTATTAATTTCATTTTGAATGTTATTTTTAAATTTTCTTAAATAGTCAATTTCAAATTCATTAAAATCTTCTTTATAAGAGACTAATGAATACATTAGATGACGATATACCCGATATCTTCTAACTTCACCTACTGTATCATCTTGATTCATAAATTCATCAGATATATAATCATTTAAATCATTATATTCTAAAATATTATTTTTAAATTCTCTTACAAAATAATTAGATAATCCAGTTGTTTCATATAATGCTTCTGCTTTAATATCTTCACTAAAAATATTTTGTTCTTCAACAACCTTGATTATATATAAATCTTTTAAATGATTAATGACATTTACTAAGCATTTGCGATGATGAAATAAATTCCAATTTGGTATATTATTTAATTCCAAAGTTGTTGCTGTAGTCGTTATAAAATCAATTAAATTTGAAAGTATAAATTGTTCTAGTTTAGGTTTATCCTCTAAATATAATAAAATTATAAATAAAATAGTATATTCTAAAGGGTTTGTAAAATTATTTAATCCCATATAACTTTTTGCTACCGCAGGTATTTTTTCTAGTTTAATGAAACGATCATTTACTATCAATCTGCTTCCTAATTTGTTTTGAAAAAAATCTTTATAAAAATCTAAATTGTTTTTTATTTTAAAATATTCTTTAGGATTTACCTCTTTAACACACCAATAATTATTTAATAAATAATCGATTACATAAGTATCCATCATACATCCCCCTCAAATATAATTTCTAAACTATTCATATAAAAAATTCCATCATCTGATATTATTTTACAAATTCCATCTTTTTTTAAAATATCATATTTTAATCCAAATTCAGATTCTTTTTTATTAGAATTAGATAATAATTTTTGAATATATCTTCTTTCAATTTTTGTTAATTTTATATCACCACTTAATGTTATTTTTTTTGATTTAATTAAATTTTTTAAAATTTGTTTGTTTTGTTCTTGTTGTTTTCGATATTCTTCTAATAAATTTTTCTTTTCTAAACTTTTATCAACAATAGGAGTTATTAACTTTTTTTCTTTTTTTGTTCTAGTCCTTGATGATAATAATATTTCTTGTGAATTTATGTCATACGCATTTACGATAGAATCAGTATTGTTGGCTTCACCAATAAAGTGTTTTACACTTTCGATTCCAAATATTACCGAAGCATATTTATGTGCTAAAGAAATATCATTTATTTTATCAAACAATTTGCACAAATGTTTATATTCATTTCGTCGATTTATCATATTACCTCTTAATTCAACTAATGAATTAGCATATTTTGTAATCTTTACTATGATGTTATCGGTAGTATTCATTAATTTTTCGCCTTCACTTATTGATGAATCTGAAACAAACCATTTAAATATATTATTTAATTTTCTTTTGTTAACACTTTCAAATAAATTAAAATCAAAATTTTGATTTAAGATAGGAGTTTTTTTATAATAAAGAGTTAATTGAGCTAAAAAATTATTTATGGTATTTTCATCAATTTTTAAAATACTACTTTTTATAAAGTTAATGTTTTTTTGATATCCTTTAATAAATTCTCTTAGATATTTTATAATTTCATTTTTGAATTGTAAAAATAATACACTTTGCAATAATTCTTCCGATTTTGGTTCATTAAATTTTTTTAAAAAATCTTGATAATTTTGGTTTAATTTTGTAAAATCATCATTTAAATTATTCCATAATTCATTACATTGTTCACTTGTTAAATTATTATCTGATAAATTTTCAATTATTATTCTTATTCTGTCAAATAATTTAGGCTCTAAAGAAGATGTTTTAATTTCCATTTCTTCTAAGGAAATTGTTAAACGTTCGATTTCAGTAGCATATTCAGTTAATTGATATCTGAATTTTTTATTTTTAAATTCTTCAATTGAATTAGCGCTTTTTGTATCTTGCATTTTATATAAACTGAGCCATTCAACTAAAGTTTCTAAATCTCTTTCACAATCTTCTAATGTGTAATTATCAAATCGATCTTTCAATTCATTATATATATCCTCTTTATATAGCCAATATTCCAATCGTTCATAGTGTTTATAAAAAGTTCGCATAATAGGACGATATCGATAAGTATTTTCGGTACACAAATATTTCATTTCACTAATTTGTTTGGTTAATTTTTCAAACATTTCCATTCTTTGCCACCCCATTTGCGAATATTGTATCATATGATTTAAAAAATGCAAAATAAAAAAACTAATAATTTTATTTTTTATCTAATATACTATTAAAAATATTATAAAATGATATTAACTGTTTTAGAAAGTAATATTACAAATAATAAAAAAATAAAATATATTATATTAATAGCAATAAAATACTTACTAATAAATAGATGGAGAAAGATAATGAAATATAATATTATTGATATTGTAGATAATAAATTAACTGATACTAAATTAAAAGAAATAGTCAATAAAAAATTATATAAAATTATTGAACTAATGGAGTTTAATGTTAATTACTCTAAATAGATGTTATAATAGTATTGGTTATATGTCTAACTTTAAACTTAAATATTACCTTAAGTTAGGAGGTAATAGTTATGAATGAAATGGAGAGTGTTTTAAGTAAGAAAGTATTAAGAGTTGGTATTTATTTAAGATTGTCTAATGAAGATAGAGACAAAGTAAACAAAGATGATGATAGTGAATCTATTAAAAATCAAAGAAATATGCTTGCCCAATATATAAATAAGCATCCTGAATTTGCATTAATAGATGAATATTGCGACGAAGATTTATCTGGCGCGGGAACTTATAGACCTGAATTTGAAAGACTAATTAGAGATTGTGAAAATCGTAAACTTGATATTGTTTTATGCAAGAGTCAATCAAGATTTTCTAGAGATATGGAAATTGTTGAAAAATATATCAATAATAAATTCAAAGAATGGAATATTAGATTTATCGGTTTATCAGATAATGCTGATACTGAAGTTTTAGGAAATAAAAAGTCTAGACAAATAAATGGCTTAGTTAATGAGTGGTATTTAGAAGATGTTTCTGACAATATACGAAGTGCTTTTAATTCTAAAATGAAGCAAGGAGAATTTATTTCTCCTTTCGCTCCATTTGGTTATGAAGTATCACCTGACAATAATAATAAGTTGATAATAGATCCTATAGCGAGTGAAATTGTAAAAAATATTTATGATTTATATTTAACAGGATTAGGATTTACAGGTATTGCTAAATATTTAAATAGTAAAGAAATACCCTGTCCTTCGCTTTATAAATACCGTAAGGGTATTAAATTAAATGTGATTAGTAATAGACCTCGTGAAGAAATAAAATGGTCTACAAACGCCGTAAAAACTATTTTAACAAATGAAATTTATCTAGGACATTTAATACAAGGAAAAAGGACCACTGTTAGTTATAAAAATCATAAAATAAGAAACAAAGATAAAAGTGAATGGATTAGAATAGAAAATACACATGAAGCTATCATTGATGAGGAAACATTTAATAAAGTGCAAATTGCTATGAAAGAAAGAACTAAACCAATGAAAGCAACTGGTGTTGTGCATATATTCTCTGGTAAGGTATTTTGTCTTGAATGTAATCATTATATGCGTAAAAAGAATTCTTCGAAACACGAATATCTAGTATGCTCTAATAATCGTGATGGATATGATGATTGTATAAATAAAACTTCTATTAGATATGATGAATTAGCAAATCTAGTATTAGATGCAATTAATAAGAAAATTGAGA
>DVJX01000004.1 GCA_018716405.1 Candidatus Faecisoma merdavium | reverse complement strand
TTTAAACAAATTTTCTATTTTTTCTTCATCTTCAACATTCAAAACATCCCCCACTAAAGGACAATTATTAAACATTTTTAATGTTTCTGAACCAAAATCTATAATATAGTAATTAATTTCTTTTGGAGTATAATATATTAACGAAGAATATATTAAAGTAGAAATAAAGTTTTCTTTACCAGATCCACTTGCACCATAAATTACAGCATTTCCTTCTTTTGAAAATGGTAAAGTTAATAGTCTTTGTTCTTGCATAGTCGGAACATCATATTCACCAATGATTGGATTTATAATAAATTTTTCCTTTTGATAATTATATTTAACCGCTAATTCTTCAACCTTAATTACATCAGGTATTTTTTCTAACCACAACGGTTTTGTAACAATATTTTGTTCTTTTGCAATATTTGAAATATATTTAACAATATTTATCAATTCTTCTCCTAAATTAGCAGTTACAACTTCTTTTTTCACTTTTGTTTCAACATTTTTTATACTATATCCTACATTGTTAATAAAATCTATTGATGTGTCAATTGTTTTATTAACCTTATCCATTGGAATATATTTACCGCCTGCCCAAGCAGCTTGTCCTAAAACAAAAACCTCATTAAATCCAACTTGAAAATAAAATCTACCTGTTTGTTTTAAATATGCAGCATCATTACATTTTATTACTTCGTTAGAATCTGACTTATCCTGAACTCTCATACAAACCCTAAATCTAGTATTACTCCATATTTGGGGATCAACAACTCCACTAGGTTTTTGTGTAGCAAGAATTAAATGAACTCCCAAACTACGACCAATACGGGCAGTACTTATTAACTGTTCCATAAATTCTGGCTGTTGATTTTTTAATTCTGCAAATTCATCACTTATTATAAATAAATGCGAAACTGGCTCTGAAACAACATTATTTCTATACATTTTTTGATATTTATATATATCGATTGTACTTTCGCCAGATAACTCTCTTGCTTTATTAAATAAAGATTGTCTTCTTTTTAGTTCTGACTCAATTGAAGCCAAACTTCTATTAATTTCATTAACGTCTAAGTTTGTAATTGTTCCAACTAAATGAGGTAACTTTAATCCCATACTTGCATTTTCAAATGCACCTGCTAATCCGCCACCTTTATAATCTATTAAAATAAATTGTACTTCATAAGGGTGATAATTTAAAGCCATAGATAAAATATAAGAAATAATAAATTCAGACTTCCCAGAACCTGTCATACCGGCTATCAAACCATGTGGCCCATGATATTTTTCATGTAAATCTATAGATATAATTTCTCCATTTTTTCCGATTCCTACTGGAGCAGCCAAATTAAGCATAGGATTACTATTTTCCCATCTAACTAAAGCATTCAATTGTTCAATTTTACCTACATCATATAATTCTAAAAATCCAACCTTATTTGGTAATTTACCATCTTCACTATTTTTAAACTCAATAGGGATATTAGCTAAATTGCTTGATATTTTTTCATAATCGATTTTTGTGATATTATCATAATCAAATTTTATTGTATTATTTATATCGTTATTATCTATTAATTCGCCACATTCACCTTCTAATTTTATAAATGATGAACATTGGTCTGGTAAATTAATCATTTTTTCATCTAATATAAAAAGGGAAAAACCATAATTTTTTTTGCTATTTAATATTTTATCAATTACATCATAATTTTTTATTTTTTTGAAAGAATCTGTAACTATAAAATATACAGTATTCATATCTTCAATTTTAGGATCACTATTATTATATTTTTCTTTTCTACTTTCAAAAATCTTATCCAAATAATAACAAACTTCCTTATATTCATCATTATTTATAGCAAAGAATCTAAGATCTTTTTCATTAGTAAAATTATGTGGAACTTTTTTTATAAATTTCCATCTATATGCATTATCATCATCAGTTAAAATTATAATCTTTAAATTATCATAACTATGGTGAGTCAATAATTGAACTAATATTTTTTTAGCATATTCACTTATTACTTCTCTATTTCCTATTAAAGCACTAATATAATTTCTAAGTAAAGAAAATACTATAGGAACATCTTTTAAATCTTTTGGCTCTTTACCTAATTCCATAACTAAATCTTTTAAGTTATCTTCTACCATTGAAAAGTGTTCTTCTGGATATTTAATATCAATTTTCATAGGGCAAGTTCCTATTCCTAAATTAACTTCTAAAAAATCATCATCATCAATCTTTCTTTGCCATAAAACTGCTAATCTATTATTAATTATTTTAGTACATTCCAATAAATTAGGATAATTATTTTTCAATATAATTTGTTGTTCATTTTTTGCTTGTTTTATAATTTGCTTTTTACTTTCAATATATTGACTATATTTTTCTTGCCTCTTTTTTTCATTTTTTTTACGTAATTTTTTTTCATATTTTTTACTAAAAAATGGCCAAATAAATACACTTGCAAACATTGCACCACATATTACTAAAGAAGGCATTGCTCTTGACCATGTAGATCCGCCATTTAAAACATTATTTAAAGCAGTATAACCTGTAACTAAGGAAGTCATTGACATTGTTAGCATTGGACCAATAGTCAATAATAACGGATTTGTATTATCTTCAGGCTTAGCTGGTGGAGCATCAACTTTAATTTCTAAAGTTTTAATTTGATTGAAAAATCTAGGAATTTTGTGAAAATATTCACTCTCGTCATAAATTGCAAACTCAACTTCATTTTCACTTTCTTGAAAACTTGAATTATATTGATTAGATAAAATTTGCGTGCTTAAAGTTTTAACTGAAACATTTCCAGTATTATTATCTATACCTAAGTAAAACATTTTAACACCATTTGAATTAACAATTGTTATTAGAACTATTTTTAAACCTAACAAAAATATAATATCTCCATTTTTTATATCATCGTTGCCATTTATTCTAATATTGTTTTTATATATACCATACTTTGAGTTATTGTCATAAATCTTTACAACATTATTATCACACTTTATAGTACAAGCAGCATCATCTAATAATTTATATGTTATAAAATTTTGTTCTGATTTACCGATGCTTATTCCTTTTAGTATTTCTTGACTAACATCATAATATGAATAATTTGATTCAATTTGACTACAATATATTAAAAAATTTGTATTTTCTAATTCTTTTTTTATCAAATAAAATTTATTGTTCTCTAAGTAAACAAAAGGAATTGGGGAATTATTTTCTAAACAATAAACATCATTATTACTGCATAATTTCCATTTATTATTATCTGCTTCAATAGAAATTAAATTCCTTTTTATACCATTTTTATCAGTATCAGATATCCAGTAATTTCCATCAATGATATTAGGCAATATGATATTATCTATTTTATTATTTTTTATAACCGAAACTCTCATATTAACTCCTTTTTAATTAATATTTTTTTAATTTAAATAAAATAATAATTTATTTATTAATCACAATATTACTTATCAGGTAATATTATATATTTATTATTATATTCTTGAAAACTTTTAACATCAATCAATTTTGAATAAAAAGCAAATAAATTATTTTGAGGAATACCTAAAAAATACAATATACTAAGAGCTGTTTCTAAATCTAATTTAAAAAATATATCTGCATCACTAAATAATATTTTCAAATTTTCAATTTTCATTTTGTCTTCATCTTTTAATTGCTCTTTTTGTTTTTTTATTAACAATTGTTTTACATATTCAAAATTTTCATTTATCATTGAATTACTCCTTTACTTTGGATAAAACTTATAAAATCCGTAAAATTTGTAAAAATATTACGTCCTAATGTTTTACTATATACTTGGTAAATTTGTTCATTATCATTAGAATATTTTAAAATATTAACTGGTTCAATAGTGTCTTCTATAAATAATCGTGCATTAGCTAATTGAAAATTTTTCTTAAATTGTGGAAAATTATTATTAATAATGTACCTATAAAAAGCAAATATTTCATACCCATCAATATTATCTGGAATATCAATATTAAAAATAGTTTTTTGAGCTACTTCAATATTATTTGATATATATCCTTTTACAAAATTGTTTTCAAACAATCCCTTTGCCTTAGCAATTTGATCTGCAAAATATCCACCTTCATTAGCATAACCTAACATTTTATCAATATTAAACAACCATCCTTTTTGATCAGTATTAATAATTCCTTTTTCAATATCATTATATATTTCACTTAATCTCTTACCAGAATATATAGAATCCAACATTAGAAATCCCGATGTTTGATAACCCGCTTTACATGCTGCCAAATCAATAGACTTGTTGTAAGCATCTGTTGCATCAGCAACTATTATCTGATCTCCACACTTTATTTCTACCCAATGATGTACTCCAGCTGTCTTAATTTCTATTTCGCTATTATCAAAACCTGCTTTTAATAATAGATCTCGATATAATTCAGACCATCCTTTGCAAATAACACTGTTTCCTTTTGGTAAATTTGAAAAATTAACTATTTTCGATAAAATTTCTTGCCTTGTTTTTTGATCTCCTTTTATCCAATTTTGATCATAATGAACATTTTTATTAAGTTCAACATATAATTTTCTAGCCTTCAAAATTTTATCATTAATACCACTTAATAAATTTAAAATTGATTTTTCTAAATTTGAATTATTTAAATCACTTCTTTTATATAAATCTTGATAAAAGTCAAATTCATTCTTCGCATCACCAAAAGTCATCACTTTGTCTCCAATTTGTATGTAAACATTACTTGGATCATTTATTTTACTCCAAAAATCAGTTGGTATCTCTTCTATACTATTTACCTTTATTTTGCAAAAATTACCTTTAGATGTAGAGTTATTTGCAGCTACTATTTGTTGTTCTATTGTTGGGTTTATATTGTTTTTTAAGTGTGGAGCTAAAACAACTTCTCCTTTAGCATCACCAAAAGTCATTACTTTATCCCCAACTTGTATGTAAACATAACTTGGGTTATTTATTTTACTCCAAAAATCAGTTGGTATCTCTTCTATACTATTTACCTTTAATGTGTAAAAATTACCTTTAGACGTAGAGCGATTTATAGCTGCTATTTGTTGTTCTATTGTTGTATTTATATTGTTTTTTAAATGTGGAGCTAAAACAACTTCTCCTTTAGCATCATTAAAAGTCATCAACTTATCTCCAACTTGTATGTAAACATTCTTTGGATCATTTATTTTACCCCAAAAATCGACTGGTATCTCTTCTAAATTATTTACCTTTACAGTATAAAAATTCCCTTTGTCTGTATAATAGTTTGCTTCAGTTATTTGTTGTTCTAAATTTTTGATATCAATACCAGTAGAAGTTGGTTTTACTTCTGAATCAATATTTAATTTATTTTCTTTGTTTTCAAAATATCTTCCTACATCAAAAATTTCTCCTAAAAAAGAACTACCTGTACCAACTGCTGCATTTACAAAAACTGCAGAAAATCCACCATTGTCATCAAAAACTTGCTTATATCTTTCAAAAAAATTATCTTCTGAAGTAAACTCAATATAATTTCCGAATTCATCATAGTAGCCATCTGAGTAAACTAAACTTATTAATGGTTGAATAAAGCCTTCAACACCACCATCTATTCCATCTAAAATCATTCGCATCGAACTATTCAAAAAATTATTTGTTATTTTATTAGTTCCATTAAAAATATTAGTTCCTCCAATTTTACTACCAACATAAAATTGCAACCCTTCCCAAAGACCAGTAAGGCCTCCAGCTAGTAATCCTTCTGTAAGACTGGCACCATTATTCCAAGCAGTTTCTGTTCCTCTTCCCATACCTGCTAATCCAGCTACTAAAGACAATTGGCCTGCAGTTACAGATCCACCAGCTAACCCAGCAGTTGCAGTTCCTCCAGCTGCACCAGCAGCAGATCCCAAACCAAATGTACCTATTGTTAATGCAGTAACTCCGGTTGTATATCCTATTCCATTGCCGATAGATCTAACTGTTTCAAAATCGTACGATTTTTCTGATATAAATCTTCCAATAAATGTATTTTCATAAAAATCATTATACATATTAGTAACGTGTGTTTGAGAGACAAAAGACTTTGTATTACTCCACATTATTTCAGAAGCAGACACAAAATCATTATCTGTTACTGATGAATATACAAATCCGCCTACATCAAAAGCGAAAGTAAATAACGATACAAATCCAGTAGATAAAATTGCTGAAGTGTCTACCATAGCTTCGCCAAATTGGAATACACCTTCTTCAAATGATAATTTTAAAACTTTTATACTAGCTAATGCACCTACAAAGTCTCCATTTATTATATCGTTAAAGATGTCACCAAACGTTTTACCTGTATTAGTAAAAAATTGGCCCAAACCATTTAAGCCACTAGTGATTTGTCCATCTATCCAAGATCCGGCACTATTTAATGTGTTTACTACATTTTCATGTGCACTTTCAAACCAAGGTAAAGCAGAATTATTCCACCAATCATCAATATTTCCCCATAGATTTTGAGCCCCATTTGAAATAGTTGCGTATGTATCAGAGAAAAATTGAGATACTGAATTACTTGCGTCATCTACCCAACCAGAAACATTGTTCCATAGATTTTGGGCTCCATTTGAAATGGTTGCACATGTATCAGAGAAAAATTGAGATACTGAATTGCTTAAATCATTAACCCAACCAGTTGTTGCGTTCCAACCACTTTCAATTTCATTTGTCATATAAGCACCAGATAAAAGAAATAATGTCGTTGGAACTCCAAAATTATCAACAAGTTGCTCATAAGTAATTTGAGATGATGTTTCTTCATAAGTAGGTGTATGGGTATAAGCATTTGAAAAATAACTTGTCATTGGTTCTATCATTTCATTCAACCAATTTGAAGCCTTATCTAATAAACTTCTTGAACTGGTAGATACAAAAGAGCCAGTTTGAAACAATAAATTTGGAATATTTTGCATTTTTTCTGATAGTTTATTTGCAACTACTTCTTTTGCATTTGACGAATTAATATCATCAAAGAAATCATTAATTTCATTTTTTTTGTTTAAAATCCAAGAAGTCATTTTTGTTCCAATAAAAGTCATTGCTTCATTTTGTTCATAGCTTTGATCATCAAAAATAACTCTTTTTGCATTATTATTTCCAACATCATATTCTTGATATAAATCAAAAAAAATATCTTTTTGAGAACCTGATACTACGTTATTAGTTATAAATATTTTATTATCAATTCTTTTTAATTGACCACTATTAAAGTTTTCAGAAAATTTTATATTAAAATTTTCTAAATGAGGTAATTGTGAATTAATATAACTTCTAACTGATCCTTCCTTAACATTTCCTAGTTTATTTTCATTTGACAATGATCTTTCTGTCTCGCAGATATCATAAATATACGAATCCCACCATCGCTCAATATTTGAATATCCATTACAAATTTTTTTATAGATTTCATTTAATTCATTTTTCATCTTTACGACGCTGGAATCCGAACATTTTGTAAGGTAACTATATGAAAAAGTTTTATAAGATACATGATCAAAATTATCTTTTTCTTGCATAAAATTTTGATAATAATCTTTTATGCTTGAAATATTTACCCTATTAACTGAGCTCATATATTACCTCCATTTTTTATTTTATTTATTTGTTTGTTCTAACATTTTTTTTAAATTTGTTTTAAATTGCTTTTCTTCTTCATCAGAAAATCCAAGACAATAAATTTTTTCAATTTGTTCATGATTAAATAATAATATCTTATCTGAAGCTATCATACCTTCTGGGTATAAACATCCAGAATAATCATACATTTTAGATTTATCCTCTTGTGGTATAGAGCAAAAACCAATAATCATTGCTCGTTTTTTTCCTCCCTTTAACATTACAACAGTACCTATAGGTAAATATTTTTCATATTTCATAATATCCTCCTTAAATTGAATTTTTAATTTTTATTTCTAAATTTTTTAATTTTTCTTCATTTTCGTTAATAGTTCTATTAATAGCATTCATTTGATTTTGAACATTATAATCTATCACAGTTTTGTTCTTATTTTGCAAAATTTTCTTCCCCATAAAATTTATTGTATATTCTTTGTAAGTCTCATTCTTATAAAGTTGAGTTCCTAAATAATTGTATTTTGCCAATAATTCCTCATTTTCCGATTGTATCTGCTTATATTTTTCTAAATCATTTGTAACATCTAAATACTTATTTAATAAATTTTCTAACTTCTTAAACCTTTCATTTTTTAAAGTTGATAATGCTTTTTTTAAATTATTTTTTGCTTTGGCATCCCAAATATTATTACTTGAAATATTTTCTAATATTTCATTTGTTTCAGAAAAATTAATAGAATCTTTACAAGTAATTAATGCGTTTTTCAAACTAGCAACATTTATATTTTCAAACGCCATTAAAAATTCCAGAAGTAGATAAATTTGGCGATGTTATATTTAGATTCGTACATATTTCCTTTACTATATCTTTATCAATTTTTTGATATCCTTCGGCACAATTTGCCATAAATAATATACTATTTTCTAATTCTGCAAATGCTTCATCAAAACCTTTGAAAATAGATTTTATTTGACTTGTATAAAAATTAGAAGCTTCGCCTTGCCAAATATCACTGTTTTTTAATTCACTAGAAATTACTTCTATATTTTTCATAATATCACTCATGTTTTTTGCAATCGCATGAAGTTGATTGCAATAATCTTCTACTTGCTTATAAGATATATTCATAAAATCCTCCTAAACATCAATATTTTTTTGGGCGTAAATTTCATCAATCATTTCATATACTTCTGGTACATTTTTTAAGTATGTACCATATTGTTGTATTGCATCACTCATTGAATCTAATCCTTTCAAATACACTTCCTTCATTGTATTTATATATTTCAAAGAATCTGATCCTTCCCAGACAAGATTTATTGAATCTATTATGCTATAAATTTGTTTTACATAATTTCTAAATTCTTCGCTATATGTAACTATTTCATTTCCTTTTGACTTAACAACATCCTTATTAATTTCAATTTTCATTTTATACCTCTTATTCTTTGACCAATAAGTACAACAAATTATACTTATTGGTCAAAGGAGTTTTAGAAAAACTCTTTATTGTTGATTAGTTACAGCAGCATCAACACTCTTGTAATTTTCAACAACTGAAACTAAATATTTATAACAATCATTTATAGATTGTGAAAATTCAGGAAATTTTGCACTTAAAGTGTTAAATGTTTCCTTAGTTTGTGATGCAGCAGTTCCACTCCATACATCATCATTTCCTACTTTTTCAAATAAAGCTTTAATTTCAGTTAATAAACTTTCCATTTGTAATGATGAAGAATTTAATTGTTCAGCTATGGATTGAACTTGAGCATATGATAATTTTGAAAAATCCATATTTATTCTCCTTTCTATTTAATTGCATTAGCATTATTTTCGCACGCCTCACGATATGCATTTCCGACTTTAACTAAAAAGTTCCCAATTTCGTTAATTGTATTAGTAAGTTGTTGCATGTATTCAGCTTGTTGAGCTACTGAATTAGAATATTTAGAAGCATCACTACCTTGCCAATATGTTTGAAGTTCAGAATTAACACTTTTAATTCTATTCAATAGTTCTTGAAATTCGCTTCCTTTTTCTGAAACTTGATTACCTACTGAAATTGTTTCTTCATAATTAATTTTAATATCCATATTTATCCTCCTTTCTCAATCACACCACCACGATGCTAGTCCCATTTTTTATTCCACTATCTTTAACATACGTATCATTTTGAAATTCAATTCCAGTTTCTCGATCAATAAATATAACATCGTCAATTATATTTAATGAAGAATCTCTCAACAACTCTTTTATGGAACTAAGTATATATTTTTTTATTGTTCCTATCTTTTTGTTATTGGGAATATAAATGTCATATTCAAGTTCAAATTTAGGAACTATAACATTGATTAAAATTTTTTTATTCATAAAAATTCCTTCCTTAATCAAAAAACTAAAATCCGTCTCATCTACGCTACGTATATTAACTAAATAATACCACATTATGTTGAAAAATGCAATGAAATTTTATAGTAAAATAAAAAAGTTAAGATTATTCACTTAACTAATTCAAAACTATTATTACCTATTAAAATAATTAACCATTTGTTTAAATATTTAAATTAATTATGATTATTATTTAACTCCTAAATAATATTTCTTCTTACCTTTTCTTAATACTAAAATAGATTCATCAATAGCTAAATCTTTAGTTATCATTTTATCTTCTAATATTTTTTCATCATTTATTACTATTGCACCATTATTTATAAATTCTCTTGCTTCTCTTTTAGATGAACAAATATTATTATCAACTAATAAATCAACTAAATTCTTTTCTTCAAACTTAAAAGTAGGAACTCCTTTAAATCCAATTAATATTTCTTCTTTAGTTAAATTTTTAATATTTCCACTAAATAACGCTTCACTTATTTTAACAGCCTTTTCATATTCATTAGCACCATGTAAGAATGTAATAACTTCTTTTGCTAAAGCTTTATGAGCTTCTCTTTTTTCAGGACAATCTAAATGTTTTTTTTCTAATTTATTAATTTCATCAATTGATAAAAAGGTTAATTTTTTTAAATATTCAATTACTTTACTATCTTCAGCATTCAAGAAAAATTGATACATTTCATAACTAGAAGTCTTATTAATATCTAACCATATAGCATTTCCTTCAGACTTACCAAATTTAGTTCCATCAGCTTTAGTAATTAAAGGCATTGTTAAACCATAAGCTTCCTTACCAATTTTTTTTCTTATTAATTCAACTCCAGATGTAATATTTCCCCACTGATCAGATCCACCAATTTGTAATGTACATCCTTTATTTTCATATAACCATAAGAAATCTAATGATTGCATAATCATATAAGAAAATTCTGTATAAGTAATACCAACATCTAATCTACTTTTAACAGTTTCTTTATTTAACATATAATTTAAATTAAAATATTTTCCATAATCTCTTAAATAATCAATAAAATTAATGTCTTTTGACCAGTCATAATTATTAACAACTTCAAAACCAAATATGTTTTCTACTTGTTGTCTTAATTTTTTATAATTATAATCTAATTGTTCTTTAGTTATCATAGGTCTTTCAGCAGTAGGCTTAGGATCTCCTATTAATCCAGTTGCTCCACCTACTAATAATATAGGATTATGTCCACCTTTTTTTAATCTTGTAGCCATTGAAAAAGTTGAGTAATGGCCAATATGCAAACTATCACCTGTTGGATCTGTTCCTATATAAAAAGTTAACCCACCATTATTAATTTTTTCAATTAAACTTTCATCAGTAATATTTTCAATTAAACCTCTCCATACTAATTCATCATATAATTTCATTTTTCATCTCTCCTATCTGTACTTCCGAATCCACCTTTTCTAATATCTGTAACATTATCATCATCTGTTACTAAATATTTAATAAATATACCTTGACAATATGCCTTGTTTTTAGAAATGATTACTTCTTCATTACCTTCATTTTGAATTGATACCCACATATGTCATTCATTTGATTCATTATTATAATAATCACTTTCTATCAAACCAATTTGATTAGTTAATCTTAAATTATATTTAAAACCCAAACCACTTCTCATAATCAACAATAATCCTTCATCACCATTAAAATTAGCTTTATAACCAGTTGGAATTTTAACTATTTCATTAGGTTTTATAACTATATCATTGATAGCATAAAAATCATATCCAACACTATTTTTAGTTGCTCTTTTAGGTAATAAATAATCATTATATAAATTTATATCAGCTTGAACATCTTTCTTAAATTGTTCAAAACTTATTTTCTCAAAATATCTCATATTAATATCCTTCTTCTAATCTCTTTTCTTGTTTTTTTATCTTCTTTAAACAAGCTTCATATATTTCTTTTTCTTCTAAATTTAATAAATTACCTATATAAATCAAATAACTAAAAATTTTAGTTATAATTTCTTCATTAATATTATCGATCAACAATGTAGATAATTTAAAAATATCATTTAAACATATAAGAATATCACTAGAAAAATTATACATTTTAATATTTACTTTATCAACATTTAAATAATTAAAAAAATATAAACTCATCATAATACAATCAGCTAATTCTTCTAATGTTTCTTCTTTTTTCATTGGTTTATTTGACCAATATTTAAAACATCTAGATTCATTTGCAAATTCAGCTATTTCAACTAATAATTCGATACAATTTTTTTCAAACATTTTATCATCATCTTTAAACTTTTGATAAAATATATCATCTAATTTTTTGTTTTTAGTATATATATCATTCCAGTTCATTCTAACCTCCATAAAAAAATATTCATAGACTAAGGACGAATATAAATCCGCGGTACCACCTTAATTTATGAATATTTCACACACTTTAATTTATAACGTAATTACCCGTTTTAACTCCCAAAATGTAATTTATTATTTAATCTTGATTAGTTTTCATCTACCACTAATTTTCTTTATTACCAATTAAATAACTAAATATTTGTTCTTCATTAAATCTATAAATAATATATCATAATAATTTTAAAAAATCAATCATTTTTGACAGTTAGCACAATAATATGTACTTCTACCATTTATTTTTTCAATATTTAATTTATTATGACAAATTGGACATTCTTTTTTTGTATGAACTAATAGTTCATTTTGAAATCTACCATGGACACCTTCACTTGATGTATAAGATTTAATCGTAGTCCCTCCCAATTTGATAGCTTTCTCTAACACTACTTTAGTGTTATTTATAATACTGCTTAATTCAATATCAGTTAAATCACTAGCTTTTTTATAAGGATTAATTTTACTTAAAAATAATATTTCATCATCATAAATATTTCCTATTCCAACTATTATTGATTGATCTAACAAAACTGTTTTTATTGGATTTTTTTTATTTTTATATTTTGATTTCAAATATTCTATATTCAAATTGACATCCCAAGGTTCATAACCTAATTCACTTAAAGGTTTAGTGTTATAAATATTATTTTTTTTCAACAAATACATTCTACCAAATTTACGAGTATCATTATATCTTAATTCAAAATCTTTAAATTTAAATATAACATGTTGGTGACGAGTTACTTCATCATCAAAATTTTTAATATAATATTTTCCTTCCATTCTTAAATGGGAAAGTAAAAAATAGTCGTTTAATTCAAATAATAACCATTTACCTCTTCTTTTAATATCGATTATTACTTGGTTTTTTAGATTTTTAATAAAATCTTCGACACTTATTTGTTCAATCATTTTAGGATAGTTAACAATTACATCTAATATTTTTTGATTCAACAATTCTTTTTTTAAAACTTCTTTTACTGTTTCTACTTCTGGTAATTCAGGCATAATTCCTCCAATTGAAAATCATAATCAATTATTTTATCAATATTATTTATCAAATTATGATCTACTTTACTAAAATATAATCTTATTTTTAATTTGCTAGGTTTTAAATTTAAATCATCACATAAAACTTTACCCATATTAATTAAATTCAAATCAGGTCTTAAAGAAAGTATCTCATTTGTTAAAAATGGATAATGAGTACAACCTAAGACTAAGTTTGAGTTATTTGGTATTTTATCCAAATACTCTTTTAATATATTAGTAACATCTAAATTATTTTCAATTGCTGGAACCAATAAAGGACATTCAATCGAATTATTAAATATTTTACTTTTACAAGTCATTGGCGTTGCAAAGGTATAATACTCTTTTCCTTTTAAATATTCTAAGGTAGGGCTTATTATATCGTAGATAGGTATATCATATTTACTTTTTAAATATTCATATACATTTGAACTTATTGTACCACAAGCTATTATAATCATATCAACATTTTTTGAAATTAAAAAATCAACTATTTTAGATGATAGTAATTCTAATTGTAATTTTGTTTTTGTCCCGTAAGGAATATTTATATTATCACCAAAATAATAATACTCATTTTTAAACTTTAATAATTCTTTTAAAACTGTAAGTCCACCAACACCAGAATCAAACACCCCTATTTTCACTTTAATCCTCCTTAACTGTTTTTCATAATTAATTGAATTTATAATTATGTTTTTTATTTGCGCTTAATACATATTATCACATAAAACATATTTATATCAATACATTTTAGAACAAAAGTCAAATAAATTTGACTGCATCTAATCTCACGATTAGATATTTCTCCTTCTTTGGTGGCTTTCGCTTTTTCCTCCAGAGACTAATTTCCGATAGTCGCTATCGTACTTGTTTTTATTTTATTT
>DVJX01000053.1 GCA_018716405.1 Candidatus Faecisoma merdavium | reverse complement strand
TTTTTACTACCTAACAAAAAAATTAACTCAATTATTGAATTAATTTTTATTGAAATTTTTGTTTCACATCATTGACAATTATACATTAACTATACATTTTTATAAATATATCACGATATACGTTTAATTTTTCTTGTGTGACTTCACCGACCTTAAATAATATATCATTATTTTCAATTCTATAAATATTATCTAGTTTTAATATACTATCTTTTTTTAAATTATTTTTACAATCTTTAGCTAAAAATAAATTTGTTTCATATTTTAATTTATCTAATTGTGAAGATATCAGTAAACAAAAATAATCCATACTTACTATATAATTATCTTCAATTATTAAAAATAAATGATTAGATCCTTTTGTTCCATTACTATAATTATACTTTTTTACAAATACAATATCACCAACATTATATTTAAAATTATAAGAACTGTTTTCTTCGTTTAAATATATTGAATTATCCTCTACTATATCTATATCCTTTAATTCTTTTATTAAATTATTTTTTCTAGCTAATTCGATTATGTTCATATATTCACCTCATGTTAATTTTATAATAATTATAAATTAATGTCAATAAAAAAAGTAAAACAATTAGATATTTTACTTGTTAAATCTAAAATAACATATATCGCCATCTTGCATTAAATATTCTTTTCCTTCAAGCCTTACTTTTCCTGCTTCTTTAACTAATTTTTCATCACCATATTTTTCCAAATCATAGTAATTAAATATTTCTGCTTTAATAAATCCTTTTTCAAAATCAGTATGTATAATTCCAGCACATTCTGGAGCTTTCATACCTTTTTTAAATGTCCATGCCCTTACTTCATCAGTTCCAGCAGTAAAAAAAGTTTGTAGACCTAATAAAGAATATGTTGATTTTATTAATTTATTTAATCCGCTTTCTTCAATACCCAAATCGTTTAAAAAAACTTGTTTTTCTTCTTCATCTAAATCACTTAGTTCTGTTTCGATTTTAGCACATACTTTAATCACTTTAGCATTTTCTGCTTCAGCATAACCTTCAACTTGTAAAACAAGCGGATTATTTTTATTCAATAAATCTTCTTCACTAACATTAGCCATATATATGATTGGTTTTAAAGTTAAAAAATTAAATGGTTTTAAAATTTTTAATTCTTCTTTGTCAAAATCCATTCTTCTTAGAGGAAAGTTTTTAACTAAATTTTCTTTTACTTTATTTAGCAACTCAACTTCTTTAATTGTTTCTTTATCCTTTGACATAGAAGCTTTTTTGCCAATTCTATTTAATCTATTTTCAACAACTTCTAAATCAGCTAAAATAAGTTCCACATTTATTATTTCAATATCTCTAATTGGATCGACAGTATTTTCTACATGAATAATATTTTTATTTTCAAAACATCTTACTACTTCTACTATCGCATCAACCTCTCTTATATGTGATAAAAATTTATTACCTAGACCCTCACCTTGTGATGCACCACTTACTAATCCTGCTATATCAGTAAATTCAAAAGCTGTTGGTACTAAACTTTTAGGTTGATATAAATTATTTAAGAAATCTAATCTCTTATCCGGAACTATTACTACACCAACATTTGGTTCAATAGTGGCAAATGGATAATTAGCAGCTAAAATATTTTGTTTTGTTATTGCATTAAATAAAGTACTTTTACCAACATTAGGTAATCCTACTATTCCAGCACGTAAAGACATTTAATCACCTCTTTAATTACTAATATAGTATATCAAAACAAAATTAAAAAAGCAAACAAAAAAAACTCAATAATGAGTTTTACATTGTCACAAATGTGTTAATTCCAAGTGGTAACCCAGCAACATACCATATAATTAAAATCAATAACCAAAAAACAAAAACTGTTATAACAATTGGCCAAATTAATTTAAAGGTATTAAACAAAGTTATTTGTTTTTCTTTTAGATTATATTTTTGAATAAAACCAACCATTATTATGAAATAAATAAACATAGGTGTTAATACTTTACCAACACTATCTGCAGCCTTAAACAAAAATTGTGCATAATCTGGTGTTAAATTACCTTTCATAAATAAAGGAACCAATATTGGAGAAATTAATGTCCATTTTTCTAAACTTCCAGGTAGGAAAAAACTCATTAATACTATTAAGACAAATGAAATAATTATAAGTGGAAGTCCAGTAAAATTAAATAAACTTATTATATAGATCAAATTATTTGCAATAACAACTCCTAAATTTGTCCAATTTATTATTCCAAACAAAATTGATGATAAAAACATAAGTACAAATAAATATCCTATGTTATTTAATTCTTTAGTATATGCCCAACCATATTCATGGTTATTTTTAAAGTTTTTACTTATAAATCCATATATTGTACTAACAACAGCGAGTACTAATAAAAATAAATACATAAATGATAAATTAAAAGGTGAGGAAGCTCCAAATAGTTTAGCAACATAAGTAGTTTGATTATTATCGAGTAATATACCATTAGGTAATATCATAATAAAAATCGGAATCAAACAAACAATTAAACCTATTAAAGAATAAAATAAAGCTTTTTTAGATATAACTAATTCATCCTCGTATTTAGATGAAACAGAAACTTTATTAATCAAATATTTATTGATCATAGTAGTTATTAAAAATGTCAAAACAATTGTACTAGTAATCATTATATATAAATTCGAATATAAACTAAATTTATATGAAGGATCTACAGTACTTACTGCAGCAATTTCAGTTAATAAACCAAGTTCATAATCATTAAAATTATAAAATATACCTGTCCCATAACCCAAAGTAATACCAAGGAAAACAGTTATAATTCCTAAAACAGGGTTTTTATTAGAATATTGATAAATTATTGCTGCTAATGGAAATAAAATTATATAAGAATAATCACCAATTATAGTTGCAATAATACTTAAAAAAATCATTATAAAAGTTAACACATTAAGTTTTAATTTTTTTAATGGATTAAATACATGTTTTAATAATCCGCTTTCTTTAGCTACACTAAAACTAATTAAAGATAAAATTATTAAAACAAGTGGTTCTAATAAATTAAAATTATTTATAACATTGCTAAAAAAATATGATATTCCTTCTTTGGAAAATATATTTTTAACTACAACAACAGATGTTTCTAAAATCCCATTAGATATTATTGTAGTTGTACCATCAAAATTAATTAATGACAAAACAAAGCTAACTATAATAGTTAAAAATATCATAATTATCATTGTTACTACTGGAGAAAACGTTTTTTTCATATTACCTCCTAAAAACTTTTTACTTTCTTTATTTTTTTGTTAAATTCAATTCGAGGCAACATAATAATTCTTCCACATTTACAACATTTTATTTTTATATCAGCGCCTAGTCTAACAACTTCAAAATCACTATTGCCACATGGATGAACTTTTTTCATTATAACAATACTACCTAATTTATACTCTTTCATTATGTACCACCAATTGATTATACGGAATTTCAATATTATTTTTATCTAATTGTAACTTAACTTCTTTTCTTATTTTTCTTTGAACGGAATACTGTGTACCTGCTTCAACTTCTGCTGTAATTCTGAATATTATAGAACTATCATCTAATTTTTCTATGCCTAATAATTCAACTTTACCTTTTAAACTATTAATTGAACTATTTAAACTTTCACACAAATCATTTAAAACCTTTTCTACTTTATTCAAATCAGACTTATAAGATACTCCAACATCGACTATTGCTAATGATGTTGCTGCAGTATGATTAATTACTTGACTAATCAAACCATTATTTATAACTAGAATATCTCCCTCATAAGATTTTAATCTTGTTGTCTTCATTCCAATACTCATTACTTCACCTTTAAAATTGTTAATGGTTACCCAGTCACCAACATTATAACTATCTTCAAAAATAAATGAAATTCCAGCAATAAAATCTTTTAAAATATCTTGAAAAGCCAATCCAACAACAACAGTTATAGCTCCTAATGAAGCAATAAATGTACTTGTTTTTATTCCATATATTTCTAAAATTATTAATATAGCAATAATTAAACAAATAACTCTTGTAACATTGACAAAAAATTTCATTAATGTTACTTGTTTTTTTTGTTTTATTTTCCTGCTTTTAAAACTAAACATTTTTTTAATTACTTTTATAACAATTTTATATAATATCATAATTAATAAAATTGTTATTATAGGACCTAAAACTTTAACATTTAATAAATATTCCATTTCATCACTCTCTTACATTTAAAATATCTAAAATTCTATTTAAATCTGATACATTTGTAAATGAAATAATTATTTTTTTATCATTTACCTTTATTTTAGTATCTAATTTATCCCTTAACAAATCCTCGACGTATTTATATTCATTTGTTCCTTCTTTTTGATGTTTTTTAATTTTTAATTTTTTTTCATCATTTACAGTTATTTCTTCAATTTGTCTAACAGGTAACTTATTATCCACAATCATTTTTGCATATTCCATCATTTTTTCTGTACTTTCTAATTTACTTAGTACTCTAGCATGTCCCATTGTTAATTCGTTTTTAGATATCATTTCTTGAATTTCAGTTGGCAATCTTAAAAGTCCTAAAATATTCGTAATATGACTTCTACTTTTACTTACTTTATTACTTAATTCTTCTTGAGTCAAATTTAACTTTTCTATCATCGCTTTATACGCCAAAGCTTCTTCGATAACATTTAAGTTTTCTCTTTGAAGATTTTCTAGTAAAGCTATTTCAATCATTTGTTCTTCATTGAAATCTTTTATGATAGCAGGAATTGTCGTTTTACCAGCTATTTTAGAAGCTCTAAATCTTCTTTCGCCAGCAACTAAATCATAACCCTTAATACTTTTTTTTAAAATAATGGGTTGAAAAACACCATTCTTTTTAATTGAATCGGCCAAATCATTTAAAGCTTCTTCATTAAAAATTTTTCTTGGTTGATGAGGATTTGGTCTAATTTCATCCAAATTAATTTCAACTATTTCATTTTTAGGAGTTGTCTCATAAATTTGTTTTTCAAAGTTTTCAAAGTCTAAATTTTCACTATTAAACAATTGCTCAAGACCTCTACCTAATGCTCTTTTTCTATTTTCCATCGTGATCAATCACCTCTTTAGCTAAATTTAAATAAGCCATAGTACCTCTATTTTTAGGATCGTAAGCAAGTATTGGTTTCCCATGACTTGGAGCTTCTGATATTTTAATTAATCTAGGTATAATTGTATCATAAACTTTTTCTTTAAAATAAGCTTTTATTTCTTCTACAACTTCTAATCCTAAAATTGTTCTACTATCTAACATTGTAAGTAAAACACCTTCTATGTCCAAATTAGGATTTAGATCTTTCTGTATTAATAAAATTGAATGCAATAATTGAGTAATTCCCTCTAAAGCAAAAAACTCACATTGAACAGGTATTATTACACTATTAGCAGCAGCAAGTGCATTTGTAGTTAAAATACCTAATGATGGAGGGCAATCAATTATAATATAATCATATTTTTCCTTAGCAACATCCAAGTATTTTTTTAATTGACTAGATTTATTAAAACTTGAATCCATTCTACTTCTTTCCATTAATTCAATATCTGCTCCAGCTAAATTTATAGAAGCTGGAATAATGTGTAAATTTTTAAATTTTGTCTTAATTATAACTTCTTCTAAAGTTGCATTATCAATTATTAAGTCATATATAGTTTTTTCATGTGAACTTTTACTAATTCCAACACCAGTTGTACTATTACCTTGACTATCTAAATCAACTAATAAAACTTTTTTACCCAATACACCTAAAGATGCTGATAAATTTATACTAGTAGTTGTTTTTCCAACTCCACCTTTTTGATTAACTAAAGCTATAACTCTACCCATAACATCACCATTTTTCTACAAATAATATTTTATCACATTTTAATTCAATTAGGTAGTGGTTAATGATAAAAAAATAAAAATGTTCCTTTTTTCACATTTTTATTTTAATAACCAATCTATAATATTTTTTTTAGTTATCCCATTATAATCGGATTCTAAATCCATATCTAAAGTCAATAATATTTTAGGATAATAATCTCCGGTTCTTTTTAAAGACTTTAATTCTCTAGTCAAAACCTCATTATCTCTAACAGTTAAAGCAACTTGATAATAAGTTAAACCATCTCTGTTTTCAGCAACAAAATCAACTTCTAAATCATCTACTTTCCCTACATAAACTTTATATCCTCTTCTTAATAATTCTAAATAAACAATATTTTCCAATATATGACCCATGTCACTATCCGCTTTTTTCCCCAAAAAATAACTTCTTAATCCTGTATCAACTACATAATATTTATAATCCCTTGCCAATAAATTTTTACCTTTAACATCAAATCTTTCAGCTTTATATATTAAGAAACTTTCTAAAAAAGCATTTATATAATTTTCCACAGTATGATTACTAGTTGAAATTCCTTTACTTGTTAATGTATCACTAATTTTTTTAGTAGAAATAGGACTCCCAATACTATCAAACAAAAATTTCAATATATTTTCTAATAACATTTTATCAGTTATATTATTCCTAGCCATTACATCTTTATAAACAATGGTGGAAAATATACCATCTAAATACTTGTTTATATCATTAGGATTTGTTTGTAATATGCTTATATTTCCCGGCAAGCCACCATTTTTCATATAGTCTAAAAACAATTGTTGATAATTTGTAGAATCAAATGCTGTTATATATTCTTTAAATGATAATGGTAACATTTTTATTTCTATATATCTTCCTGATAATAAAGTTGCAAGTTCTCCTGATAATAGATAAGCGTTAGAACCAGTTATATATACATCAATATTTTTCTTTATATATAAGCTATCCACTGCTTTTTGAAATTGAAAAACATTTTGTACTTCATCTAAAAATACATAATATTGTTTATCAGAATCTATTTTATTTATTATATAATTATATAATTCTTTATAATTCTTAAACTCATAATCTACATCTTCTAAATTTAAATGAATTATTTGTTCACTATTTATATTATTTTCTTTTAAATATTTTATAAACATTTCAAATAAAGTTGATTTCCCGCATCTTCTTATCCCAGTAACAACTTTTATCAAATCTTTATCCTTCCATCTTTTCAATTCTTCAAGATATTCTATTCTCGGTATCATATAATCGCCTCTGATATAATTATATATCATTTATGAAAAAAAGTCAAGTTTTGGAAAAATATTTCCAAAACTTGACTTTAATTGACACTTTTTGAATTTTATTTATTATTGTCTATAATTTCTTGCAATTCTTCTTTAGTCATTTTTGTATAACCTTTAATTTTTAGTTCCTTAGCTATTTTTTTTAATTCTTCTAATGATTTCTCGCTATCTTCTTCATCATTTGGTAAACATTTGTGTTCAACTAAATAATCTATTTCTTCTTTAGTAAGTGTTTCTTTTGTTATTAAAGTATTAGCAATTAAATCTAATAAATCTCTATTATCTTTTATAATTTGAGTAGCTTTTTTATAACATTCATCCATAATTTTTCTCATTTCTTGGTCAATTTCATATGCAACTTGACCTGAGAAATTACGTGATTTATTATAATCTCTACCTAAGAAAACACTACCTTCTTGTTGTTCTAATTGAAGTGGCCCTAAGCTACTCATACCATATTCAGTCACCATTGATCTAACTATTTTTGTAGCTTGTTCAAAATCATTGTGAGCTCCTGTTGTTATTTCATTAAATACTAATTCTTCTGCAACTCTACCACCTAATAAACCAATAATGCGTTCTAATAATTCTTGCTTAGTAGCTGTGAATCGTTCTTCTTTAGGCAACATCATTGTATATCCACCAGCATAACCACGTGGAATAATAGTTATTTTTTGAACATCATTAGCACCATCTAATTTTATACCAAGTACAGCATGACCTGCTTCATGATAAGCAACTAGCTTTTTATCATTTTCAGTATATTTTTTAGATTTTTTTGCAGGACCCATTAAAACTCTATCATGAGCTTCATCTATTTCTTGCATTGTAATGCTTTCTTTATTTCTTCTAACAGCAAGTAACGCAGCTTCATTAAGTAAATTTTCTAAATCTGCTCCACTAAATCCAACTGTTCTTTGGGAAATGTTTTTTAAAGAAACTGATTTAGCAAAAATTTTACCTTTTGCATGAACATTTAAAATTTCTTCTCTACCCTTGGCATCTGGTAAATTAACTTGTACTTGTCTATCAAATCTTCCAGGTCTTAAAAGTGCTGGGTCTAATACGTCTGGTCTATTTGTAGCAGCAATGATAATAATTCCTTCATTAGCTCCAAATCCATCCATCTCAGTTAATAATTGGTTTAATGTTTGTTCTCTTTCATCGTGACCACCACCTAAACCAGCACCTCTTTGACGACCAACTGCATCTATTTCATCAATAAATATCAAGCAAGGTGCATTGTGTTTAGCTTGTTTAAACATATCTCTTACACGAGATGCTCCAACACCAACAAATAATTCAACAAATTCTGAACCACTTATATAATAAAACGGAACATTTGCTTCACCAGCAACTGCTTTAGCTAATAATGTTTTACCAGTACCTGGAGGTCCAACTAATAAAACTCCTTTTGGTATTCTAGCACCTAATTTTTGGAATTTTTTAGGATTTTTTAAGAAATCGATTAATTCTGCAACTTCTTCTTTTTCCTCGTCCAATCCAGCAACATCTTTAAATGTTACTTTATTTTTTTGTTCATTAAGTCTTGCTTTACTTCTACCAAAATCCATAGATTTATTAGCTGTTCCCATTTGTCTAGTTACAAAATAAAATCCTACTCCTAAAATTATAATCATAGGAAGTACATTTAAAATAAATAGTAATAATGCACTAGAATCAGGATCTGATGAAGTAGATATTTTAAAATCATATCCATCTTCTGAATTTAAAATTTGAGAAATAACCTCATTTGATAAAGGTACCTTTAAATAAAATGATTCATTTTCTCCATAACTATTTAATTTTCCTTTGATTTCATAAACTCCAGCTGAATTTCTTGGAGTTATTAAAATTTCTTTAATTTCCTCATTATTCATATAATTGATAAATTCATCATAAGTAAATTGATTTACTTTATTATTAGATAAACTAAAGAAATATAAAATTCCAAGCATTACTACAAATAAAACTAAGTATGGTAGTAATCCTTTTCTTACTTCTTTTTTATTCATAAATTCCTCCTTTTAATAATACTTAAGTATTATATCACACTTTTCG
>DVJX01000052.1 GCA_018716405.1 Candidatus Faecisoma merdavium | reverse complement strand
TTGTTCAATGGTCTTTTCATCAAACGAGTTAATTGCTGAATCAGGAAAATAACCCATTTCGATATAATCTGAATCATCAATTGTATTTTTTTCGACAATTGAAAAAACCGTCTCAAAATCTTTAATTACCGAATTAGTATTTTCAGAAATTATCTCCAAATACTTTTTTACTGTAATTTTATTTGCAATAGATAATCCGTCTTTTTGTTCGAGTATGTCTAACACATCTTTTTTTAATGTTAGAATATCGAATGTTGCATCTTTTTGTCCCATATCGAAAGAGCCACTGATGATTGAATCTAATGCATTGTCTACAATAAAAACTACTGAAGTATTTTCCCATTCATTTTTATTCTCATTTACTCTATTTCGAACCGTTACTAAAAAATCATTGGTAATACCATCAATTGATGCAACAAAAAGAATTTTATTTTTCCCAGATTGATAGCTTATTGTCTTATAGTTAAATTCTGGAGAATAAAACGTATTTAATTTCGATATTTTTTGATTCAATAATGCTGAATACAGACTTTTTGTCTCGCCTTCTCCATCAAGCAATATGAAAAATTTATCACCAATATTAATATCTGAATTTTCATTTAACCAGTTTATTAATCTTTGTGACAAAAAATTATAATATTGATTTGACATATTGTGCATCCCCACTATCTGATAATTTTTCTAAAATATTGATACTTTCATAAAATTTTACAATCTCTTTTTTTGTTTGATTATCAAATTTAATCCCTCTTTTTTCAAACTCTCTAAATAAATCTTTCAATAGAATTTTTTCTTTCTTGGGCACAATAACGGAAGTAAACAATAATATTAATTCTTGTGTCGCATTAAATGTATAACCTAATCTACCTCTATGTTTAATGAAAGTTAAAGACACAAACTCGTCAAAGGATTTTCTATATCTAGTCTCTGTTGCATGATCAATATTAGTCTTAATATATGATCTCAATTGAGTAATTTGAGTCTCTAAATTTTGTACATTATCATATTTTAATTTTTCAATGATGATAGGATCCGATAGCTCCGCTTCTAATGACTTATAGAATAAATAATTAAAATCAATAATATTTTTTCCTAAAATATGAAGATTATTTTTATCATGAATCATTTCGTCAAAGGATCTAAATGTATCATTTTCACTTAATATATTTAAATAATCTACTAAATCGTTATCAACGAGTAAATTGTTCGACAATTCATTAATGATTTTATAGCCTTTTTTTACACACAACCTACTTGAGCTTATTTTTTCTTTATCATATGAAAAATACATATCAAACGGTTTTGAAAAATCATTTTGCAACAATCTATATGTTAACTGTATAATATAATAAAACAAATAATAACTAATGAGTAAAGAAATATTATCAACAAAAATTTTTTTATCAGACATTAATACTTTCAAATCTCTGTTAAAAATGTCGCTATCTATAATCTCAGGGAAAATATAAAACTCGTCTTTATTCTTTATCTCATGATTTTCAATGTTATCTTCAAAGCTAGATCGGATTATTTCTTCATAAAGATTGTTATGTTTGATATTTACAAAGAAATTTTTCCATTCATCATTAATATTTAACTTGAGTAGTTTTACAATATACGTAGTTAGTGCTTTCTTACCTCTTAACTCATCTTTTTGTGTCTTCGTAAAATTCAACACGGGATAATACTTAAATAAGTATGGATCTTGTAAATTTCCAAAATCAACATTAAAAATATTTTTTAATGTTGATTCATCAAGTTGATTTTCTATATTCATACTTAAATATTGATAAATTTTTTCGTTGTTAATTTCTATAGCGGAATCTAATCCTATTGATTCCCTAACTACCATTCCGACAATCTCATTAAAATCATCTAAAAACTTTACTCTATCTGGATTTCTTGTATAAAATGGGAAAATACGTGAGTGACAATTATGCTCTGCTCTTATATTTTTGTTGTTTGTTAAGTTCATTTTTCTTTTTAACTCATCTACTGTCATTTTTGCCAACTTATATCACCTTATTTCTTTTAATTTATAAATTCCATTACGTTTTCTTAATTCATAACGTTTGTTAGTTTCAATGTCTAATAAAATATTTTTAGTTTTAGAATGACTTCCAGTAATTAACTTTTCAACCATCATTTCAAAAGATGTAGCCCCTCTTTTGTCAGCATTTTTTAATATATATCCATTATTAATTTTAGTTACTAAATCATAGGTATGAAAATCTATAATTATGTTAAAGTCTTCCTGGTCAAGACAACCTTCTAAAATAATATTAATGTCTAAAACATAAGCCTTTACATAATCAAATTCTACTTCAATCAATACTTTAATATTTGATTCACCAGGATTAGAAATAATATATTCTTCTTCACCAACATTACCATTCCAAAGGTATATTGCATTAGTTATTTCCTTAAATAATTTTAACTTAGATTCCTCATCATTGGCTTTTATACTTGAATAATATCTAACAAAATCATTGAAATTTGTATTGTTAAACATTGGATCATTATGATTTTCTAAAAATTTTAACCTTAAAAATGTACATAAATATTCATCAAATTTTTCTGCTTTGGACTGTATTGAATTAAAAATATTTTCATATAATTTATAATGATCTCCTAAAAATAATTTTATTTGATTTTTATAATCACTGGATTGATATAATTCAATCATTAATTTATTCATATTTTTTGAATCCATTTTTACAGGATCTAGATAACTCATTAATGACAAGATTTCTGATCCATTCTGATTTTCAAATAATAAAAATGGTAAATAAGAGTCATAATCTTCCTTATTGTTCCGAGGCATTAGAATATCATATATAAAATTCAATACATTTCTTGCTGATATTATTATTTTATATTCAAACTCTATTCTAGTTAATAAGTATATGATGCTTTTTCTAAAATTAACATTCCACATCATTTCAAAATTATGATGAAGAGGTCGTATTATTCCACGCTCTTTATCCTTTTTATAAGCTTTATAAAAAGGATTTGACTCATTTTGCGAAAAAACTTTATCAAGAATTTTAACAAAGAAATCATTTGTTAAAGTATTACCCGCAACCTGGTAATTATCCTCTTGCGTAAACGAAACAATTCTAAAGTATTGATTATTTCCATTTTCAATTATTCTATTATCTAAAACTTGCGAATCTTTCAGATAACTATACAGCATTGAAAAATTACTATCTTGACTCAAAGCTTTCATAAAATTAGTTAATACGCCTAGATTAATAGCAATAATTAATCGATCCAAATTATTATTATTAATTTCGTAATTAGAATACGAAAATACTAACCTCATTAATGTTTCAACTGCTGTACGATTTGGTCTATCTGTTTCTGTTGCATCGTTATGTATATGGATATTATTATTAATAAACAAGTCTGGATTCTTACTATACAAGTAAGATATTGAATGGCTTTTACCATCACCGACATTACCAACTACAAATATTATCCCTTTATTTCTTGTTATCAAAAAATCATTTATCGTATCTAATAGTTTGTTATCAATATTTCTCTCTACATGAAGATACTCCTTAAAATTATCGAACTCATTTTTATTGATAATTGCGTCTATAGATTTTATCGAAAGTTTTCGAAGCATTTTTTCTAATTCAGACTCAATATTTTGTTTATCTTTATTTATATAATCGAAATAATTAATTAAATGATCAAGCTCCTCAACATTTACATCACTGACCACATAAGTTTTGTCGGAAAGTAAATTTAGGTTACGACAAACACCTAATATCTTATTTCGCTCTGCATTAGATAATTGCTGATTCTTTCCTAATCTCATTGTATTAGTTGCAAGTTGATTAGCAAGTTCTTTTGTTGAATTACTTTTCTTCTTATCTAGTTCATATTTGGCTACAATAGTATCATTTAACTTTCTTGCTTTATTTATATAGATTAAATTGTTGGTATCCAAAAAAATTCACTTCCCAAATAGTAATATATGTCTATTTATAGAATTCTATACAAGTTATCGAATATCTTTTTTTAACATAAGGAGATTAAACAATAATATTAATCGTTATTTTAAAAACTCTCACGTATGCTCTAATTGTATATTTTTTAAAACTTATTTCTATTGTCTAAGTTGTAAAAGTAAAAGTAATCGTTAACGGCTGCACTGCTAATTTTTAAAGTTTTAGCTATATGTGTTTTACTCATTCCAGCATTATATAAACTTTTTATTGCCTCTTTTTTAATTTGTGTGTCTTTTTTAGGTGAATCATATGATTGTACAAGTAACGCATACGCCATTATCTTACTATCTGAAACGGTTCTGCTCATTGCTATTACATCGTCATCCTCATCATGTAACCTTGCTATATAATTAATATACTTTTGATTTACGTACTCATAAGAAACTCTGTATCCATCTAGAATATTTAAGTCGATACCTAAAAATTCATTTGTCGAAAATCTTTTTTCTTCTCCATATTCAATCATATGGTTTAAGTTGTAATATCTAAAGTAGTCATTAATCGTTGAAGTCACCATACCTAACTTTTCTGCAATTTCCTTTCTACTCATGCCATCATCATTAAGTTTTTTTATAAGCTCAAACTTCTCATTACCTTTAGGCTCTAAATATAATTTAATCATTTCTGCATATGCGTATACATTAGATTTATTTTTTGCCGACTTTAACATTAGCATTACATTGCCTTGATCATCCAGCAATCTTACTACTGTTTTGCCACCAACTCTGTTTATATCCTCATACACCATCCTGTAGCCATCAAGATGGTGTATGTCTAAACCTAAATCAGCTTGTTTAAAATGTCTTTTTTCCATTTCTAATATACCTCGACAATTATTTTTTCGATAATTTACTTCTTTAAATTAAATATTGAAGTAACGATTGATTAACTAATATAAATAAAACTCTTTCCCCAGCAACTTCATCTCATCGTTATTCATATACTGCTGGTACAACTCAGTAATTTCCTCAAGACTCAGTTCTGGTCGTTCCATCTTGATAATCGCTTGAATCAAATCTGCATAATTGGTTTCACTAAATTCATTTATTTTATTCATAATCTCTGCATTCATTCAAATCATCCTTTCACTGCTTCACTCAGCATCGCCATAAACGCTACTCTATCTTGATGGTCACTCAATCCTGATACTTGACCATCGCCAGCTTCAATGACTATCCACGAACCATCAGCCAACTCGGCATAGTCCACAGTATAAATTGGACTTGGTAAATGTTGATATTTTTCGACTAATTCTCTCGGTGGCTGTGTGGTAAACTCATCATTTGCAACTGATTCTGCAATACTAATCGCTTTCCCATTCGCATAAAATACTCGATATTCATTATGGTGGCCATTTAATGTTTTTAACTCAACATATTCTTTGATACAGATTCCACCTGTTAGTAAATCCCCGCGATACCGATAAAAAATTTCTAGATATTCATCTAATTGTTGCTGAGAAATCGCACTAGAGATACGGCTTGGTAATTCGGTCCCTTTTGCTGATTTTACATAGTCCTTAATCATAAACGCCGACATCTGAGAACGTATTTTTTCTATATCTACCTTAGTCCCTAATGGAAAGGTCAACATTTTGGGTGTATCTTCTATCAATTCTGTATAAATGTTTGGAAATAAATGAAATTGTTCGTACTGCTCAGGTGAAGTTAATAATTCTATCTGATATTTATCTCTTAATTGCGAATAAAAAGATTGGTATTGTTTTGGTGTCATCATCCAACCACGATAGACTGCTTTACCGGGCTCAAGGTTTACTTGATTCAAGATTAGTCGGTTTTCTTCAAAAAATTTTTCATAATTAAAAATGAAAGCTTGAATTTCTGTCTGACAAGCTTGATATTCGCTAAGGTATTCTGCTTCAACTTGCTTTCCATCAAAATAATCAGATGGGAAAATGATATAGTCCATTATTCTTCCACCAATCCATAATGTTTATATAGTCCTATCATTCGCGTATACATTAAACGGTTGGCCATCAGTTGTCGATAAGTTGCGCTTTTTTCTTTACCGGCTAATTTGAGTGCATCCATTTGTTGTTTTTCTTTTGCAGCTGTGGTCATGATTTCATTTAACATCGCTTCAAATTGTGTGAGTCGGTCCATTTTATTTTCCTCTTTTCACATGCCATTCTTCTTTGGTTAATCGAGTGAAATGCTCGGTACGGACTTCCTTTAGTAGAGGCACATCGACATTTTCGAGTGTATGGTGGTAGGTAAAGCCACATT
>DVJX01000051.1 GCA_018716405.1 Candidatus Faecisoma merdavium | reverse complement strand
ATTTATAAGTTCTTTTTGTGTATATGTCATGTAATTTTCCAAACCATTTTGATTACGATATGTTATAGAAATAACTGGACTTAAATTTGGTACAAAGTTATTTTCTTTGGATATAAAATCAATCAAATGAGTCCAACCAATTTCACTTTCATCGTAGGCTTTGAACATTATTCCGTAATTTGGTACTCCTGAATACCATTTTTTTACAAGATTTGTAATATCAAAAATATTAAGCTTTGTATCAAAACTAATATTATCATCTTTGATAATAGAATATTCACAATTATAGTCATACTCTACCAACGGATTGTATTTATCATGCATATTATTCCATGTTGCAGTACTTTCATTCCAATCAGCAGTAATTTGATGCGCATCTACATGTACATAATATGGTGTACCTAAATCTGGATAATAATCCGGATGATTATAAATATGCAATTTTGCATTTATAATACTATTACCAGTTCCTATTTCTGGTAAATCAAATTTGAATAATGTTCTACATATATTATGGTTTGGACCAAATGCTCCAATTTGAAGTTCGGTAGAACCACTATAATTAGTGTCAGGATTTTCACTACTTATAAAAGTGTCTTGAAATTTGTTAATAGAATCAACAACAATAGTTGGATCTATTATTATAGGAAATACTCTCTCACTGCATTCTAACCATGCAACATCTAAATTTAATGTTATATCATACCCATTTTTAGTCTTGTTCAATTCATAATATATAAAATTGTTTTGTTCATTATTACTATCTATCATAAAAGGCTCATCAATATAAAAGTCAGAATTAGAAACAATTTTATTGTTAACAAGTTCTAATTTTAAATCTGTTTCTATATTAAAAACAATTTTTTCTTTTATACTTTCTTTGTCTTTTAATATTATAGTCTCTTTTAATTTTTTAGGAAATATTTGATAATTTACATCAATATTAGGAAATATATCATTATATTCTATACTTCCAACATTCCTTATTATATTATCTTTTTTTAATTCCTTATTTTTAACCCTATTAGATCCCTTCATATTCATTTTTATGTAATGTTCATTTTTACGAATTTCTAATAATTTGTCATCACTTTCTGTCGAAAATGATACATCAAAATTATTGCCTATATTAAAGTATCTATCATTTTTTAAAACTAAGGTATTATTTATTTCTTCATATGCGCCATCTTTTTCATAATGGACATCATTTTTATATATTAATGCCTCTATAGTTCCATCTTCATTTAAAAAATGTTTTTCATTTCTTTTTCTTAAATTCTTTAGTTCTTTTTTCATAAAATCACCTTTTAATCTACGATACACGTTTCCATACATATACTGCTAAATAAGGTGGCATATTATTAAATTCAGCACCACTACCAGTTGCACCAGTCGTAAAACTATGAGAATGAGTTCCATTTGAACCAGTTGTTAAACTATGTGTATGTGAACCAGCTTCATCCATATATGTATTTATTCCGGTTCCTGCAGTTGGTCGACAAACTCCATTATAATCACCAGTACCAGAATATACAGTTCTATAATATAATTTGTGAACATGATTACCATTTGTAGATGTAGAGCCGTTATGTGTATGTGCTCCTTCAGATGAAGTAGATCCTGTATGTGTATGTGATGGTAAATTGTCAACTGTTAAAGTTGTTGTTGCATTACCTCCCGTTGACGCATTAGCATAAGTATCACCTGAGCACAATAGAAATTTGTCCATTATTCGTTCCCATGTTCCTCCAAATAAAGTATTAGGATTTGTACTATTTACGCTCATATATATCGCACCTATAGGATATACCTTGTCTATATCATATCCACTTCCTGTGCTTGTATTTCCTGTTGCTTGAATTGTATTAACAACTAAATTTCCTTCACTATCTAAACTAAATTTGTTATTACTAGAGCTTATACAAGCTGCAGTTAAATTGTTAATTGTAAGATTTGTTTTACCTTCAGATTGTGAAAACGCATCTTTAAAATAAAGTTCATTTTCTTCCATATTTATTTTCCTCTCTTTCCTTTCAAAAAAAGACTATATAATAGTCCAATTAGAATTATTTAATTACTATATTATGATACAATCAATAAAATCACCTCCTTTAATCAAACAAAAAAAACGACATATGCCGCTTTTCTTACATTGTTTGACTTTACCATATTATACCACTTGACAAATTTAAATCAAGAATAATTTTGACCTAATTTGGACTTATTTTAGAAAATGAAAAATACATATAAAATTATATTTATTTAAATAAAAATAAAGTTATAATATTGTATCATTATTTGCTATTGCTTGTTTGTTAATATTATTTTTAACATTTAAAAAAACAAATAAATTACTTTATTTGTTCCCATGGTAAATTATCATAGCCAAAATGACCATAACTTGCTATATCATAATAAATTGTTCTTAATAAATTTAATTCTTTTATAATGTTATCAACTGAAAAATCAAAATTATTTTTAACATAATCATTTATTTCTTCAATGCTTACTTTATTAGTATTAAATGTTTCGATATTAACACTAATAGGTTGTTCTAATCCGATAGCATAAGATACTTCTACTTCACATCTATCACATAAATTATGATAAACAATATTTTTAGCAACATATCTTGCATAATAAGCAGCACTTCTATCTACTTTAGATGGATCTTTACTGCTAAAACAACCACCACCTACTTTACCAACACCACCATATGTATCTACGACAATTTTTCTTCCGGTTGTACCACTATCACCAAATGGTCCACCAATTACAAAAGAGCCACTTGTATTAATTAGTATTTTAGTATCTATCATTAATTCTTTAGGTATTACTTTATCAATTACATTTTCTTTTATATATTTTTCTAATTCTTCTTGAGTAACATCTTTTTTATGTTGAGATGAAACAATTATTGTATCAATTCTTTTAGGAATATTATCTACATATTCTACTGTAACTTGAGCTTTGCCATCTGGCATCAAAATAGAATTTTTATCATTTTTTCTAACTAAAGCAAGTTGTTTTGTTAATTTATTAGCAAGTAAAATAGGTAAAGGCATAAATTCTTTTGTTTCATTAGTTGCATAACCAAACATTATGCCTTGATCTCCTGCACATATTTTCTTTTTAGAAACAGCATTATTAATTTCTTGTGATTGACCACTTACTTTAATTAATACTTCAAAATCATCATTATAGCCAATATCTTTAAGTACATCTTTAGCTAACTTTTCATAATCTAATTTTGCTTTTGTATTAGCTTCACCATATATTAAAATAAAATTATCTTTGATTGTTGCTTCTACAGCCATATGACAATTAATATCTTCCATTAGAGCCATATCTAATATTTTATCACTTATTTTGTCGCATATTTTATCTGGATGACCTTCTGTTACTGATTCACTAGTTATCAATTTTTTCATTTAAATTACCTCCAATTATATTATATGAAAAAAGACTCCATGAAAGAGTCTTTTTCTTTCATCGATATTAGCTTTACCACCTAACCTAATAGGTTGGTATGAGTTCACTTAAGCTAATCCTCTTTTTCATTCTTGATAAAATTATATTATTTCGCCATCCATACTCCATGTTTTAACTGAAGTTATTTTGACATTTACTATTTTTCCTAAATAACTACTATCTGCTTTAACATTTACTAATTTCATAGTATCAGTATATCCTTTTAAATAACTACTATTTTTACTACTATAATCTTCTAATAAAACAGGTACTATTTTATTTAAATATTGTAGATTATTTTCTTTAGAATATTTATTTACTAAATTATTTAATGTTTGTAATCTTTCTTCTTTTTCTTGTAAAGATATATCATCTTTCATACGACAAGCAGGTGTTCCAATACGAGGAGAAAAGATAAAAGTAAATGCTCCATCATATTTACAAATATTAACTACATCTAATGTATCTTGAAAGTCTTCTTTAGTTTCATTTGGAAAACCTACTATAATATCTGTTGTAATAGCACAATTAGGTATTTTAGATTTTAATTTATTATATAAAGTTATATATTCTTCTTTTGTATATCTTCTACCCATTAATTTTAATATTTTATCAGAGCCTGATTGCAAAGGTAGATGAATATAAGGCATAATATTTTTATATTTACTTATTACATCGATCATGTCATCATTAAAATCCCAAGGATGACTAGTTACAAATCTAACTCTTTCAATATTAGTTTTAGCTACATCTTCTAATAAATTAGCCATATTATAATCGATATCTAAATCTTTGCCATAAGCATTAACATTTTGACCTAATAATGTGACTTCTTTATAACCGTCTTTAATTAATTTATTTACTTCATCAATTATATATTTAGGTAATCTACTTCTTTGTTTTCCTCTAGTGTAGGGTACTATACAATAAGTACAAAATTTATCACAACCATACATAATATTAACCCAAGCTTTATATTTACTATCTCTTTTAACTGGAATGTTTTCAATAACATCACCTTCAATAGAAAATACATCTATTTCTTGTTTGTTTTTTGATTTTTCTATTATGTTAGGTAAATCATAAATGTTATGAGTACCGAAAACAAAATCAATCCATTTATATTTATTTAGTATTTCATCTACTATTACTTCTTCTTGAGCCATACAGCCACCGAAACCAACCATGACTTCTTTAGTTTGTTTCATATGCTTAATTCTACCTAATAATCCAAATACTTTATTATGAGCATTTTCTCTTATTGCACATGTATTTAAAATAATTAAATTAGCATCTTCCATATTATCAGTAGAAGTATATCCCATATCTTCTAATATTGCTTTAATATTTTCTGAATCATGTTCATTCATTTGGCAACCATAAGTTTTAACAAAATATTTTTTGTTTAACCCTAATGATTTTTGTTCTAGAGTTATTTTATAATTATCTAAAATTTCAACTTTTCCTTTAGTTCTTCTTCTTGCATCATTTAAATTTGGTAGATTCATTAAAACCACTTCCTAGGTATAAATAATATCATATTTAGTAAATTATTTCAAGAAAAAAATTGTAACTAAGTACAATTTAAATTTCTTGAATCATAATTAAAATTATTGGTTTTGATTCTGTTTGTTGGTAAAAGTAATTACCTACTTTGTCTCTTATTTCATTTTTTGTCTTAGCATAATCAATATATGAAACTTTAGTATTATTTTTAATTATTTCTAAAGACATATCTTGAGCTTCTTTGATTAAATCAGTGTTTTCTTTAACATAAACAAAACCTTTAGTTACAATTTGTGGGCCTGATAAAATTTGTTTAGTAGATTTATCAACAATAGCTAAAATTAAAACAATTCCGTTTTCGCCTAACATTTCACGATCTTTAATAACTAAGTCCCCAACATCTCCTAATGTTTTTCCATCGATTAAAATATCGTCTACTTTAATAAATTCTTTATCATCAGTTAAATTACCATTGACAAAAGTAGCCACTTCACCATTTAACTTAAGAATAATATTTTCATCTTTCATGCCCATTTGTTTAGCAACTTCACTATTAGCAACTTGATGTCTATATTCTCCATTAACTGGAAAATAATATTTAGGTTGTAATAAATTTAACATAAGCATTAAGTCTTCACTTGATGCATGTAATGAATTAAATTGTTTACTTGACATTGTAATTAAATTACATCCTTTTTTAGCAATATCATCGAATAACATTGTGGCACTTTTTTCCATACCATCATAAACAGGTGATGCGAAAATAATAGTATCATCTTCAGTTAAATTAATAAATTTATCATATCCTTTTACAATTCTTTTAATATTAGAAAATGGTTTTTCTCTTTCATCGGATACAATTATAATTGAATCTTTTTCTAAATGATGAATATTACCAATTCTTGATTTATCAAAATTAATATAACCATTATCAATTGAATTAATTAAAGTGTTTTCTAACCTTTTACCTAAAATAACAACTTTTTTATTAGCTTCAGTTATAACATTTAATAACTCTTGAATTCTAAATATTTGACCTTGCAATATATTAATTAAGATTCTATTTTTAGAACTATTAATAATTTCTCTTAAATAATTATAACTTCTATGTTTTGGAGATGTATATCCTATTTTATCAGCATATAATGATTCACTTAATAAACATAATACTCCTTGTTTTCCAACATAAGCAAGTTTACCAATATCAGTTTTATAATTTCCTTGCATAGCGGAATCAAAAACAAAGTTACCAGTATAAAATATTGCTCCATCTTTTGTATATAATACATATCCTACTGCATCTGGTACAGAATGCGATAAGCTAATAGGGAAAATATAATTCTTACCTACTTTTATTTTTTTATGTGGTTGAATTTCAACTAAATCAGCTTTTAACTTTTCTTGTTTTAATTCTTCTTTTAACAAATCTAAAGTAAATTTAGTTCCATATATTTTAATATTAGGTAAATCATAAAGTATATCAGGAATTGCTCCTATTTGTTCGTCATGACCATGAGATAAAAATATACCTTGAATTTTATTTTTATTTTTAATTAAATAATCATAATTAGGAATTATATAATCAACACCTAACATCTTATCATCAGCATATTTTAATCCAGCTTCAAATATATATAATTCATCATCAACATTGACAACATACATATTTTTTCCTATTTCATTTAAACCACCTAATGCAAAAATTTTTATCATATAGATTCCTCCTCTCATAATAAAGTCAAGTATTTTCTATACAAAACTTTATAAAATTTTATTATTTTTTACTCAAACTAGTTATTTTACTAGTTTTTATCATTATTTTTATTAAATTTAAGCATAATGAAAACTGTTAACATAGGTATTTTTTAAAATTTTGTTAACTTAATTAATATATGTATAATTAAGTGGACTAATAGCCAATGTGTTTTTCATATATGCTTATCCTCTCATTTCATTCTGTATTGATAATCATTGTTATCTACCTAAACTCTTTAATACGGCATTATATGAAACTGGCCTTGGTGATTCTTTCTCTCTAGATCATGTCCTATGGAGGCGCTTACCAAATTCCACTTTCACATAATATCACTAATCTATTTCTAGTTTAGTGAATTAAAACTATAAATATTTATTTATAATCTTAACTCACCAAACTAGAATTAATGATATTATTAACTAAAATTTATGCAACTTTCTCTTATTGCTTTTTCTTCATCAAATGAATTTCCACTTTTTACTATAGCCATAAGTATATACATAAATTTTCTGATTATTGCATTTATTGAAACTAATTTTGTTAACGGATTAGTTCTTTCTGTGGTATAATAGTTATGCAATTGCAGGAAGAAATTATTTTTCCCTACGAGACAGATGCCAATTTGTTTTAAATTACGTCTTAATTTAGAGCGGCCTCGTTTGGAAATATGTTTCTTTCCTTTTTTTTGGCCACTTGAGCTTTCTTTAAGACTTAAACCACTCATCTTTAACACCTGTTTTGCGTGTTCATATTTTTTTAAATTTCCTGTTTCTGCAATAATTCCTATCATACTCATATATCCTATACCTGTTATTTCAACTGCTTTTTCGACATAGTCAATTTGACTTGCTAATTCTATTAATTCTTTTTCATATTCTTCTAACTCTTTAAGCATTTCAATAAATCTTTCGTATAGTCTTCTTATTTCTTTCTTTGTAAAAGCATCCGAACATATTCCATTACTTTTCTCACATAATTCTTTTAATTTCATAATGCTTTTTTTATTTGCACGACTATTATCTTTAATCATTAATTCAGTAAAATTTTCTAATGTCATATTTTTAATTTCATTAGGTAGTAACTGATTCTCATATATTGGTTTGATTCCAACAGAATCTATCTTATATACTTTTTCTACTTCTGGAAAATATTTATCATTCCATACATGAATTTTATTTCTTATTCGATTTATTTCTTTTTGAATATCTTCATAAATACTATATCCTGAATAAATATTTTGATATAATTCATCTCTTTCAATAGGTTTAACATATTTACCTTCACTAGTAAGCCTAGCAATTAATAATGCATCTTTTGGATCACTTTTAGTTGGATTTTGATCATGCATTTCCTTAGCTTGTTTTACTGTGTATGTAGGCATTAAAACCGTTTCTTGACCACAATCTTTAAAATATTTATCAATATTTAACCAATAGTGCCCTGTTGGCTCAAAAGATATAATTACATCTGTTTTATTTTCATTATACATCGCTGCTGTTATTTGACAACCTATTGCATCAAGATTTTCTGTTTTATCAAACCAAACTTTGTGATACACCTCCAATCCTCTGTAATCGCAGAATCTTGCACAACACTTTGTTTTTCCTATATCAATTCCACATATCAAAGTATCTGGTGTGATTCTTTCGATTTTTTCATTAACTCTCATAACATCATCCTCCTAGAATAATTTTATCAAATTTTGTATAACTTGACTTACCTAGTTTTTATTATAAGAGTCTTTCTTCTATAAATATAACTAATTATATCAAAAAAAATTTAAATAGTCTAGTAATTATTATTGTGACTAAAATTTACAAATATTGTTTTTTATTATTGAATTATACATTTAAAAAATGGTATTACAAAGAAAAAAGTCTATATTAGACTTTTAATAGTTTTCTTTTCTTAATTCGAAGTAAGCTTGTGGATGTTCACATACAGGACATACTTTAGGAGCAGTCTTACCAAAATGAACATGTCCACAATTACGACAAATCCACATTTCTTCAGTACCTTTATTAAATACCGTTTCATTTTTTACATTTTCTAATAATGCTTTATATCTTTCTTCATGATTTTTTTCAATTTTTGCAACACTTTCAAATAAAAATGCTATATGATCGAATCCTTCTTCTTTTGCTTCTTTAGCAAATCCAGCATACATATCTGTCCATTCATAATTTTCACCTGCTGCAGCATCAGCTAAATTATCCATTGTACTTGGAACACTTCCACCATGTAATAATTTAAACCACATTTTAGCATGTTCTTTTTCGTTACCAGCAGTTTCTTCAAATATAGCTGCTATTTGTTCAAATCCTTCTTTTTTTGCTTTTGAAGCATAATATGTATATTTATTTCTAGCTTGTGATTCACCAGCGAAAGCTGCCATTAAATTTTGTTCTGTTTTACTTCCTTTTAATTCCATTATAAATCATCCTTTCTTTATTAGAATTGACATTCAATTCCAAAAATATTATATAACATTAACATATTCTAAGTCAATATAATTTATCTTTTCTTTACTTCTTCATATGATTTTTCACAAATTAAATTATTTTGTAATTCCCTTTCAATAACAGAAATTTTTTTATTTAAAAGTTCCATATATTTCTTATCTAAGTAAATTGAATATTTTTCTTTAATGACTTTTTTATATCGAGCTAAATCATCTAAGGCAATTCTTGTATCGTCATCAGAATCATTATCTATATTATCAATAATTACCTTTAGATAGAAATCCAAATGTTTTTTTATTTTTCTTTTAATTATTTTGTCGATTAGTGAAGGTTTAATAATTATCATTTCATTTACTTTAATTCCCTCATAAGGAAAATTATTTTTAGGATTTACCTTATATCCATTAACTTTATCATAGTTAACAAATACAACTTCTCCATTATAATTTTTTTTAGAAATAAAATATTGTTTCATATTAATCTTCCCCCAACAAATCCGGCCTACGTTCTTTAGTTTTCTTTAAACTTTGTTCATAGCGCCATTTTTTTATATTCTCATGATGTCCTGATAATAAAACATCTGGAACCTTCATACCATTATAATCTGCAGGTCTAGTATAAACAGGATAATCTAATAAGTTATTATTAAACGAGTCGTTTAAATGGGAATTAGTATCTATTACACCATCAATTAATCTTACTATACTATCAGTTACTACCATACTAGCCAATTCGCCACCTGTTAAGATAAAATCACCTATCGATAATTCTAAATCTGCTAAAGTTCTTATCCTTTCATCAAATCCCTCATAATGGCCACATATTATAATTAAATGTTTCTTTTCTTTTAATTCATAAGCTTTTTTTTGATTATGTTTAATTCCTTGAGGTGTCATTAAAATAACATATGAATCATCAGTTTTTAAATCATTAACAGCATCAAATATTGGTTGTGGCATTAATACCATACCTTCACCGCCACCAAAAGGATAATCATCAACTTTTTTATGAGGATCTTTTGAATAATCTCTTATATTATGAATATTTATTGTAACTTTATTATCACTAATAGCTCTTTTTATAATTGATTCAGTTAAAAAATTATCAAACATTTTAGGAAATAATGTTAAAATATCAATTTTCATCTAATAATCCTTCTATCACGTTAATATTTAATATTTTTTTATCCAAATCAATACTTTTAATAAATTCATTAACAAAAGGTATTAAATAATTTTTATTTCTATTTTTAATTACTAATATTTCTTGTTTGTTTTTAATTATATTAGTAACTTTACCTATTAATCTATCCTCATCATATACTTTTAATCCGATTATATCTTCATCAACATAACCATCAATATCTAGATCTTCTCTTTTAACGTATACTTCATCACCTTTGAATATAATGGCATCGTTTATATCATTTATATCATCAAATTTAACCATATCATAATTTTTATGTTTTCGATATGTATCGATTAATACTTTTTGTTTTCTTTTACCCAAATAAAGTTTATTCCCTTTAAAAAAAACTTTATCCTTATATTTAAAATCAGATATAATTCTTAATTCTCCCTTAATTCCATGAGTATTTACAATTTCTCCTACATACACCATATAAATCCCTACTTATCTAATTCATATAAAATGATACTAGTTGCTACACCAACATTTAAACTTTCGCATTTATCGTTCATTTCTATATATAAATATTCATCACACACTTCACTGCTTACTTCACTGATGCCGTTTCCTTCATTACCCATTATTATAACAAATTTTGATACTTTTTCAATAGTTTTTAAACTTTTTCCATGAGTTACTTTAGTTCCATAAATTTTATATCCATCTGTTTTTAATTTTAAAATAAATTCGTTAATATCAGCTATAACAATATTTAAATGAAATATTAAACCTTGACTTGCTCTAATAACTTTTGAATTATATAAATCAACCGTATCTTTACTAAGTATTAAAGTATCAATATTAAAAGCAACACAACTTCTAATTATAGTTCCTAAATTACCTGGATCTTGTATACAATCTAAATAAACTATTCTATTTCCTTTAATAACGCCTTCTTTTTTATTACAAACACCTATTACACTTGTAGGACTTTCCAATTCACTTAAATAATTTTTAACATTATTTGTCATATAGTAAGTCATTACATCTAATGGCAACAATTCATTTTCATCTAATAACATTTCTTTTAAATATCCTGTTTTATAAGCTTCTAAGACAAGATGTCTTCCCTCGACTAAAAACATATTCTTTTTATCACGATATTTCTTTGTTTGTAATTTTTTTAAATCTTTAATTTTGTTATTTTCAACTGAACTATATAACATAAAATCACCTTAATAATAATATTATCAAAATTTTAAAAAATTGTAAATTAAAAACAGCAACTATTTTAAATGGTTGCTATTGTTTTTTCTACTACTTTTCTAATATCCCTTTCATTAAATGGTTTCCTTAAAACGTCAACAACAGGGTATTCAAAAGCTTTTTTAATAATATCATCATTGCCTACTCCAGTTATAATAGATACGGGTATTGTTTTAAACAAGTCATTATTTTTCATATATTCTAATACAACAAAGCCATTAACATTAGGCATATTTAAATCCAATAACATTCCAACTAAAGATTCATTGTTTAGATTATTTATAGCTTCCATACCGTCTTTAGCTAATAAAACATTATACTCATTATTAAATAATTTCTTAATAAAACTACTAATAACTTCTGAATCATCAACAACTAATATTGTTTTATCTTTTATTATGCTTTTCTCTTCTTTTTTTACTATTTCTTTACCTAAATATTGTCTTACTAAATTTAATATTCTATCTGCTTCATCCATTAATTCATCAAAATGATCATAAATATAATAAATATGATTAGCTTTACTTTCTAATTCATGGTTATATGAAAGTTCAGCTAATTTGTCAAAACCAAAATATTTAGCATCACTTTTTAATGAATGCACTAAAATGGCATAATTAGCCATATCAGCAATTTCCTTATATTTTTTTATATTATTTATTTTTTCATTAGCTTCAGTTAAAAATGTTTCTAATGTTTCATCATAGGTTTCCATATCCCCAAATAATTCTAAACTTTTATCTACATTAACACCATTATTTTTTAATATATTAACATCTTTCATATTATCACCTATAATTAGTATACCACATTTTTAATATATATTATATAATTATTTTAGTTTTTCTTATAATTCCAAATACCTAGTTTACCTTTAACTTTTATTGGACTTATTATTTCGATATTATCTAATATCCAAGCGTATCTTCCTATATCATAATAGCCACATACATATTCTTGATTATTTAATTTAATCTTATTGATAAAATCTTCATCCATATAAACACAATCTTTTAAGCAAGCCTTACAAATTATATTACCATAATGCATATCTAACTTTTCAAATAGCTTAACTAATTCTTTTCTTTCATATATTTCTTTTTTTATTTTAGAAAGTGATGCTTGAATATATATTTCTCCCCTATAATTAGTTTTCCAACTTCTTGTTTCTATATGTTTAATTTCATTCATAATAAGCGTAGCAAAAGGTTCTTTAATTGTTAAAACTTTCATTTTATCTCTTCCAATACTAATGCTTTTTTAGGGCAAAAATTAGAACATTTACCACACTTTATACATTTATCGTAATCGACTATAGGAGCATCAAAGTCTTTTTGTGATAAAGCATTGACAGGACATACTTTAACAGCAGGACATTTATGATTTTGAGGACATCTTTCAACAATTATTTTTAATTTTTTCAAATTACATCACCTTTATCTTTAAAAATATTATATAATATATTTAAATATTAAGCAAGGAGAATTTATTATGGAAATATTTGAAGGATTAGAAATTATTATAAATATGATTATTGAATTAATATACGATAAAGCGTTTGATAAAAAGAAAAACTTAACTAAAAGAATACCTTATATTGCTTTATATTCTTTTTTGTTAAGTTTAATTATTATAGGATTAATTTATTTAATAATAATTTTATTTAAAAATGAGTATATTATTTTGTCTATATCATTGACATTAATAGTAATATTACTTTTATATTTGTTAATTAAACCATTTTTTAAATAAATATATTTTTTCTAAACTTTTGTTTTTAAATTTTAAAAACATATTAATTCTAATTTTATTCTTTTATATATTTTATATCGGCATTATTTAGAATTTTTATTTGCGATATTGCAATTTTATTAAGTCTTTCTAGCCTTTCAGATTGCTTTAATCCATCATTTATAAATACTGAATTTAAATTTTCTAAATTTGCTAAACATATTAATTCATTTATATTCGCATAATCTCTAATATTCCCATTTAAATTTGGATTTTTCTTTCTCCACTCTTTTGCGGTTATGCCAAATAATGCCATATTTAAAACATCCGCTTCTTCTGCATATATATAATTTATTTGTTCTTTAGTAAGTTCAATTGGTATTAAATTTTGTTTTATAGCATCTGTATGAATTCTATAATTTATTTTGGATAATTCTCTTTTTGCATTCCATCCTAATTGTTTTTGCTCTAGAGTTTTTAATCTTTCAAATTCTTTTATTAAAAGCAATTTAAATTTTGGACTAATCCACATCCCAAATTCAAAAGCAATATCTTTATGAGCATATGTTCCCCCATATCTTCCCGCTTTTGATGTTATTCCTATTGCATTAGTTTTTTCTACCCATTCCTTAACACTAATTTTATAACTATTTAAACCAGCTTGACTTTTAATTATGGCGAATTCGCCATAATTAAAATTAGGATTATGAATTTCTTCTATTTATAATATTCTAATTATACCCATAAAAATTATACCACAAAAAAGAAGAAATAATCTTCTTATTCTACTGATTTTAATGATTCAATCATATCTATTTTTTTAAGCGAAAAATGTGTTACTATTTGAACTAAAACAGTAAAGAAAATCATAATCAAGAATGTATAAACATAACTTAATATATTAATATTTTTAATGAATAATATTTCGTCTGTCTCTGCTATAGTAAGTACAAAATGATTTAATGTTATTCCTAAAAATAAACCGATTATTATACCAATAGAAGTTAATATAATTGTTTCTCTATAAACATAAGTTGATACTTCGTTATCTTTAAAACCTAATACTTTTAAAGTCGCAATTTCTCTTTTTCTTTCGTTTATATTAATTGTTGTTAAGTTGTATAAAACTATTATTGTAAGTAAGCTAGATGAAATAATAATCAAATAAACAATATTATTCATACCACTTATAATATCATTAAATACATCTAAGCTATCGGTTGTAAATTGAATATTACTAAAGTATCCAGTATCCATTAAAGTTGTAGCTAAAGATTCATCTACATTAGTAATAATAGTATTATAAGATATTTCATTAAATATTTTATTATAGTAATTACTACTCATATAAATATAACTATTAACATAGTTTTCACATATACCTTCTACTTTTAAAACAAATAGTTCATTCTCACTATTTCTAATACTAATTGATTTACCTACTTCAGCATCCAATAATTCTGCCATTTTAGAAGTTATGATGACACCATTATCAGATAGTTCTATCTTATTACCATTTAAATCATTTATTTTGATATAATTATCTACTAAAGATAAATCATCAAAAGCTAATAAATAAGTATCAATATTTTTATTATCAGCATTAAAAGTATAATTTTCCATATGTGCATATAATAAATTATTTATATTATTATCATTTAAAGCATTGTTAATTTCTTCATTAATAGTTTTTTGTTCATCATTTAATATAAGCATAGTATCATAAACATGTATTTTATCATATTGAATACTTACTAATGAACTTACACTATCTCTTATACCAAATCCAGTTAATAATAACGCAGTACATCCAGAAATGCCTAAAATGGTCATAATAATTCTTTTTTTATATCTAAATAAATTTCTAAAAGTTACTTTCCAAGTAAATGATAATTTGTTCCAAATAAATTTAATTTTTTCTAATAATACTTTTTTACCATTTTTAGGTGGTTCTGGCCTTAGTAATGTTGCAGGGACATATTTAAAATCTTTTAAAACAGTTACTAAAGTAACTATTACCATTAAAGACATTGTTACCAAAATAATCGAAACACATGGTATTACTTCAGCATAAGTTTTTAATTGCGGTATTACAAAATTAGCGTGATAAATACTATATAAAACATGAGGAACATAAGCATATCCAATAGAAAGACCAATAGATAATCCAATAGATGTAGCTATTAAAACATAAAATAAATAACTTGATACTATTTTTATTTTACTAATTCCTAAAGATACATATGTACCTATTTCACCTCTTTCTTCCTCAATCATTCTTGTCATTGTATTTAAACTCATTAAAAATACTACCAACATAAAGAATATTGGAAAAACAGCTGCAATTGAATCTATTTTAACAGCACTTTCATAAAAATTAGTGTATCCGGTATTATCTTCTCTTGACATTAAATACCATTTAGGTTTCTCAATATTATTTAATTCTTCTTTAGCATCATTTATTTCATTTTCTGCTTTAGTTATTTCTAAAGTATATTTGTTATAATTTTCTTCATACTCATTATAACCATCTTCTAATTCTTTTTGAGCAATTTCTATTTTTTCATAGTTTTCATTTAAAATATTTACTTGTTTTTCAAATTCTTCATTCCATAAATCAATGTTATTATTTAATTCTTTTTCTTGTTTATCTAATTCATTTTTTGTATTTATTAACAACTCTATATTTTCTTTATTTTCTTTTAGTAATTTTAATTGATTACTATAATTTATATATTCTTCACTACTTGGATCTAAAGTATCTAATATTTTATTTAAATTATTTATTTGTTCGTTTAATAAATTTAAATTAGATTCTAATTCACTTTCTTTTATATGATATTTTTCTAAAGCATCATTATATTCTTTTTTAGCATCTTCTAATTTAGCATTGGCATCATTAAATGTTCTTTCCATTTCTTTATTTGTTTCGTATAATTTATCTTTACCATCTTCCCATTCTTTATAAGAATTATCTAATTTCTCCTTATTTTCATCTAATTCTTTTTTAGCATCTTCTAATTTTTTTCCATTAGTTTCTTTTTCATTTAATAATTTTTCTTCTGCTTCATTAATAACTTCCATTACTTCTTTTAATATTTCTTCATATCTTATCGTTTCTCTAATTGGTTTTAATTCTTTTAATTTACTATCTAAGACACTAATAACTTCTTTATAATCATCTAAATATGAAGTCTTATCTATACTATTTTTATCAATTATATATATTTCAGTATAATATTCAATATCAAAGTTATCAATTGGTATATAAATATATGTATCTAATTTACCATCACCAATAGTAGAAATACCCTTTGATTTATAAGTATATAATGAACTAGTAATTGTACCTGATACAATGTATTCCTTAACTTTTAGATTATCACTTTCTATAGTTATTTTATCCCCTATTTGATAAGTTCCATCTTCTACTAAACATTCATCACTATTGGGCATTTTTCCACTTACTAAATTGACTTTATTTACTTCCGTAATAGCATGAACTCTTGTTACATCGCCATTTAATAAAATATCAAATGAATAAGATGGAACAACAATTAAATCAGATGAAATTTCTTTAATTGAATCTACGTCACCTTCAGTTAATCCCATAGTACTTACTATTTTATAATCCATTAAAGATGTTTCATCATAATATTCATCCATCGTTTTTATCATATCAGTAGCTGATTCCCTAATACCAGAGAAAAAAGCACTACCTAACATAACTATAAAGATTAAAGATAAAAATCTTCCTAAAGATTTTTTTATTTTTCTAAAACTATTTTTATAAATCATTACCAATCAATCTCCTCAACTAGTTTTGGATTTTCATTAATAATAATATCTTGTACAGTACCATTTTTTATTTTAATTACTTTATCAGCAATATCAGCTATTATTGCATTGTGAGTTATTATAATAGTTGTCATATTAGAATCATGACAAGTTTTTTGTAGTAAATCTAATATTAATTTTCCTGTTTTAGAATCTAATGCACCAGTTGGTTCGTCACATAATAATAATTTTGGATTTTTAGCTAAAGCACGAGCTATACTAACCCTTTGTTGTTCTCCACCTGATAATTGAGCAGGAAAATGATTGATTCTATCTATTAACCCAACACTTTTTAATGTTTCTTCACTATCTTTTGGATTCTTACAAATTTGGCTCGCTAAAGAAACATTTTCTAATGCAGTTAGATTTCCAACCAAATTATAAAATTGAAAGACAAAACCAATATCATATCTTCGATAATTAGTTAATTGTTTTTTATTAAATTTAGCAATATCTTCTTTATCTATTACAATACTGCCACTATCAGTTGTATCCATACCACCTAAAATATTTAAAACTGTTGTTTTTCCTGCACCTGAAGGACCTAAAATAACTACTAATTCTCCTTTTTTTATTTCAAAAGAAACGTTTTCGATAGCTTTAATAGAAACTTCACCCATTTTATATGTTTTATTAATATTTTTAACCTCTATATATGCCATATTATCGCCAGTAAAAGACTACACCTTCTTTCTTTTTTTAATTTTAAACAATTTGTTAATCTATACTAATCATATGAATACTTTGTAATTTATCATCTTTTAATTTTAATATTTCATTAGCAAATTCTTTACCAATTATTTCATAAGTTAATTCTACTTTATCTTTTTTTATAGATTCTGTTTTTAAAGTACAATTTTTATTAGCAAACATCTTAGATACTTCTAATGCATTTTCTTTATCAGTGTTCACAACCAATAAATATTTTTCAATTGGTTTAAATATTTTAAAATAACTTATTAGATAAAATAAACCTAATAATGCACAAGCAATTATTGTAATTAAATAAAGCCCTGCTCCTGACATAATACCTACAGCAATTGCCCAAAACATAAAAATTGTATCAACAGGATCTTTTACTGCTGTTCTAAAACGAACGATAGATAAAGCACCAACCATACCTAATGATAACGCTAAATTAGAATTGATTGTTCTAATTACTAGCGATGTTACCATAGATAACAATATAATTGATAATACAAATGATTTTGTATAAGAAACTCCAGTATAAGTTTTCTTGTAAATATAAGTTATAAATATTGCACATACAAAAGCAATAATTAAAGATAAAAATAAATCTCCAGTTGAAATTGTTCCAGTAAATTCTTCAACTACTCCTTTTTTAATAAAATCTAAAAATCCCATAATTAAATCTCCTTCTTTTCAAAACATAATGCATATTTAGATATTGCTTGCCTTACACTTGGTATATTCATAATAACTCTAGCAATATGACTAGGTAACATTTCATTAAATTTAACTTCTAATACCACTTCATCTTCTAATACGTTGTAAGTCTGACATTCACCAAATAAATCATAATTAAATCTACCCGATTTAATATTTTCATCAAAAGTTATTCTTGTATCAAACAATGGATAAGTATAAGCTAACCTGTTATAATCAACTATTACAGCTGGCTTTAAACCTTTAGTTTTTATATATGTTATAAATTCTTTTACTAAATTATCAGATAAATCTATATCATCTAAATCATTATTAATTATTTTAGTATATATTTCTTTTGTTATTCTAGTTTGTTCTTTATGAGTTAAATCTCTATCTTTATCTTTTCTTTCTAATCTAATAAACGAATCGTCTAAATTATAAATGCGAATACGATATTTTTTTCTTTTTTCTACACCATCAACTTTTTCATAATAAGCACTATTATTTATATCATCAAAATATAAACTTCTAATAAAATAAGTATTATCAATGGAATTTTCATCGACATCCATAATTAAAGCAAGTTGATTTTTTAACATTTCAGAATATGCCTTATTTATTATAAATTTTAATTCGTGTCTATACATCTTCAAAATATTTTTCCATCTCCTTACTCGATAATCCAAAATACCATTTAATACTATTTAACATATATTCTCTTCTATCCTTTATATATTTTTCTAACTTATCAAGTTCACTATACCATGTATCCATCGTATATCCCCATCTTTCTTGATTACGAGGCATTTCTACTTCAATTATTTTTTTTAATTCATTAAATCTATTTAAGACATTGCTATCCGTCCAAACATTATTCATGTTATATGACAATCTTTCTAAAAACAATTGTTTAAATTCTTTATTTTGCAATAACTTTATTAATAATGTATTATCAAAATGATATTCACCCATACCATTAGGATCAATCATCCAACTTAAATAATTTAATCTTTGATTATAAAATGCATAATCAAAATCGTAAAAAATCATTTTTATTTTACCATTATCTAGTAATGTATTGTTAAAGTATCTTTGATTAACAATATCATTATTAGTTGTATATAATTCTCCTATCCAGTAATCAATGTAATTTTCAACATCTAACATTTCTTTTACTTTATTATAATTATTAGTGTTAGAAATATCATTATATTTAACAAAATTTAATAAATTATTATAAAAATCACTAGTCCCATATTTAACTTCCCCATCGATTCTTATAATATTAGAATAACTACCATCAACATTATAATGGTTTTGTATAAAATCATCATCTACTTTTTCTCTTAAATAGTATATACCCCAATAATCACCATTAACATATAAAATAACTGGTTTGTATGCTTGTACGTCGACTGTTCCATAGTCATCCATAATAGAAGTTGCAAGTTCATCTCTTATCATTGAAAACTGACTATCTTGTGAACCACTTCTAATTACCAATGATTTATAATTAGTAGCTTCTCTATTATCAAATACTTTATATTCTAATGAAGAATCACCATACTTTGAAGAAAATTTTAAAGAAAAACTTTTTTTATTTATATATCTTGTACTTCCTCCAAATAGTTTAAATCCACAATCAATAGTAAAACTACCATCATTTTCAAATAACTCTGCATGAGCAGGTAATGTCAAGTTTGAACCACCTGCATTTAAAACGCGATTAAAATCACTAGGATTCATACCAATTGATAACACAGATAAAGTGTGATTTTCATTGATAATATAAGAGGATGTTACAATTTCACTTATCTTTTTACCTTCTTCATAATTAATAGCTCGCACAACTGTTGTTTTTGATAAAACAAGAGGACTATCATATACTTTAGAATTAGTAGTTGGTTCACTTCCATCTAAAGTATAATATATAGTCCCAGAACCATTTATTTCTACTGTTAATTTATCGATATCATTGTATATTCCTGGCTTAGTATTAAAAGTTGGAGTATATGCTATTTCACTAATACCTGAACTATTAGCTTTACCAGGTGTTGGAGTTTTAAAATAATAATATCCATTATCATTATTTCTTCCATAACTATACTCTTTAGGAATACTAGAAATCAAAACTGAATCTACTAATTTTTTATCTTTATATAAATATAGACTTTCCGTTGGAGATATTTTAAAATTAGCATGTTTATAACTATTATTACTATTATTTATATTACCTGAAGCCATTAAAATATAGTATTCTCCAGGTTTTAATTCTTTATCTTCTAATTTATACAAATTAACATTATCAACATCAGTAGTTATTGTATAATCACTTAAATTAATAGACTTATCACTATTATTATATAATTCAATCCAATCATAATAATTACCTCCATTTTGTGGTAGATAAGTATTATTACTTGACATAACTTCATTTATTACTAAATCATTTGGATTTTTCCTACAATCCTTATTAAATTGTTCAACATTATCATAACCAGGGCTTATGTTTATTCCTTCATAAAAAGTGCCATTAGTTTTTATATAAGCGTAACCACCAGTTACATTAGTATAATCAACTTGTTCAACTATTTTATTATTTTTAGATAAGATAATAGTTCCTGAACTTTTATTTAATTTAAAATCAGTATTGTTATTATTATCCAGTTCTGTTGTATAAAACAAATAAACTTCTCCACTTTTTAATTCGATATTTGGTAATCTCCAAGAAAACGGTTCTAAAGTATCGTTTGATAAAAAATAATCATATAAATTTATAGTTTCACTACCAGTATTTTTTACTTCAATATAAGATAAAAATTCACCATTTACATTATAATTACCTTTGTTGTTTGGTAAAAATTCATTAATAATTAAATAATCTTCGGTAGTTTTTAAAGATTCTAAATATTTGTTTCTCCCTTCTTTATTATTATCAAATCCAGGAGTAATTTCATTTGTTTTAACCCAATTACCTTCACTATCTCTTGCCATAGTAGTATTTTTTTCTAAACTTTCCGTTTTTACTGAATCAACTACCTTACCATTAGGCTTTTTTAATGTTACTAATTCTCCACCTTCTTTTTTCAACGAAAAATTAGCGTACAACCCTTCATCATTAGTTCCGGATAAATAAACAATTAAATATTCTTTACTTTTAATGGTAACATTTGGAAATATCCATTTTGTTTTTCCTGATTCTTCATCACTTAATGTATAATTAAATAAATTAATATCTTCATCATAACCATTATATAATTCAATCCAATCATAAGCATTACCATTAAAATCAACATATGCTCCTTTATTTGATGTCATTATTTCATTTATTACTAATTGATTTATATTTATTTTATCATCAGTTAAAGAAGTAAAAATATTGTCTTTATTATTAATAAAAATATCAATTATAGTAAGAATTAAAATTATTCCAATCAAAGCTATAAAAAGTACGGTATTTTCTTTTAATTTATCTTTTTCAAACATTATACCACCTACATTATATATAATACCATACAAATAAATCCTATACAATAAAATATTGTCTATTTGTAATTAATTTGATATAATATTACCGCACAAATGGGAGTTAAAAAAATGAATTTTGAAAAAAAACAAAAAATATTTAATTATGTCAGTTTAATAATTATTTTTGTATTAGGTATTTATTATTTAGGAAGATTGGTATATTTTAAGTATATAAATAATGATAATACAATATTATCAGATTTATTAGCAGAACAAATTAAGCAAAGACGAAATAAATATGAAATAATACCAACTTTAATTAATGATAATAATACATATCGTTTTATAAATAAAGCAAATAACAATTATGTTAAATTTATGGGTTATACTTGGAGAATTATTAAAGTAAATGAAGATAATACTATAACATTAATTACTGATGATAATATTATTTCATTAAATTATGGCAATATAAGTTCATTTAATGATTCATATATTAATAAATGGCTAAATGACTTCAATATAAAATATACAGGTATATTTTATAATACTTTAAATCATGAATATTTGGTTAATACAAATAATTGCTTTGATAAAATTGAAAATATCAGTTGTAATATAAAAAATAATGATTATAAAGTTTCTTTATTAAGTTTATATGATTATGAAAAAGCTGGTGGTATGAATAGTTATTTAAACAATAATTCAGAATATTGGCTTGTAAATAATTCTAATAATAATAGCCTTGGATATGTTAAAAATGATGGTACAATATCGCTTTCTAATAAAAATTTTGGCGTTAGACCTGTTATAACATTAAAAAGCGACACTAAAGTAATAAGTGGGAATGGGTCTAGTGATAATCCATACATTATTGAAAAACATTTAGTAACATCTTTAAAAGATGCATACATAGGGGAATATATAAAATTAAACAATAGTTTATGGAGAATTGTTTTTAAAGACATAGATAAAATTAAACTAGTAAGTGAAGAATCTGTATATGAAACATATTATAGCAATTATGATAATTCTACAGATTTAAATTTATTAAACTATCTTAATAATGATTATTATAATAATTTTGAAGAAAAAGAATTAATTGTAAGTGGGAAATTTTATGATGGCGTAATTAGTGATTATGATTATACGACAACATATGATTCAAGTATAAATTTAAATGTTGGATTATTATCTATTGCAGAACCTTTTGTATATGATGTAGAAAATACGTTTACTCTATCGAGGACCGATAATGAAACCGGAATCCTAATAATAGATGAAAATAATAATTTATTTGAAGATACCGTTTCTAATTATCACTATGTAAGACCATCAATATATATCAAAAATGATGTTACAATAAGAGGAATGGGAACTTATTTAAATCCTTATATAATAGGTGGTGAAATAAATGGAAATTAAAAAACTTACCATTATAATTGGTTTATTTGACATTATTATTATCATAGCTCTTTTTGTAATTTATGGACCATTTCATCAATTTAGAAATTGGTTTGTGACAACTTCTTTAGCAACAGGAAATCATAAATATTTTGCCAATATACTATATTCAGATAAAAATATTTTAGATGCTTTGAAAGATAATACTTTATCTGAATTAAATGAAAACACTATTGCTTCAGACATAATTTTTGATAATAGTCTAAAAGATAATTATGAATCTATATATGAAGAACAAATATTAAACCGTGACGAAAATGCTTTATATAAATTAATTGAAATTGATGAAAAAAATTATAGTGGCTATTTAGTTGCTATTTATGACGCTTCTAAAATTGAGTTAGTTACATCAAAATATGTAGATTTAGGTGGCCAAATTTTATCCGATTTTAGCAAAGATGAGAATGCAGTTGTTGCAATTAATGCAAGCGGATTCTCAATTAATGAAAAAAAAATAATTCCTACTGGTACTGTTATTGAAAACGGAAAAATAAAATCAATTGGTGCTGTTAATAAACATGGTGGTGGATTGATTGGATTTAACAAAGATAATGTATTAGTTTTAACTACAGAAAGTGCTGAAGAAGCTATAAAAAATGGTATGGAAGACGCTGTCACTTTTGGGCCATTCTTAATAATTAATGGTCAATCTACTAAAGTCTCAGGCAATGGTGGTTGGGGTTATGCTAATAGAACAGCTATCGGCCAGAGAAAAGATGGTATTGTATTATTCTTAGTAATAGATGGTAGAGGTGCTAATAATAGTGATGGTATATCAATTGCTGATATGATTTCTATATTTGAAAGATACGGAGCCTATAATGCTGCTAATCTAGATGGTGGAGGTTCTTCAACTTTAACTATAAATGGAAATTTAATTAATGATCCTAGAGGATATAATTATACTGGCCAAAGATATATACCAAATGCTTGGATGTTAATAAAATAAGACAAGAACTTAAAATACGAAGTTCTTGTCTTTTAGTTTAAATTTAATATTTTTTTTAATTTTATTTTAATTCTTTGAATTGTATTATCTATAGCTTTAGGATCTTTATCTAATATTTCGGCAATTTCCTTATAATTAAAATAATTTTTTTTAAGTTCAAAGACTTGTTTTTCTAAATCTGTTAATTGAGATTCTAATTTTTCTAAAATTAAGTTTTGACTATCAAATTCTTCAATCATATTAGATGGATTAAAAGAATTATCAATTAAAAATTTATCAATATTATTATCCTCATCATCTTCAAGAGATATAGATTCATTTAAAATTTTATTTTTATAAGTTCGCGTACTTTTCACTAAACTATACATTCTTCTTTCGATACATAATTTGGCATATGTTCCAAAATTTGTTTCTTTATCATCTCTATATGATTTAATAGCTTCATTTAACCCAACCAAGCCTTCTTGAATTAAATCATTTAAATCAATACCACCATTACAATATTTTATTAATTTTTTTGCTAAATTAACTGTTAAAGGACGATATTTATAAATCATTATTTCATTCGCATCTTCATTACAACTATAAATGTGATCTAATAACTCATAATCATTAAAATCTTTATAATTCAATTTATCTCCTACTTTCAAATATTATTATGCCAGCAGCAACAGAAGCATTTAAACTGTTAACTTCACCTTTCATTGGAATTGTTGCTATAAAATCACAAGCTTCTTTTACTAATCTACTCATTCCATTTCCTTCATTACCAATTATTATAACTATTTTACCTTTATAGTCAATATCTTTATAGTCAGTTCCTTTTATATCAGTTCCTATTATCCAATAATCATTTTTCTTAAGATAATTAATTGTTTGAACCAAATTAGTTACTTCATATATATTTACTCGATCCAAACATCCAGCACTTGTTTTCATAACCGTACTATTTACTTTAACACTTCTATCTTTAGGTATTATTATATCTTTAACGCCAGCAGCTTCACAAGTTCTAATAATTGCTCCAAAATTATGAGGATCTTCTAGATGATCTAACATAACAACAACATCACTATTTAATTCGCTTATATCCTTATAATCATAATCAGCTATTTTTAAAACTATTCCTTGATGAACGCCATCAACCATTTTATCTAATTTATTTTTATCAACATAAACTATAGGTGCTTTAATATTTTTAAGTATTTCTTTTTCTTTAAAATTATTAGCAACATAAACTTTTTCAATTTTACTATTAATATCTTTAGCTACATTTTTACCATATACGTACATAACAGTTCTCCTATTTCTTCTATTCTTTTATAATCATTTTTCAAATATAAATACCCTATTATAGCTTCAAATCCTGTTGCATATTTATAAGTTATAATATCAGTATTTTTAGGATGTGAATTAGATTTATGATTTCTACCTCTATAAAATATTTCTAATTCATCATCAGTTAATTTATTTTCTTCTATTAATTTAGTAACAAAACTACATTGTCCTTTCGCACTTACATATTTAATAGCTTCTTTTTGTAATGTGTTTACTTTATTGATACCTTGACCTATTAAATATTTTCTAACAATTATTTCAAAAACACTATCGCCTAAGTAAGCCAAAACTAAAACATTTTTATCCAATTTCATCAATCCTATCAAAAGTTATATTTTTAATATAACCATTTTTAATATCATTTATTATAACACTAATTACTTTATCGTAATCAACTTGTCCACCTTTAATTAAACAACCTCTTTTTTTACCAATTATATCAAAAGTATCAACTATATCTTCAGTTAATTCTATAATACCATATCTTTCTTTTAATTTATCTTTATAGTATTTATTTAAAGTATTTAAAATATATTCACACACATCAAATAAAGGCAATATTTCTTCTTTAATTGCTGTTAGGCTAGCAAGATTTAGAGCAACTTTTTGATTATCTAATTTAGGCCATAAAATACCTGGAGTATCTAATAATTCTAATTCATTATTTATTCTAATCCAATTTAATTGTTTTGTAACACCTGGTTTATTACCTACATCTACTGCTTTTTTGCCTACTAATCTATTTAATAAAGTAGATTTACCAACATTAGGAATACCTATTATTAATACTCTAGTTCTTCTTTTTAATAATCCCTTTTGTTCTCTTTTTTTGTTTTTTTCTTCCATTACTTCATTAGTCAAATTAAATAGTGGCTTTAAATTTGGTTTGTTTTCTAAATCAATGGGTAAAACATTATAACCTTTTTCTTCATAATACTTTATCCATTTATCTGTTTCTTTTTTATCACATAAATCATACTTAGTCATAATTAATATTCTGGGTTTATTTTTTATAACTTCATCTATATCTTTTATTTTAGATGAATAAGGCATTCTAGCATCTATTACTTCATAAACTATATCTATTAAGTCTAATTGTTCTTTTACTAATCTTTTTGTTTTTGCCATATGACCTGGGTACCATTGAATTTGACTATTATTCATTTTCATCACTACTTTCTATATCTATATGAAGATTAATTTCTTCTTCTGTTGGCAATTTGTCTAATATATCTCTTGGTATATATTCCTTTAGCTTATAAGAAGATACCCCAATTGGAAGACTTGTTCCTTTAAGTGACCATTCTACACTTAATTTGTTTTTTTCTTTGCAAAGTAGTAAACCAAGTGTTGGATTATCAATTTCTTTTTTTAATGTTTCATCAATAGCCGTTACATAAAACCCTAATTGACCAATATATTCTGGCTTAAATGAAGTAGCTTTTAGTTCAACAACAATATAGCATCTTAATTCTAAATGATAAAACAATAAATCAATATAGTAATCTCTATCTTCCATTGAAATTTTATACTGGTTGCCAACAAAACTAAACCCTTTCCCTAGTTCGACTAATAAATTTTTTATTTTAATTAGCAGTTCATTTTCTAGTTCTTGTTCTTTATAATCATTTTTTAATGATATAAAATCAAAAATATATGGGTCTTTTATAATGTGGTTTGCTAAATCAGAATTATCTTTAGGTAAAGTTATTACAAAATTATTATCACTTGTACCAATTCTCAGATGATAATTCAATTCAATTTGATGAACAAGCATTGATCTTCCCCAACCGTTTTCTATTATACCTTGTAAATAAATCTTTCTGATTTCTTTATCTTTTACTTTATCCATTAAGACTACATTATGTCCCCATGGAACTTGTGCAACAAGCTGTTGCACAAGTTCATCATCTTTATATTCTGCATAAAATTTTTTCATATATTTTAAGTTTCTTACAGAATAGCCGGTAGCATTTGGATATTCTAATTTTAATTCACTAGCTACTTCATCGATAAATTTATTACCATATTCATAATTATCATACAAAATTTTACCGAGTCTAAAATATAATTCAATTAAGTTGTGATTTACTTGTATTGCAGTTTTTAATCCTGTAGATTTTATATCTGATTTTATAATATTAATAATTTGCTTAAAGTTTTTTTCTAACATAAATTCACTCCTTTCTTTACAACATTTCAATAATATTAAATGGGGGTTTACCTTGCGGTATCAACTAAAACAAAATACTCTATTTTTGGATAAAAATTGCTATTTGTGGTCTTTTTTTGCTGTTTTTAAGTCATTTTTTAAAAAATATTCAAAATCTTGATGCTTACAAACCCTTTATTTATAAAAATTTCGCAAAGGGGTTTACTAAATCGGTATCAAGCATTGAATTGGATTATTATTCATTTTCATCACTTCCTGATAAATCTATTATATTATATCACATTTTTACTCAAAGAAAAAAGTAGATATAAATCCAATGTTATTAACTTAAGAATAGAAAAAAACAAATTCTATTCTTTTTTTGATATAATTAATGTGAATAAAAGGTGGTAATAAATTTGTATAAAAAATATTGTATAGATAAAATTAAAAATACAATTAGGAGTGATAAAGCTAGAATAAAATATAGAAATAATGAAAAATCATTTATAAGAGATAGAAAAATGAATTTTGAAAAAGTAGTATTATATGGAATAAATAAGAGAGGATTAACAAGTAAAATGGAAATAGAAGAATTTACAGAATTAATTAATATGACTGATATTTCTGCACCAGCAGTATTAAAACAAAGACTAAAATTAAATAGTGAAATATACTTAGATATGATGCGAGAAAATTTAAAAGGATTTTATACTGAATTTAAGTCAGAAGTAAAATTATTTCACGGATATATTTTAGCAGCAATAGATGGGAGTGATTTTGAAATACCGAATAGCAAAAAAACAAGAGAAAAATTTAATGAATTACATCCAAACGAAAGTGTTGCAAGAGCAACTATATCAAATATGTATGATACGTTAAATCATTATATTATGGATACCATTATAGATAAATATGATGCATCTGAGAGAAAAATGGCACGACAAAATCTTAATAATATTAAAGAATTAAACTTGCCATATCCCATAATAAGAACTATGGATAGAGGTTATACATCATTACCAGATATGTATTATTCAATAAAAAATAATGATAAATTTGTTGTGAGATTACAAGCAAAAGATTTTATTAAGCAAATAAATAAAATGCAAAATAAAGATGAAATAATTAAAATACCATATCAATATGACAGAGTTAGGTATTATAAAAAGGATTATCCTGATTTCTATAAAACAATGGAAGAAACAAAAGAAGATATAGAAATAAGAATTGTAATTATTGATAATAAAAATGGAGAAAAAATCATATTGGCAACTAACTTATTGCAAGAAGAAATTAATTATGATGAAATGTTTGAATTATACAAGTTAAGGTGGGAAATAGAATCAAACTATCATAGTTTAAAAGAAAGTTTAAAAATTGAAACAATAACCAGTAATAATGATATTATTATTTATCAAGATATATATAGTCAAATGTTAGTTTATAATTTAATTCAAGCATTTAAGCAAGATGCTGAAAAAAATATTGATCAAACAAAATATAAGAATGAAATGAAAGTTAATATGAATATGGCAGTGGGTTTTGTTAAGAAATCATTGGTAAAAATAATATTGGAAGAAGATATAAATAAACAAAATCAGATGTTTGATTTACTGGAGCAAAAAATTGAGAAGTATATAATTCCAATCAAAAAAGATAGACATTATCCAAGAAACAAAGGTAAGAAAAATAAATATTCTATAAATAAAAGAAAGTCATTTTAAAAATAAATTTAAATTTAGATAAGCCTATTAAGTTTGGGGTAAGGGGCATTATGTCCTAAAAATATAAAAACCAGAAAAATCATTTTATTTGATTTATCTGGTTTGATAAAATTAGCATTTTTGCATCTTAAGTTAATAACATTGGATATAAATCTACTCTATAAATTGTAATTTGTTACTATACAACCATAAATATAAATCCAAGTAAAAGTATTCCAATAAAAGTAATTGATAACCATTTTCCAACCTTTGTAAACAAATTATCTTTATATTTAATAGATAATATTAGTGCTGGTATTAAAAATATAAATGAATAAAAAATAGTGTAATGTGTTCCAGTCGCATTAGCCATATTAGACCAAGTAGGTATGTTCAATGTTGCTAAAATGTGATCTCCAACACAAACTCCAAAAATATTAAAAGCCCAAACGAAAGCAATAATTACTAGTAACAATGACAATGAACCTATACCAATTTTTTTATTTTTCATTACAAATACCTCCTCGATAAATTACTATTTCTATTATAATATCATAAAAAGAAAAATTACTCTATACTTTCGTATAAAGTATTTGAAAATTGTAATTTATTATGCTATAAAAACATTATAAATAACTACAACATATAAAAATACTGCTGTAATAACAGTTAGTATAAAACTACTATTTTCTCTACTTTTCTTATACTCAATACTTCTCAATACTAATAAAGTAGCTAATGCTAAAAACATTATTGGATTTGCAATATCAAAAGATATAACTTTTAATAATCCTAGTAATGCAAATAGCATTGTAACTATTGATAATATAATCTTTGCAATTTTCACTTTTACCTCCTCCATAAATAACTATTTTCATATATCTATAATACTATAAAAGCAGATAATTAGCAACTAACTATCTGCTACACATATTGTAATTGGCCACTATTGTTATTTTTTATTTATCTAACATTTCGTGCAATATCTTATTTCCTATGAAAGTCATATTAACATCACTTTTAGGAGATAAATTTGATAATACAACAACTCCAACTTTCTTTTCTTTGTTGTATCCGATATAACTATTAAAATTAGTTGTCGAGCCATTATGCCAAATAATATCATTTTTATTGTCTATCATCCAAGTCATTCCTACTTTATCAACATTTATATCAAAAATATTATAAATATCGTTAACTGCTCTTACATCAGTTAGTGGTTCTTGAGTTTTTATAATATAACTTTCATCTGATGTGATTAAAGTTTCTAAATATTTTGACATATCTTCAATATTAGAAATAATTGCTCCAGTTGGAATATATCCATCATCTTCATTCCATTTCCAATATCCTCTTAAATTACCTTTTCCTATTGCAACAGAGGTGTTATTCATATCTAGCTCTTTAAAGTATTCTTCTTGCAATTCATTATAATCTTTGTAATATACTTTTTCTAATATTAATCCTAATGTTGATATTCCAAAGTTGGAATAATTAAAATCATAATCTTTATCTTCTAACTTTGTTTTATTTAATTCTTTTAATAATTGTTCCTTTGAAATGTTATAAAAATCATTTCCACCAGAAAAATAATTTTTTATTTTTTGAAAACTTAAGTAATATGGTTTAAATCCTGATGTGTGAGTAATTATTCGTTTTATAGTTGGATAGTACCTATTTTCAAGTTCTAGATAATTAGAAATATTATCATCTAAATTTATTTTTCCTTCTTCTACTGCCCTAGAAATCAACATTGCTGTAAAAGTTTTTGTAGCTGAACCTATTTCATAGTCATAATTCAAATTATATTCTCCACCATATATATTATAAGTTATCCCATTTTCATCATAAACTGCTATAGAAATAATTGTATTTTTGTTGTTCTTTAAAGTGTAATCTATCATTTCACTAGAACTAAATTTACTGATTTCTTTCATTTTATTTTTATATATAATTCCACTAATAAAATTAAATATAAAATATAATAAAATTACTAATATTAAAAAAATTGCTAAAATTTTTAATTTTTTCTTCAACTACTTACAACTCCCCCACAACTTACTATTTATCGATTTCTTCTAATAATAAATCAAAATCTGATTTATATAATTTATCTTGTTTAACTTTAAACTTATCATATCTCTGTATGCTAATTCTTGTGCGACCATAGCAGATATTTGCCCAGCATTATGAAGAATTTCTTTTCCATTAAATTGTAAGAATACATTTAATTTTTCTATCCAATCTTTCATAGTCATTGCATTATGATTTTCAGCTTGTAATTCTGCATAATCTAAATACATAGTGACAATCCTATTTAAATCTATCAATTCTTTTTCGTTTAAATAGTTTTTTGCAATATCAACATCATACCTATAAATTGGACCATCAGGTGAATTTTTCCAATTTGTAAGTCCCATATGTTCTTTTTCAGCATCTACCCTATTATATATAATTTCTGCAGCTGTTTGACCAGTAATTGCATAATGCAACTTATTCTGAACTATTTTAAAAAATTCTTTTGTAATTTTCGAATCCTTGTCATAATCGATGCTACATAAAGAATATATATCAGTGATTTTTTGATAAAATCTTCTTTCACTAGAACGAATATTTCTAATACGTTCTAACATTTCATCAAAATAATCTTCACCAAAAATATAATTAGGATTTTTTAATCTTTCATCATCCATAACAAACCCTTTAATCATATATTCTCTTAAAACTTTTGTTGCCCAAATTCTAAAATTTGTTGCCTTCTTTGAATTAACACGATACCCAACTGCAATAATCATATCTAAATTATATATCTTTACAGGTTTTTTTGAATGATCAACG
>DVJX01000050.1 GCA_018716405.1 Candidatus Faecisoma merdavium | reverse complement strand
ATTATTCTCCTTTTAATTTTCTATTTTGATCTTCAACAATTAAAGCATCAATTACTTTTTCAATATCACCTTGCATTACTCTATCTAATGTATTTAGAGTAAAGCCAATACGATGGTCAGTAACTCTATTTTGTGGATAATTATATGTTCTTATTTTTTCTGATCTATCGCCAGTACCAATTTTGCTTCTTCTTTCTTCACCTAATTCTTTTTCTCTTTCTTGCATTTTTAAATCATAAAGACGAGTTTGTAATATCTTAATAGCTTTTTCTTTATTTTTAATTTGACTTCTTTCTGTCTGTGAATAAACTACAATTCCAGTTGGAATATGAGTTAATCTTACTGCTGAATCAGTTGTATTAACTCCTTGACCACCACAACCACTACTTCTAGTTATATCAATTCTAACATCATTCATATCTAAGTCACAATCTAACTCTTCAGCTTCTGGCATTACTAAAACAGTCGCAGTTGAAGTATGAACTCTACCTTGAGTTTCAGTAACTGGTACTCTTTGAACACGATGTGCTCCTGATTCATACTTTAATTTAGAGTAAACATTTTCTCCTCTTACAATAAAGCTGATTAAAGTATATCCTCCAGCTTCAGATTTTTCTTCTTCAACTATTTCAATTTTCCAACCATTTCGTTCTGCTAATTTTTTATACATATCAAATAAGTCACCAGCAAAGATATTACCTTCATCACCACCAGCAGCTCCTCTTATTTCAACAATAACATCTTTACCATCATTAGGATCTTTTGGTAATAATAACACTTCGATATCTTTTGTTAACTTGTCTAATTTACTTTGATTTTCTTCTAATTCTTCTTTAGCAAATTCACCTAGTTCTGGATCTTTTACCATTTCTTTAGCAGCTTCAATATCACTATTTATTTTTTTATATTCTTGATAAGCATCATAAGCATCTTTTAAACTTGCTTGCTCTTTTGATAAACTAGTTGCTTTTTTAATATCTGATATATTTTCAGGTTTCATTAACTCTTCAGTTATCTCATTATATCTTTTCTCAATAGCATTTAATCTTTCAATCATAAATTCACCCATTTCTCAATATAAGATTATACTATATAATTCAATAAAATTCAAATAAAAACTTATTCAAATAGAATAAGCATTTATTATTTTCATAAATTCATCATTTATTTCTTGTAATCTTTCTTTAGTACTAGCTTCAAACCTTGCACTTATAATAGGACCTGTATTAGAAAATCTAATTAATGCCCAACCATCTTCAAAAATAACTCTAACACCATCTATATCATTATATTTATAATTCTTATTAATAGCATATTTTTTAACTTCTTCTACTACTTGATATTTTTTTTCTTCAGTTGTATTTATTTTTAATTCGTCAGTTGAATAATATACATTTATATCATTATATAATTCATCTAAATTTTTATTGCTATTTGATAATAATTCTACCATACGGAGTCCTGCATATAATCCATCATCAAAGCCATAAAATCTATCTCCAAACCACATATGACCAGAATATTCACCAGCAAATTCAATTTTTTCTTCATGCATTTTACGATACATATAAGAATTGCCTGTACGATACATGATATGTTCATAATTTAATTTATTTAATTCATCAATTAAAGATTTAGAACATTTAACATCATATAATGCTTTGTTAACAATTTTACCTTTTAAATAACGATACATCATTATCATATAAACATCTGAATTTATAATATTTCCTTTATTATCGATTATTCTTACTCTATCACCATCAGCATCCATAGCAATACCAATATCATAACCTAATTCAACTACTCTTTTTTGAATATCAACTAAGTTAGAACTTATTGATGGATCAGGATGATGATTAGGGAAAGTTGGATCACTATCACAATATAATAAGTCATAAGTTATATTTAATTTATCTAATATTTCTTTTATTATTACTGATACAGTTCCATTACCACAATCAAATACAGCTTTAATATTTTTATTTATTTTTAAATTATTAACTATTAAATCAATATACTCATTTTTAATATCATAATTTGATAAAATACCATTACCTTTTACAAAATCATTTTTATTAGTAAAATCTCTAAATTTAATTATTTCTTCGCCTGCCGCATTACCATTTTCATCAAATGAAATTTTAAATCCATTATGATTACTTGGATTATGAGAAGCAGTAATCATTATAGCAGCCCATTTATTTAAATGTTGTCTTGCATAATAATACATTGGTGTTGTAACTAAACCTAAATTAATTACATTAACACCCGTTTCTAATAAACCTTTGATAAGATTACTTGCTAAATTAGGGGAAGATAATCTATTATCATATCCTACTAAAACTTCTTTTTTACCCCTTAATTGTATATAACTACCAAAACTTTTACCTAATATATAAGCCGTTTCATCAGTTATTTGTTCATTATAAATTCCTCTTATATCATATGCTCTAAAAATTGTTTGATTAATCATAAGTTCCTCCATATTTCTAATAATTTTGGTGCAAAAATCATAATACCTATTACAACTGATACTATGGCAACTACTAATACGGCACCAGCAGATGTATCTTTTGCTAACTTAGCTTTAGGGTTAATTTCTGGCATACATATATCAATCGCTGTTTCAATTGCTGTATTCATTAACTCTAATGTAATAACAAAACCAAATAATAAAATGCAGATTAACCATTCTGTTTTACTAATATTTAAAATTAAACCTAAGACAATCACTAACAACATTACCATAAAATGAATACATAAGTTTCTTTCATTTAATATATTTACTCTTATACCTTCAAAAGCATAGTAAAAACTTTTAAATATAGATGGTTTGGATTTTTTAAATTTCTTTTTAAACATATACTCACCTACTAATATAAGTATACACATTATTTCCCTAAAAATCAATTGTACTTTACATTTTGACACAATTTAAAAAATGTGCTAGAATATGAGGGCATTAAAGGGGGAAAATACTTTGACAAAGGAAAAAGCATTAAATTTATTAGGATTAAGTGAAGACTATACAGAACGTGATTTAAAAAAAAGTTATCATCAATTAACAAAAATTTATCACCCTGATAAATTAGGACATAATGTTGCTAAAAAAAAGGATTGTGAAGAAAAAATGAAAGAAATAAATGCAGCTAAAGATTTACTTGAACATTTATTAAAATCTAAAAATAATAATTCAAACCATAATAACGATAATATTGGCAAAGATAATGATGATATTACCAAATTAAAGAAAAAATTGATAGAAAAATTAGAAGAATTAGAAAAATTAGAAAAACTACAAGATAATCAAAAATGTGAATGTTTAACAAATTGTAAATATGATATCCAAATAATAATTTTTGAATTTAAAAACAAAATTTCCAAATCACATAATAAAAATAATATTTTATCTTCATACGAACAAGCTTTTAATGAAATTATAGACAAATTTATCGAATTAAAAGATGACTTTTTTAAAAAAAATGGAATTATAGAAAATGAAACTATAAAAAATGAAATTAAACAAGTCATAAGTAGAAAAGTAAATTTAGGTGATTTTTTCGAAATATTACTAACTATTAAAAGTAAATATGGTAAAAAAGAAATTTTCAAGGCTAAAATTAAAGATGATTTAAGTGAATATCAAAATAGAAATGGATATGATATTTTAAAAAATAATATTGAACAAATAATTGAAGATAATTACAAATTTTTTAAATATAATAACCACGATAATTATAATGCATGTTTAAACAAAATAAAGAAAAGTATCAATAATTTATTTTTAACTTATTTTAACCTTCTTAGTGAGGTAGATCAATTACTATGTTTATTTGATTCTAGTGAAATGGGAAATGATGATACAAATGAATATAAAGAACAATTAAATTGCATAAAAAAAGAATTAATTGATAATGATAGTATTATTGATTTCAATAAAATAAAAGATGACATAAATAGACTTAAGGATTATATAAAAGTTAAAAGAAATTCTGCAATTATAGATAAGATTAACAAATCAATATTTGCAAATTTTAACAAAATAATATCAAATTTAAATCAAAAAAAAGACTACGATAAAATAAATTTAGCTAGAAAAACATTTAATAAAGTTATGAGCTTACTTGAAGATGTAAACAATGGTATAATACCAATTGAATCATATGTACAATTAAATAATTTAACCTTTTTAGATTATGACAAAGATAAAGAATTATTAAATAAAATAGATGGTCATGATAATAGTCGCGGTATTTATGTTTTAAAATCTTACTATAATAATTTTAATGATATTATTTTATGTAAAATTGTTGAAGAAACAAATAATGAAGTTGTTTTTCAAGGATTGACTTTTTTAGAAATAAAAAGAGAAGAAAGAGTATCACAAGAACAATTTGACCAAATGTATGTTCCGTTAGAAAGAATTTTAAAAGATTGCAAAGTATATAAAAAGGACGATACAGTTTCCTCAATAATTGTCTGTATCACTGATTTTATAATATTTAAATTAAATATAGGTTTAGACGTTGTAAGATTTGAACCAAATATGGGATTAAATAAACAAAATACTAATAATGATAATCATAAATATTTTCAAGATAAATGTTATCTAAATGATATAATTAATAAAATAGATTTATTATTAACAAAACAAAAACAAAAAACAATTAAACTTTAATAATTATAATCAAATTATTATTAAAAATAAATAAAAGCCCTGTTTCTTATACATAATAGAAACGGGATTTTTATTTATCAAAA
>DVJX01000049.1 GCA_018716405.1 Candidatus Faecisoma merdavium | reverse complement strand
CCTTCAAAAGTTAATGGACGTGTAGGATACCGTGCTATAAAACGTGGATTTGACGTTTTGACCAGTGGATTGGCATTAATATTATTGTCTCCATTATTTTTAATTTTAATTGTCTTAATTAAAAGGGAAGATGGCGGACCAGCTTTTTATTCACAAGAACGAATCGGTAAAAATGAAAAGCCATTTAAAATGTGGAAATTTCGTTCAATGATTGTTAATGCCGATAAAATGGTAGAACAATTAGAAGAACAAAACGAAATTGATGGGGCAATGTTCAAGATTAAAGATGATCCACGTGTCACTAAAATTGGACATGTTATCAGAAAGTATAGTTTAGATGAATTACCGCAACTCTGGAATGTGTTAAAAGGTGATATGTCTTTGGTTGGACCTCGTCCACCTCTACCAATGGAAGTAGAAGATTATACACCATATGACAAGTTACGTTTAACTGTCATGCCAGGTTGTACTGGCTTATGGCAAGTAACCAAACGTAATGATGCGGACTTTGATGAAATGGTTGAATTAGACCTTGAATACATCAATAAGAGTGGTTTATGGTTTGATTTTAAGATTTTACTCAAGACTGTCGGTGTTGTTATTCATCCGAATAGTGCATATTAATTAAGTCTAAAAGTTATAAAAAAGCATTATTGAACAAAAAAATAAAAATCTATGATAAGATATTAGCCCATGTAAACTCATCTGTGTTTAAGTTTAGATATGATTTAGCCGTTGATTTTTATGGCTATGGTTCTTTTACTACTGCTATAGTAGCAAAAAAAATAAAAACTCTGAAAAGGGCTACATGGATTAAAAATGTTGAGGATTATCTTCGTGACTATGATAAAGTCTTTTATGTTTCTAAAACAATAAAAAATGTATTTGATAATTTATATCCACAGTTTAATAGGAAAAGCGAAGTATTTTATAATTTTGTAGATATAAATAGTATTCTCTTTAAATCACAGGAGTTTATTCCGATAGAATTTGATAAAAAAATAAAATATTGTTTCGGTTGGGAGATTAACTGAGCAAAAAGGCTTTGATATTGCCCTTAAAGCAGCCTATATTCTGAAAAAGAAAGATTTTAAATTTAAGTGGTTTGTCATAGGTGATGGTAAAGATAAAAAGAAGTTAAATAAGCAACTTCGTAAATTAAAATTAGAAGATAGTTTTTTCTTTTTAGGAAAAAAAGCTAACCCTTATCCATACGTCAAAAATGCAGATCTATTTGTTCTACCATCTAGACACGAGGGCTATGGCCTTGCAACTTTAGAAGCTAGAATTTTAAAGAAGATGGTCATAGTTTCAGATTTGCCGGTTAGTAGAGAGCAAATACAGAACGAGAAGAATGGACTTATGTGTAAGCTTAATGAGTCAGATTTAAGTAAGTGCATTATGAAAGCGTATTATAATGAAAGTCTGCGGAAAAAAATAAAATCAAACTTAAATAAAGAAAAGATTAATTTTGATAGCGAAATCAAAAAATTGGAGCAGTTATTAGAAAAGAAGGAGTAATATTTGTGAAAGTCTTAATGATTAATACTGTAAATTTAGAAAAAAATGGAATCACTACTTTTATTCTAAATAGTTGTAAATCCTTAAGAAAAGAACATGTCGATATAGACATAGCTGCTACCAACACTGTATCTACAGATATAAACAATTTTTTAAAAGAAAATCATATATCGTATATAAAATTACCTGATAGAAAAAAATCTCAAATTAAGTATGTTCAATTTTTAGTTAAAATTTTAAAACGAAATAATTACGATGTTGTACATATTCATGGAAATAGTACTACAATGTCGATTGAATTGTTTGCTGCAAAAATAGCAAATATTCCTGTTAGAGTGGCACACAGTCATAATACTATTACTGAACATCCACTTATTAATAAGATATTAAGGCCTTTTTTTAATATTTTAGTTAATGGAAGAGTAGCTTGTAATAAAGAAGCCGGGAAATGGCTATTTAAGAATAAAGCTTTTCTTGTAATAAAAAATGGTATATTTTTTGATAAATATACATTTAATTTAACAAAAAGAAAAAATTTCAGGCAAAAATTCAATTTAAAAAAAACAGATATTTTATTAGGACATGTGGGTCTCTTTAATTATCAAAAAAATCAGGAATTTTTAATAGATTTAATAAAGCGACTAGATGAGAAGTATAAATTAGTGTTGATAGGTGAAGGTAATTTATATAATGAGTTTCTTCAGACTATTAAGAATGAAAAATTAGAGAAACGAATTATGACCATTGGAGCAGTGTCTAATGTACCAGATTATCTTGCAGCAATGGATATTTTTGTATTGCCGTCGCGTTTTGAAGGACAACCTTTTGTTATTATTGAGGCACTTGCATCTGGATTGCCGTGTATTATATCAACGAAAGTACCCAAAGAAATTGATATAACAGGTAATTGTAATTTTGTTCCTTTAGAGATAAATGATTGGGTGTCATCAGTGAGAAATACAAAAATAGATGATAGATCCTTAAGAAGTATCGATAATCAAAAGAAGTTGAAACAAAAGGGATATGACGCAAGTGAAAGTGGTCATATTTTAAAAGATTATTATGGTAGTTTATATTATAAGGAGTAGAATTTGAAAATTTTATTTACTTGTTCTTCAGGCGGACATTTAACCGAGTTATTACAATTAAACAAAATAATTATTCAAAATAAATCTTACTTGTTAACAGAAACAAATCAATTAAATAATAGTCTGTTTGAAAAAGTTTTCAAGGTACAGCAAATTAATAGAAAAGAAAAGCATTTTCTTTTAAATTTTGTAAAATTATTTTTAAAATCTAGAAAAATATATAATGATGTTAATCCAGAAGTCATTATTTCGACGGGGGCTCTCGTGACAGTGCCAATTTGCATTCTTGCAAAATTGCATCATAAAAAAGTTATCTATATTGAATCATTTGCTAGAATTTATAATCCGTCTTTAACGGGAAAAATAATGTATAAAGTTGCTGATGAATTTATTGTACAATGGCCTGAGTTATTAAAATATTATCCAAAAGCTAAATACTTTGGAGGCATTTTTTAATTATGATATTTATTGCAGTAGGCACTCAAAAATTTCAATTTAATAGATTACTTAAAACTATAGATAATCTTATAGAAAATAAAGATATTGTTGATAAGGTGATATGCCAGGCTGGTTACTCAACATATTCTCCCAAAAATTATAAAACGATAAAATTTATGTCTCAGATTGAGTACAATCAAAATATAAAAAATTGTGATTTATTAATAACACATGCAGGTGTTGGTACGATCTTAGAAGCCAAAAAAAATAATAAGCCTGTAATAGTAGTTCCAAGATTAAAAAAATATAATGAACATGTGGATGATCACCAACAACAAATTGCCTACGGGTTTTCTAAAAAAGAAATTGTATTAGAAAGTGATTGCTCGAATTTAAAAAGTGTACTTGGTAAAGCACAAGAAATACGATTGAAAGAATATAAGTTTAATAATAAAGTTTTTATTCATAAATTAAATGATATTTTAGATGGCATAGAGTAGAGCAATTTTTATGGTGTAATAGAGCATTGTTAAGTCACATTCTGTTCATAAATAATCTGAAAGTATACAAGGAGTGTTTTTTTGTTACCATTAGTTTCAATAATTGTACCTGTCTATAATGTAGAAAAATATTTAATAGAATGTTTAAATTCGTTAGTTAATCAAACGTATTCAAATATAGAAATTTTACTAATTGATGACGGCTCTAAAGATTCAAGTGGAGAAATCTGTGATGATTTTGCAGCTAAGTATAAAAATGTATATTCTTATCATAAAAAAAATTCAGGATTAGGTTTAACAAGAAATTATGGTATGAGTTTAATAAAGGGTGAGTACGTTACATTTGTAGATAGTGATGATTATTTGGATAAAAACGCGATTTCTTGTTTAGTTGCTGGTTTATATAATGGTAAAAATGATACAGTTATTGGTGGATTTACAAAAGTTAACGATACTGGAAAAAAATTATATGTAGAGAAGTATTCTTCGCAAATATTTGCTGAGAAGGATATTTATACGAAATTACTTGTTAAAATGTTGGGTAGCAGTCCCAATAGTCATGATTCGATTAGACCTTCAGTCTGGAATACATTATATTCTGTTAATATAATTAAAAAGAATAAGTTATCGTTTGTTTCGGAAAGAGAGCTAATTTCAGAAGATATTGTATGGGATACTGATTATTATAGATTCTGTAAATCAGTACAACTTATCTCTGCTGCCACTTATTATTATCGTTTAAATCCTACTTCTTTGACTCAAGTCTATAAAGAAGATAGATTTCAAAAAAATGTGTATTTTTTTGAATGTATGACAAAAAAGTTAAGGGATTCAATCATCTATGAAGAGGCTAAACAAAGATTAAGTAAAAATCTATTTATTAATGTGAGAACGGCTATATCTCAAGAAAAACATAATACCTTTAGAAGTGGATATGATCATATTAAAAACATGTGTAATAACCTTACTTTAGAGCAGGCAATTGAAAACTATCCCATAAAAAAGTTAGGAAAGAGTCAATTGTGTTTTATTTTAATGATTAAATATAAAATGAGTGGGGTTTTAACCGCTTTAAGTAAGTTAGGTGTAATGTAATTAATGGGTGAATGATTTTGAATAATGAGTTAACGGCTAGGGACATAGAGCCAAATCCCAAAATCGGCTTAATATATAATCTGTGTCTATTTCTGTTGTGTTTTACATATAGTTTGTCTACAATATATATTTTTTCAACTAATACAACTGTGAATATAATAAACTTGGCTGCACAATTAATCTCCTATCCAATCTTAGTTATGCTAACGATTGATGCGGGATATTCTGTTAAAGAGTATATTATTATATTTTTAGTTATAACAATTTTTCTTTTAGAATTTTATTTTAATAGAAGCACAAGTTGGTTAAGATATCTCTTACTTATTTTAGCTTCTCGAAAAGTTAAATTTGATGATATTTTACGGACGTTATTGATTTCATTTAGCACTATTTTTTTAATAGGATTTTTCCTATATCTAATGGGTATTTCTGACGCAGGTATTGGTAGAAGAAATGGTATATCCTTCGGATTTATAGAACCTAATACAGTATCAATGATTATCATTACAATTATTTTCTTAATTTTGTGTTTACAAAAGCGCTTAAAAGTAAGTTCCTTGGTAATGATATTGGTTACTATTATTTTTGTAAATATATTTACGAAGACTCAGACGGCAGCATTAGTTCTTATTTTATTACCATTTTTATATTTATGGGTAAAACGAGGAATAGATAAAGATAAAAGTTTTAGCAAATTTATTATGAAGGCTTTTCAAATATTAGTAATGATATTTACTTGCTTACTGCTTTATTTATATCCACAAGCAATTTTTAATCCATTTCGTAATATAGTAGATGGATTCTTTAGTTATCGTCCATATCTTAATTATAATAATTTTGTGAAGTATGGGCTTTCTTTATTTGGCCAAAAAATAGATTTCTTTGATACTGCTAATTTAGCATATAATTATTTAACAGGTTCGCTTTCAAATCAACGATATAACACTGTTGATAGTGCTTATGTAACACAACTATTAACAATAGGGATCATTACCATCATTCCTATATATATGGCTTATATTCAACTTATAAAGAAAGCAATAAAAAATAAGAGATATATGTTGATCACTGTAGCAATTTTATGTAGTTGTTATGCATTTCTAGAAAATAACTATAATGAAGCATATTATTTCTTTCCATATTTTTATTTATTGAGTGCAGATGTTAAATCAAAATCAGAGAAGAAAGATTTAGTTACTAGGAGATTTGATAATGCTTAAAGATAAAATAAAAAAATTAGTGTTAGGTCATCGTGCTAGTAGTGAGGCTTATATTAATTTTTTAAGAAAACAAGGCATAAAAGTAGGAACTAATGTAAAATTGTATCGACCTTTTAACACTACTATTGATTTTCAAAATCCGCATTTATTGACGATTGGAAATGATGTTCAAATTACTGGACCAGTTACTATCTTAACCCATGATTATAGTTGGTCAGTTTTGAAAAAAAAATATGTCTATATTTATGGTAATCAGAGAAAGACTGAAATAGGAAATAACGTATTTATTGGATGGGGGGCCACGATTTTAGGTGGTAGTCATGTAGGAAATAATGTAATAATAGGAGCTAATGCCGTCGTAAGTGGAATAGTAGAAGATAATTCAGTATATGCTGGAAATCCTGCCAAAAAGATAATGAGTTTAGCTGATTTTAAAGCAAAAAGAGAAAAAAGACAATTATCTGAAGCAAAGGCTTATGTACGTGAATATAAATTAAGATTTGGAGTAATTCCTCCGGAATCTAAATTGACTGAATATTTTTTCCTATTTAAGAAAAATGATGATGTAAAGACATTTCATGAAATGTTGACTTTGATGGGAAATTATGAGAATAGTGCAAAAGAGTTAGAAGTTCATAAACCAGTATTTAATAATTACGGAGAGTTTATAGATTATTGTCTAAAGGATTAAGGTATAGGTAAAATATGATACCAAAAATTATTCATTATTGCTGGTTTGGTGGAAACCCACTTCCCCCAAAAGTGAAAGAGCAAATTATGGATTGGCAGAAAAAAATGCCAGATTATAAATTTAAAATGTGGGATGAAACTAACTTTGATATAAACAATAATGACTTTACTAAGCAAATGTATAAGGAAAAGAAATGGGCTTTTGTATCAGATTATGTTCGTTTATATGCGTTAGTAAATTATGGAGGCTTTTACTTAGATACCGATGTTAAAGTATTGAAAAACTTTGATTCGTTGTTGAATTATACGGCAATTTGCGGTTTTGAAAGCATGGACTTGTTAAGTACAGCTTTTTTAGCGACTGAACCTAAAACGGAGTTATTCTCAGAGTGGCTTAGTATGTATCAAAGCGGATTATGTACGAGTGAAGAGCCAAATACAATTTTATTCACAAAAATCTCTGTAAAGCATGGATTGAAACTTAATAATAGTCGACAAAAAGTAGATAATTTAGAAGTATTTCCTACAGAGTATTTTAGTCCAAAAGATTATAAAACAGGATTAATAAATCTAACAGAAGAATCTTATACCGTCCATCTTTTTGGTGAATCTTGGAAAACACCACAAGAAAAAATAATACATGCACGTGAAGCTAAATTAATAAGAAAATATGGCGCAAAACAGGGACATCAGATAGCTCAGATTATAAATTTACCTCTTCGAATGAAAAACGTAATTATAAAACGCGGTATTAAGGGAGAAATTATATATCTTATAAATAAACACAGATAAGATTAAAGAAGATGTCTTTGTCCGTCTGTTTACAATGTAATTTTGATTGGGAGAAATGATGAAAAAGTATCAAATAGTTTTTGAATCTGAAGATGTTGCTAATGCAGGTAGTAAAGCACCTAGTGATATAAGAAAAATAGCAAATGATTTAGATTTTGAAGAGCTAATAGTCAAATTAAAGTTCGATTCTACCTCGTATTTAAGTAAATTTAAAACTCAAGTTGGTTATAGAAGTAAATGGAAAAAAATATATAATGCGATAAAACCTAAGTCTGTTATATTGATTCAAGCTCCTATTTATGTCAAACAGATGGGAAGAAGTAGATTTTTAAAAAAATTGAAAAGTGAAAAAAATGTACGATTAATTTTTGTAGTTCATGATGTTGAAGAATTACGTGTTGCATATAATGATCCATTTCAAAAAAGACAATTTGATGAAATGCTAAAATTAGCTAATATTATAATTGTGCACAACGCAAAAATGATTGATTTTTTTGTCAAGAAGGGATATCCACAAGATCAGTTAGTCAATTTGGAAATTTTTGATTATCTAGTTGATGCAGATATATCAAATAAGTCAGTCAGATTTTCTAAAGAAGTAACTATTGCTGGAAATCTAGATGAACAAAAAACTAAATACTTACAATTTTTAGATAAAATAAATACTAATTTTACTCTGTATGGTCCTAATTTTAATTTAAGTTCGTTTAAAAATATTAAATATAAGGGCATTGTGCCAGCTGAAAAAATACCAGAAATATTAGATAATGGATTTGGATTAATATGGGATGGTGCAAGTATAGATACTTGTAATGGAGATTTTGGTAATTATTTAAAATATAATAATCCACATAAACTTTCATTATATTTAGTATCAGGTTTACCAGTTTTCATCTGGCGTAAAGCTGCTGAGGCACGCTTTATATGTGAAAATAATTTAGGCTATCAAATCAATTCATTGAATGATATACCAAATATTTTAGAAAAAATCACACCGGAAAAATATAAAAATATTGCAAATAACGTACACAGTATGTCTCAAAAATTAGCAAGTGGCTGGTTTACAAAAAAGGCTATTAACGAATCTTTAAGAAAATTAAAATAAAAATGTGAGGAATTGATGTAAAAAAGATGGATTATTTAGTAGTAGGATCAGGCTTATTTGGTGCAGTATTTGCTCATGAAGCAGCAAAACGTGGTAATAAGGTTACTGTAATTGAACAAAGAGATCATTTAGCAGGAAATATTTATACTAAAGAAGTTGATGGAATTCAAGTTCATCAATATGGAGCACATATTTTTCATACCTCAAATAAAGAAGTGTGGGAGTATGTACAACAATTTGCTGAATTTAATCGATACACAAATGCACCCGTAGCTAATTATTATGGCAAAATGTACAATTTGCCATTTAATATGAATACTTTTAGTGAAATGTGGGGAGTAAGAACTCCTCAAGAAGCTCTTGAGAAAATCAATGAACAACGTCAAGAAATGGCAGGAAAAGAGCCACAAAATCTTGAAGAACAAGCTATCTCATTGATTGGACGTGATATCTATGAAAAGCTAATTAAAGGTTACACTGAAAAACAATGGGGAAGAAAGGCTACTGAATTACCAGCATTCATCATTAAACGTTTACCGGTTCGATTAACTTATGATAATAACTACTTCAATGATGATTATCAAGGAATTCCTAAAGGTGGATATACTCAAATTGTTGAAAAAATGCTTGATAATGAAAACATTGAGGTTAAATTAAATACTGATTTCTTTGATAATAAAGATGAATATTTAAAAGACTTTGATAAGATTGTTTACACAGGTATGATTGATAAGTTTTTCGATTATAAGTTAGGCGAACTAGAATACCGTTCACTTCGTTTTGAAACTGAAGAAAAAGATGTTGATAATTACCAAGGTAATGCAGTAATTAATTATACTGATGCAGAAACTCCATATACTCGTGTAATTGAACACAAGCA
>DVJX01000048.1 GCA_018716405.1 Candidatus Faecisoma merdavium | reverse complement strand
GCATTAGATATAGTTACAGATGGAGATGTTGGAAATGAATTTGAAAATACTTTAGAATTTGAATGGCTACAAGAAAATGCTCACTTATATGGATTTATATTGAGATATCCTAAAGGTAAAGAATATATAACTGGATACAACTATGAATCATGGCATTATAGATACGTTGGTAAAGATCTAGCTACTAAAGTAAAAGAAAGCGGTTTAACCTACGATGAATATTATGCATATTATTGTGAATATAAAAATGCTTGCTAAGATAGATTATTCTATCTTTTTTTATTACAAAAAAGTTTAGAAAATTTCTAAACTTACAATTTCAACTTCTTTATTCGTATCTATTTTATTGTATATAACAATACATCCAATTATTATTAATATAATTGCTATTATTTTTATAATATCTTTTTTCATTCATTCCATCCATAAACTTTAATTAAACTAACATAAGGATACGAATAAGCAGAAATAGGATAGTTTTCTAAATCAACTGTATTTGAATTAACTAATATATCAATTGTTTTACCATCTTTTTTATAATCGCCTATTACAACTAAAGCATGTCTAGTAGGTCCAGTAGTACCTACATGAATAACATCGCCTGCTTCAGCATAATATAAGTTTTCATCTACTGTTGCACATAATCCATACCCTGTATTATTTAAAGCATATTCTCTAAAATATGGAACATACGTCCAAGTATAAACCAACCCACTTGCTGTTTCACTTTCATTATATGAATAATCATAACCTTTCCATTGTAAATATTGTGAAGCACTACCAGTATAATCCATAGGAATTCCACCGCTATATAATACTTGAGACGCAAAATTTTGACAATTAGAATCAAACTCCATCCATTCAGGATCTCTTTTATTAACCCAAACAGTTTGTTTTAAAGCCTCTTCCCTATTATATTCATGATCACAAGTTTTCCTATTTATACCTGTTCCATTTAAGAAGTCATTATAATCTTTTCTATCTTTTTTTAGTTTTTCATTTATTAAGTCTAAATAATCTTGCTTAATTTGATCTAATTTAGTTTTACCACCACCACTATATAAATCAGTTATCATAACAAAAAAATCTTGAACTTTATTATATTTAGTTATTTTATATTTACCATCTACTTTTTCTAAAGTAAATTCATTTTCAATATTGTAAATTTTAGATTCAATTTCTTTCATAAAATTAAAGTTTAAATAATTATTTTCTAATACAGTAATATTTACTGCATTACCATTAGTATTTACTTCAATAAAATCTAAATCATATTTTGCTTTATCTAAACTTAAATCATTTGGTTTTAATTTTCTAGTTTCAATTAATAAGGATACTGCTGTTTGATTTATTAAAGCTTGTTCTGAAGTAGAATCTTTAAATAGATAAGTCATGTCATTTTCTTTTAATTCTTTAATTGAATTATAATAAACGTTTAAAAATTCAACTATTACATCTTCTATTTCTTTATCAACTTTAACTGTATATTTTATATCATTTAAATAATTAGTTCCAACTTCATCTGGTTTGTTTTCTACTTCATTATTTTGTTCTTCACTAGGATTATCTATATTACTTTCTGGATTATTTACTTCCTCTTTTTTATTAAAAAAGAAAAATAAACAAACTACTATGATTGTTAATATTATAAATAACATTACTTTAAATTTCATATTTTTTTTCATATAATCACCTATAAAAAGTATATCAAAAAAACCATTCTAAAACAAGAATAGTTAAATTTAATTTTTATTAAAGACAAACACTTTACTAAATACATAATTAGAAACAATTACAATAATCTGAGCAATTATTTTAGTTACCAAATCATCAATATGTAATATATCAACAAATATATACAATATAATCATTTCGATAATTAATGAAACAACTCTAAAAAAGAAAAAACTAGTTATCTCTTTAATATTTTTTTTTGATTTACTTTCAAATACATATATTTTATTAGTTATATAAGCAAATAAAACAGCTATTATCCATGATAATACATTGCTTATTAAATAATCAATATGAAATACTTTAGTGAAAATTGCATAAGTAACAATCGAAATTAAAGTAGTTAGTACTCCGAATATTAAATAATTAATTATTTCTTTATATTTTTTATATAAATTAAGTAACTTATTTAACATCTTTTTCAGTCTCCTTGATTATATATACCGGTCTATTTTTAACTTCTAAATATGTTTTAGATAAATATTGTCCTATTATTCCCAAACAGAATAGTTGAACACCACTTACAAAAAATATAATACATACTAAACTAGGCCAACCTGATACTGGATCTCCAAATATTAAAGTTTTAATAATAATAACTAAAATCATTATAAATGAAATAATACAAAATAATATTCCTGCTATTGAAGAAATTAATAAAGGAACAGTTGAAAAGCCAACGATACTCTCCATTGAATAAGCAAATAACTTCCAAAAATTCCACTTAGTAGTTCCTGCTACTCTTTCTGTATTTTCAAATGTTAACCATTTAGTTTTAAATCCTACCCAACTAAATATACCTTTAGAATATCTATTATATTCTTTTAAAGATAAAATTGCATCAACCATTTGTCTAGACATCAATCTAAAATCTCTTGCTCCATCTACTATTTCTGTTTTAGATATTTTATTCATTATTTTATAATACCACTTTGTAAATAATTTTCTAAAAAATGAATATCCATTTCTTGAAACACTACGAGTCGCAACACAATCATAATCACTATTTTGTAGTGTTTCATACATTTCAATTAATAAATGTGGTGGATCTTGTAAATCAACGTCCATCATACAAACATAATCACCAACTGATGCTTCTAAACCTGCTAAAATACCAGCTTCTTTACCAAAATTTCTTGAAAAAGATATATATCTTACATGTTTATCTTTTTTAGCTAATTCTCTTAATATTTCTAAAGTTCTATCTTTTGAACCATCATTAATAAATATTAATTCAAACTTAACCTTTTTCATTTCATTCATTACTTTATTTATTTCTTCATAAAAAATTGGTAATGATTCTTCTTCATTGTAACAAGGTACTATAACACTTATTTTTTTCTCCATACAAACACTCCAAATCCTAATATACTAATTATTGAAACAAATTTAGCTATTTGATCATATTTAGTTCCAGTAAAATCTAATTTATAAGTTCCACTTTCCAATTTAGCTTCAATAAAACCATACTCGTTTTCATAAAAATCAACTTTATCATTATTTTCATTTAATAATGTATAGCCAATATAATAAATTCTAGGTAACTCAACAGTTGCATTACCATCAACTTTAAATTCTAAATATGGAACATCATTATTAATTATTTCAACATTAGCATTTCCTTCTTTAATTATTATATCATGATTTCGATTATCAAAATAGTCTAAATTATTAGCAGTATTAACTGGTAAATATTCCTTTTGATATCCTAGACCATACCAATATTCTAAATTATTAACATCAATAACTTCATTAGTTGCTTGTTTTAAGTTAGGTTGAGCAAGTAATACCATAAATATAATTAAAATAATACTTAACATTTTTTTGTCATTAAATTTACTTATACAAAGTGGTGCTAAAATACTAATTGATAAGGAAACAAATGTTACAAATCGCCATGGAAATTGGATTATTCTGAATGATTTAGGTAATAAATCCCAAGGAAATAATTTGCTTGATAAAATTAAACTAATTATACCAAATATTAAAATGCAATTATAATATTTATTATTATATTGTTTATATTTCTTTAATGTTAAAAATAATAAAATTAAAACAATCAAATCAATATAAAATCTTGTTTCTCCTGTTCCCCAATTATCTCCTATCATAATATATTTTAAAATATTTAAGGCATTCCCCCAAGTTCCTTGAACCATAACGCCTTCTACAAATACATTATAATTACCTAGTAATCTTTGTTGTAATAAAGCAACTAAAAATGGTGAAGCAATAGCTAAAATAAATATTGATGCTATTACAAATTGTTTTATATATTTAATACTTTTTTTATATTTAAAAATTAAAAATATTAAAATTAAAACAGTAAAATATGTCATCATTGTTAAATGCGATAATATACCACCAACATATCCTATTACAAAAAATATATAAAATTTCTTATTATTATCATTAAATAATTCATATAATCCCAATAAAATTAAAGGTAAAAATATAAAAAGTAAACTTTCACCTATTGCATCTCTTATATAAATATCAGATAAATGATATGGAAAAAGCATATAAATAATTGCGGATATTAATCCAATATAATCATTTTTAGATAATGCTTTAGACAATAGAAACATACTAATTCCAGATAAAAATAAACTTATAAAATAAACTATCTCCACACTAATAACTGGATTATCTATAACAACGTTTATATAAGATGCTACATAATGACTTAGAGAAGGATAAAATAAATTTGTTCCATACCCAAAATCATTACCAATATTCCCAACTATTTTACTTGGATTAAAAAAATCTTTTTTTATTTGTTCTGTTAAACTATCAATGTTAGTTAAATGGAATTTGGTATCATGGCTTGATTTATAATCACTAGTAAAAAGTGGCAACATTGTTATAAAAGCAACTGTTAAAATAATTAATACGTATTTTTTCATTTATATTCACCAAAATTATTATATCATAAAACTTACAAAACTTATACCAAATTTAGGAATTTGCATATAATTATTATAGGTGAATATCATGGAAAAAAATTTAAAAAAAGCTTATTATATAATTATTGGTATTTTAATTTTATTGTTTTTTAATAAAGATGAAGAAGTATTTTATAAAAATATTAAACTCATTGAAAATCCTGATGATATATTAGTTTTGGTTAATAAAAATAATCAATTACTAAGTAGTTATATTCCAAAAGATTTAGAAAGTATTTCTTTAAAATATGCTAATAAAGATAAATACTTAAAAAAAGAAGCTAAAATAGCTTTTGAAAAATTAAGTAGTGATGCAAATAAACTAGGCTATAGAATAGTAGCAGTATCAGCTTATCGTGATTATAATTATCAAAATGAATTGTTCAATTATTATGTTAAAGAAAAAAGTTTGAACTATGCCTTAGATTGTTCAGCTAAACCAGGACATTCCGAACATCAAACTGGTTTAGCAGTAGATGTTGAAGGTTCCAACAAAGATTATGATAATTTTGAAAACTCTAAAGAATTTATTTGGATGAAAAATAATGCTCATAAATATGGTTTTATTTTAAGATATCCTAAAGGAAAAGAACATATAACAGGTTTTAAATATGAGCCATGGCATTATCGTTATGTTGGAATTGAGGTAGCTAAATATATTTATGAAAATAATTTAACATTAGAGGAATATTTTAAAAAGATATGATATAATACCTTTAGGTGATTATGATGAAATACTTAAAAGAAAATAAGTTTATTATTCTAACGATTGTTATCTTATGTGGATTAATGTTTTATTTTATTAATCAGAAACAGGGTTTTCATGAAGATGAAATATTCTCATATGGATCAAGCAATTATAAATATGATAATGTTTATAGATGGTTTGGATATGCAGAAGCTAATCAAGATATTTTATATAAACAAGTTTTAACGGGTAGCTTAAGCAATCGAATTAATAATTTAATTAAATATAAAACAAATATTGAATATTTTAATAAGGATGAGATATTATCTAAAGAAATTCCTACTTGGAAATATAAAGAAGATGCATTAGAATATCTAGCCATTCAAAAAGGAGATGTTTTTAATTATTTTTCTGTTTATCAAAATCAAGCAAGAGATGTTCATCCACCATTCTTCTATTATCTTGTCCATTTAACATCAACACTTTTTTATAATAATTTTACCAAATATATAATATTTAGTCTTAATTTAATTTTCTTTATCGGTGTTTTACTAATTATTAAAAAAATAGTTGAAGCATTAAATCATAAAGAGTTAGTTATTCCATCTATGATTTTATATGGTGCTAGTATAGGATGTATTAGTACTGTCATGTTTCAAAGAATGTATATGATGGTTACTTTCTTTAGTATTTTATATTTATATTTTATAATCAAATTTATTAAAGATGATTTCAAAGTAAAAGATAAATTTTGGTTTATTTTAACAATTATCTTAGGATTTTTAACCCAATATTATTTTTGTATTTACATAGTTTTAATATTTATTATTTTATCAATTTATTTATTACTCAACAAAAAATATAAAAAATGGTTTGACTTTTTAAAACTACATGTCATATCAGCTTTAATTGGTATAGTTATTTACCCATTTTGTATTGAAGATATATTCTTTTCTTATCGTGGTATAGGTAGTAGCGAGGCTAAAACTAAAATTTTTTTAGAAAGTTTACAGTATTATGGTAATCAATTAATTGATTTATTTGGATTACAAAATATTATCTACCTTCTAATTATTGGATTAATTATTGCAGTTATACATAAAATAAATAAAAAAGAAATATTAAAAAACAAATTAAATATTATTGTTATATTTTTACCTATTATTTTATTTATTATGACCATATCTAAAATAGCACCTTTTTTAGGAGAAAATTATACTTCTAGATATATGATGTTATTATTCCCAGTTATATCTATAGCAATATTATATATTTTAACATTCTTATTTGATAATAAAAAAACTATTTTCATAGTTGGATTATCAATTAGTTTATTACTAAGCATTAATGGTTTATATAATAATACCCCAGTTTATTTATATAAGGATTATGAAAAAGCTATGGAATTAGCTAAAGATAATAGTGATAAATATTTTGTTTATGTATTTGATAATTACTTTACTCATTTAAGTTCATTACCAGAATTTAATACTTATAAAGCTTCACTAATCTTAAATAAAAATATTCATGATTTTGAAATATTAAATAATAAAGAATTAAATGAATCTAACGAATTTATACTATGTATTAAAAATTGGTTAAATAAAGATGAAATTTTAAATTTAGTTTTAGAAAAATCTGGTTATAAAAATTACGAGGTATTATTAGAATTAAATAGTGATGTTGAATCAACTTATTATAAAATAACAAAATAAAATCCAACAAAATGTTGGACTTTTTATTTAAACATATTGCATCCACAATCATCATTTATGATTTGTGTTTCTTCAGAACAAGTATACTTTGGAGTATAACTATGAACATAATGAACTCTATTAATTGTGTGAGTATTTATAGGACAAATATGTGGTACCTCACAATAAAAATCTTTTTCAACACAATTATTGATCATAGGTTCATAAATTGGTTGCATAGGTTGTGGCATAAAACCTTTATTACAACAACATCTTTTATTAAACATCTTAATCCTCCTTACCTAGTTTATAATATGAAGTAATAAAATAGTTGTATATGTTTTTGTACTAAAAAATCATTGATTTTCTCAATGATTTTAAACTAAATTAATTTTTCTAAAACTCCTTTTTCTAAGTCACTAATATTATACATTGTATCTAACACATTAAATGTTTCTTCTAAATTTTTTCTAGCACTATTCCAACCTATACCATCAGTTATCCAAATAAATGTTACATTTTTAACTTTTTTAGATTCTTGTGCTAACATTTTATAACTTCTTGCAGTTTCATTTAACTTCGATCCACCACCAGTATAAAAATTAGCTTCTATCACATAAACTTGACTATCGGTTTTAATAACAAAATCAAATCTTTTTGTTGATACATTATTACCTGACATAGAACTTAAATCAAGATTCCATTTTCTTTCTATATCTTTTAAATACATTTCTTTAAAATAATTCTTTCCTTTTACAAATCCTGCTTTTTCAATATAGTTTTCGACTAAATTTTCCATTAAATGGCCACCACGATTTTTTCTACCATTTGAATCTAATCCAACTTCTATTCCTAATACATAATCATGTAAATTATTAATTATATGATTTTGTAACAAATCAAATAATCCTGATTCTTTCATAAATCTCACATAATCAGAAATAGAATAAACCATTTTATCAAATTTAAATAAATATTCATTTATTTCATCTTTAACAAATATTTCGTTTGATCTTATTGCTAGTAAAACAGGAATACATTCTAAAGTTTCTGGATATTTAATTAAAATATTTTTAAATTCTTCTTCAATATTTTTACTACCGATTAATGAATTTAAAATATTAAGTTCAATTTTTACTTTATCAACATTTTTGTATATTTTCTCAAAATCAACATAATAAGTATAATCTGATATACTTGATTTAAATTTGCTTAACCATTCATTAAAATTTCTGTTCATATATATCGCTCTCCTTTCTTTTTATAGTCAAATCTAAATATTCTTTTTCCTTTTCAATTCCGACATATTTTCTATTTAATCTACTAGCAACAATACCAGTAGTACCACTACCATTAAAAGGATCTAAAATTAGATCTTCTTCATTAGTTGATGCTAAAATAATTTTTTCTAACAATTCAATTGGTTTTTGTGTTGGGTGTTTACCACACCTTTTTTCACTAGACTTAGTTAAAGATGTTTCCCAAACATCTTTCATTTGTTTATTATCATTCATTTTTTTCATCAGTCCATAGTTAAATTTATGTCTAGCATTTTTTATATCTTTCTTTGCCCATAATATTGTTTCAGTTGAATGAACAAAAGCTCTACAACTAATATTAGGAGGTGGATTTAATTTTTTCCAAGTAATATTATTAATAATTTTAAATCCTTCTTCTTCAAGTGCCATACCTATTGAATATATGTTGTGCATAGTTCCACTTATCCAAATAGTCCCATCATCTTTTAAAACTTCTTTACATAATCTAATCCATTTTCTATTAAATTTATGCTTTTCTTTAATATCTATCTTTTCATCCCATGCACCTTTTTTAACACTTACCATCTTACCACTACTGCAAGATATTCCATCACCAGACAAAAAATAAGGAGGATCTGCAAAAATCATATCAATACTTTTAGGTTCAATATACTTAAGTATTTTTAACGAATCACCTTGTATAAGTTTAAAATTTTTATTTTCATAATAACATTTCTTACTCATACAAACTACCTCCTCATATATTCATATATATTATACAATATTTATACCTTATTTCTTTTTAATAATTTATATTATTATATTTTTTTCTATATTTTTGTTCTTTATCTGTCATATAGCCAATTATTTCTCTATAACATTGATTGCAAATTCGTTTATTTTCGCTATTATTATTACCAAAATTATCTAATCGAGCTGTTTTTAATTCATATATTAGGATTTGTAATTTTTTAGAAGCATAATAATAGTGTTCTAACAAAAAATCTACAACACTTTCTCTGTCCGCTTTTTTTAAATCTGTAAAATCATATGCTCTACCTTGATGAATTTTGTTCCAAATAATATAAAATTCTCTGTAAAACTCATTATATTTTTGTTTCTTCTTTGCTTTACTATTATCATATGCTTTAATGAGTAGTGAAGAAAATAAAGATAAAATAAATGTAATTAAACTACACAATATAGTGAATTGCCTATCATTCATTATTGAATCCCCTCTTGTTTTCAAAATTAGTAATAATTACTTCTTCTACTTTTCCTCTTTTTTTCCCATTAGCATTAATATTTCTTTTAGCTTCAATAACATGAATATTATAATCTTTATATAATTCATTAACCAAAGTTGTATTATGATTTGATAACATTACATAACAACCTCTTTTATCCAAATTTTTAAATACTTCTGCAAGTCTTTTTTGCTCTTCTTTATCAAATCCATCTTCAGTATAACTATTAAAAGTGTTAGTGTCAGAATCATACGGAGGATCAAAATAAATAAAATCTCCTTTTTTAGCATCTTTCACTGCTTCTTCAAAATCAACAGATAATAATGTAATATTGTTATAGTTTAAAAAACCACATATAATTCCTAGATTTTGTCCTTCGTAAGTATTAACTTTATTTTTCTTTCCAAAAGGGACATTAAATTCGTTTTTACTATTTACTCTATATAGTCCATTAAAACAAGATTTATTAAGATAAATAGTTCTAGCAGCTCTTTTATAATCAGCCAATTTACTAAATTTCTTTTTATCTCTATCCAAATTTCTAATTTCATAATAATAATCTTCAGAATGCATAGTTTCATGGTGATTTAACTCTTTACACATAGATTCAAATTTTTTATAATCTTTAATACATTCATATACATTCATAAGTTCTTTATTATAATCATTAATAACTGCGTTTTTAGGAGATAATTCAAATAATAAAGCACCCCCACCAACAAATGGTTCATAATAAGTATTAAATTCATCTGGAACATATTGTTTCAATTTATCTATAATTTGTCTTTTTCCTCCAGCCCATTTTACAAATGGTTTTCCTTTAATCATTTTTTACCACCTCATATAATCATAAATAACAATAGTTATTATACCATATAAAAAGGCATTTTTATTAGAAATACCCAAATTAAATATCCATTTTTATTAATTACTATCATTAAATATTTTATCTAATTTATTTTTTATCTGTTCTTTGGAAAATGGTTTAGAAATATAATCAATAAATCCAAGTGATTTATATTTTTGTTCTGCACCAGATATCGCATCAGCAGTTAAAGCAATAACTGGTGTTTTAAATGAATCTAGTCCTTTTAATTTTAAAAGACATTCCTCACCATTCATATTTGGCATCATAATATCCATTAATATCAAATCATATATATTTCCATCTTCAATTTTTTTTAAACACTCAATTCCATCATAACATGAATCTATTTCATAATTAAAATCTTTTAATAATTTGATAGCAACCTTAATATTTAATTTATTATCATCTACTATAAGAATTTTTTTATTACCATTTTGTGATGGTGTAGGAATTTTAGTTTCATCATTTTTTAATATATTAATTTGATTAATATTTTGTACATCTAAATCTTTTTCAGATATCGGTTTTTCAATCAAACTAATTTTTTGTGGTATTTGAACTATAAATATTGAGCCTATATTATATTGTGATTGAACGTTAATTTTTCCACCCATCATTTCAACTAATTTTTTTGTTATTGCAAGTCCTAAGCCTGTCCCTTCAACGGTAGTATTTTTTTCTACATCTAATCTTTCAAATTTATCAAATAATTTATTAATATATTCTGGTTTTATTCCCCTTCCTGTATCTTGACATGATATTATTAAAGTTGTAAACTTTTTTTCATAATTATTAATACATTTTACATTTAAATTAATTTCGCCTTTTAAAGTATATTTTATAGAATTACTTAACAGATTATTAATAATTTGTTTAATGCGAACTTTATCTCCAATTAATTCATATGGAATATCATCAGCTATGTTTAATTTAAATTTTATATCTTTTCCATCTATTTTAGTTATAGTTACACGACACATACTTATAATTTCTTCTTTAAAATTGTATGGAACTTCAATTATTTCCATTTTTTCTGATTCAATTTTATTTATGTCCAATATATTTCCAATTATTTCAAGTAAAGTTTGAGAAGCAGATTTAATATCTTCAATATCATCATGTACTTCTAGTGGCAACTTATCTTTGTAAGTGGCAATATCCTCAGATAACCCAACAATAGCATTTAAAGGCGTTCTTATTTCATGACTCATGCTTGATAAAAAATCAGATTTTGCTCGATTAGCTTTCTCAGCATTTTCCTTAGCCATATTTAACTCGATAATAGTTTTCAAATCAGGATTTTCAATAGTAAAGTACATAAGATAACATAATAAACACAATATTAAGTCATATATATTAAATTCTGGATGATATAAAACAAATAATCCTAATAAAAATATTATTGGAATGATTATAAATATTGAATAATATCTTTTATCAAATTTTTTAATATTTATTAGCGAAATAATAAACGATACAAATAGGTTGAAAAATACTATACCAAAAGAAAACATAACAGAACTACCAGTACCACTCGTTATTTCTCCTTGTTTAATAACTTTAAAATCTAATATAAAAATTAAAATACCAACAATAAAATAAAAAATATAATTTATAACTTTATACAATTTAAATTTTTTTCGATAATTTTTAAAACTTATGTATAAAATATAACACAAAACATTAAATGTAATTATAACAATAAATAATGATCCTAATTTATTTATAAGAGCAAATATATTAGCATACCAATGATTTACATTATCAACTAAATATATACTTGCACCATAATGTGAAACAAAATTTGTTATATTAACCAATAAGGTAAAAATTAACACATTTTTATAATAATAATTTTCTTCTAGTTTTACTTTTTTCTTTTTAAAAAATACTATAGCAATAAGAAGAGTAAATATTAAGCAAACAAAAGGTATTTCAAACTCAATCATAATTACACCACCTTAAGTATATTGTACCATAAAAAAAAGAAAAATTAATACTATTTAACTTTTCTTAAAACTTTATTTGATTCCTGCCAATACTCTCTCATACGATATATAGTATCTTTATTTAAATAATCAATTAACTTTAAAATCCAATATTTATTTCCACCTATATGAGCATTAGGATTTAAAGTTAAATTTACCATACTTTCTAATATATCTTCATATTCTCTATCTTCTTTTGTTTTCCTAATCAAATATTCAGCATCAAAAACATCATGATTCCACTTCAACTTTTCAAAAGCATACTTTATTTTTTTCATTCTTAAATATTCTTCAATATTTTTATAATCATTCTTTTTTAATTGTTTAAAATGTCTTGAAATTAAATAGTAAACAGCAGTAGCCATTTTATCCCTAATATAAGCAGTTAATTCTTCAACATAATCTTTTTCTGATTGTTTTTTTAATTCTTCAAACAAATTTATATTATTTAAATCAATTGGATTTCCTACATCAATATAAGAAATATTATTTTCAAAATCTTTTATCATTGTTATTATAACAATTTTTCTTCCTGTTTTTAAAGATAAATTCACAGGGCCTGTAAACAATTTATTAACCAAATTATTAGGACTATAATTATGAGATCCTTCAGGGAAAATTAATATACTGTTAGTTTTTAAAACTCTAATCATCTTTTCTAAAACAATTTTTCTTTGATTATCATCTAAAATATCAAATGGAATCATACCATTTAACCAAGTTAAATACATTTCAGGATTGTATTTTAAAGATTCTATTGACCCTAAAACTAAATAAGCATTTCTATCTATTATATTTAAAACAGTTTCTATATCTTCTGGTGTGGTATGATTGCACACAAAAATATATGGCTCATCATCTAATTCTGGATATCTTTCAACAATAATATTGTTCTTGTCTGGACTAATATTTTTATTATTTAAAGGCTCATATATATTAGTTAAATTTCTAAAATATTCTTCATCTGACAATCCCTTACCATAGTTTTGATAAATAATATTAGCATTAGTAAATAAATTACACATATGTTTAAATGGTTTATCAGATACACGTCTTAAAAACAATCCAAAATCAGAAGTAAAATTTTCAACATCTTTTTCATGCATTTCACTAATAAAAATATTTTTCATACAAATCCCCCATACATATTGTTAAGTATAATACATTAAAACTAAAACTAAGTCAAATTACATTTACAAATATCAGTTTCTCATATTTTTACTAATCATTTCTATTTCATCAGTTAAATGTTTAATTCTTTCAATTATTCTTTTTGCTTTAATTAATTCTACTCCATCTTTAGTCTGTGATAAGTGTTGTTCTAAAGAATCAATTGGTAAATTAGATGTTATAAAAGTAGATAAATTATTATCCATACGATGTTGTAATATTGGACATAATATTTCATCTCTTGACCAAGATGTAGCCGTTTCTGCACCTAAATCATCAATCAATAATAAAGGCACATTTTTAACATATTCCATTTTTTCTTCATAATCAGTTTCAAATGATGACTTTAAATCTCTTAAAAATTCTGGCCAAAATATAATTGCACTTTTAATATTTTTTTTAGCTAATTCGTTAAATGTAGCTACAACTAAAAATGTTTTTCCACAGCCAAAATTGCCAGTTAAATATAATCCTTTATTAGTTGGATTATTAATAAAATTATTTAACCAAATAATTGTTTCTTTTCTACTAACTAGTCTTTTATCTACCTTATCCCATGTTGCATCTAAATAGCTTTTAGGCAAATTATAATATTTTACATTTTTAGAATAAGCATATTTTTTATCATTATTTAATTTATATTTACAAGGTTTGAAATGAAATGTTATATTTTTACCAACTACTTTAGGTAGGTAAGCATATCCTTTTAATTGATTTTGACATTCTTTTAATCCCTTACAATTTAAACAGTTATTATATTCTAGGCTACACTCCTCTAATGTTGATGTATATTTCATTAACACATTATCATCAGATTTTAATTTACTAATAAAATCTTTAAAATCTTTATTTTTTAATGCTTCATTATACGATTTTTTTAAATCATCCATATCACATTTTATATTATCACTTAATCTTATCATCTACCCAACTCACTTTCAAATTGTTTTAATTCTTCATCGGATAACATTTCTTCTTGTACATCTTGATTAACCCAATTAGGAATTTTTTCTTTTTTAGTAACTTTAACTTTTTTAGTGTTTTTTTGATCATATTCTTTTAAAGCAAATTCCATTGCATCAGATACTGTTTCAATTTTACTTCTTTTCCATTGAACAGCTATTTGTTCAACAAATCCTCTTACTAATTTATTATTATTTATTTTTAAAACATAATCAATTAAAACATTTATTACTCCTGGGTTTAATTTTTGCTCAATCATTAAATATTCAATTATTTCCAAATCTTTAACAGTAGGTTTAGAGTCTTGTTTTAAAGCCAAAAATTCATAAGGATTAGTTGTTTCAAATTGATTAATTAATTTATCTTTTCTTGTATTAATTTCTTTAAACGAAGAAACATCATCTTGAAATACTATTTTAGGTATTTTTCCTTTGTGTTCAAATTTATAAAAACTACGACAATTTTGTTTTAACACTTCCATGTCTATTTTTCTATCAACAATACTATTTCTTAATACTTCACTCATTGCTTCATTATTTAAATTATAAATAAATGATAATTGATAAATTAATTCTCTATCAGATTTAGATATGCTTCTTACATTAAGCATTTCTTCTGGGATTAAACTTAATAACTCATTAAAATTAATGGTCGGTTCAAAAGATAAATCTAAATGATTAACTTTTTTTATATTTTTAGTTTCTATTTTATCAGTACTAACAAAACTGAAAACATCTTTAAAATTACATGAAACATTTTTATAATCTTTTAAATCTATTTTAGGAATTGTAAATGAATCGATTATTCTTTTATATTCTTTTTTATTGATATTATTATATAAAGCAGTATTTAAAATTGGATTATTAATAAATTCAAAAGCGGATAATGGTCCATATAGTTCATATACATAATTATTAACATCACCTTTTTTTAAATATGTTTTAATTAATCCTATTGCTTCTAATTTATCTTTTGCTTCTTTAATATCTTCTAATTTTAATTGCATACTAACAACCAAGTCATTATGTGTATTACTAGTAGAAGTTATTTTATTTTTATCCAAAAAACTCCATAAAGTTAAATATAAACTAACAGCAATACTACCAATTATTGGTTGATACAAAAGAGTTAGAGTTAAACGGTCTTGGTCATCTAAGATAGTTTTATTAACAACATAAAAATTATCTAAAGGTAATAATGAATTAACCATATCATCAACTCCATTTCTTAAACTATATAATAACATATTTTATAAATAAAAAAAAGAATTATTTCATTCTTTCTTTAAAATCATCATAAAATAATTTATCAGGTTTTGTTTTTAGAATATCAGCTATTTTGATTGCCATAATATAAGACAAAGTTCTTCTATCATTTTCTAATTGTGAATAAAAAGGCTTACTTATATTTAATTGTTCTGCCATATATTTAGCAGTATAACCTTTTTTTATTCTTGCTTCTTTTAATTTTAAGTTCATGTTACAACTCCTTGTTATTAATTATATCACAAAGTGCACTAATAGTGTACTGCAAAATGTTAAAATTTATGAGAAAATATAATTGGTAATTTTTACCAAGAGGTGATATAATGTCAAATGATTATACAATTTTAGTAAAAAATATAAAATATTTTAGATTAAAGTCAAATATGACTCAGGAACAATTAGCTGAAAAGTCTGATTTGAGTGTTTCTTATATAAAGCAAATAGAATCTGGTAAAGAATTTAAAAACATCACATTTAATACTTTTAGTAAAATAGCTAAAGCATTAAATATTGATGTTAAAGAATTATTTAATGAAATAGAAATTTTAAATTAATTCTAATATTTTGTTTTTTATATCATCATCTAATTCATAGATGATTTTTTTTATTTTTTTATTTTTTTCATATAATTTTAATTTTTCTTCATAATAAAATAATTTTTCTTCTGTTTCTTTTAAATTTTTATGAATAGCATTTCTACTAATATCATAATTTTCACTCATTTCACTTAGTGTAAAATTTTCAAAATAATAATCTTTAAAATAATTTCTTTGTTTAGGTGTTAACAGTTCTGCATAATAATCATATAAAATACATAATAATATTTGATTTTCCATATTAACTAAATAATGATGTTAATATTATAACGATACCTAGACCAAAATAAACAGGTGTCATATATTTTCTTTTATATATTTTATGATTATTATACCCTATTGCAAACATTAATAGTCCTATTAATATTTGACATATTATAAATAATTCTTTTTCATAAAAACTAGCAATCCCAAAAGATATCAAAAAAATAGATAAAGCAATTTGTAATAAAATTGTTATTTGTTCTATAACATCTATATCTAATTTATTTTTCATGACTACCTCCAAATAATCCATATATATATTTTTCAATATCAAAGACTCTTAAATCTTCTTCTTTTTCACCCAATCCAATAAATTTAACTGGTATTCCAACATTTTCCTTTATTGCTAAAACTATTCCACCTTTTGCAGTTCCATCTAATTTAGTTAATACAATTCCAGTTATATTAGTTATTTCTTTAAAACTTTTTGCTTGACTAATACCATTTTGACCTGTTGTTGCATCAATAACTAGTAGTGTTTCATGAGGAGCGTTCGGTATTAATTTACCAATTACTTTATTTATTTTATCTAATTCGTTCATTAAATTAACTTTATTTTGAAGTCTTCCTGCTGTATCAATCAAAACAACATCATAATTTTCTTTTTTTGCTTTTTCTAATCCATCATATATAACACTGGATGCATCTTTATTATCGCTATAAACGACATCACAATTAGTCTTATTACCCCATTCAATTATTTGTTCAACTGCACCTGCTCTAAAAGTATCCCCAGCTACTAATAATACTTTTTTACCTTGATTTTTTAATTTATAAGCAATTTTACCTATACTAGTAGTTTTCCCTACTCCATTAACACCAACAAATAATATAACAGTTGGTCCATTTTCTACATAATTGATTTTATTAACAATAATGTCATTATTAACATATATAATAAACATTTCATCTATTATAATATCCATTAAATCCTTAGAATCAACTATATTTTCTTTTTTTACTCTTCTTTTTAATTTATCAATAAATTTAATAACAGTCTCAACGCCAATATCAGCCATAATAAATATTTCTTCTAATTCTTCAAAATATTCCTCACTTACTTTTTTATATTTATTACTTAATAAATTAATTTTATTAACAAATTCTTTGCTTGTTTTTTCTAATCCTTCTTGATAAGCTACAGCTTCTTTTTTATTTGTAAATATATTTTTAAATTTATCAAATAATCCCATATATCTCACCCAATAAAATTATAGCATAAAAAAATAACGGTGTATATTTTTTTTGACAAAAATGACTAAACAATGTATAATTATAAAGTCAAATTCTTAAGAAAGGAGGAAATTATGTTTAAAGAAAGTGTAACTAAAGTGTTTGCTTTAGGTGGCTTAGGCGAAGTTGGAAAAAACATGTACTGCGTAATGCATGAAAATGAAATAATCATAATAGACGCTGGAGTTACTTTTCCTGATGATGTTATAGGCGTTGATTATATAATACCTGATTTTACCTTTTTGAAAAAAAATGAACGAAAAATTAAAGCTTTATTTATAACTCATGGTCATGAAGATCATATAGGAGCTATTCCATTTTTATTACAAAATGTAAATATTCCATTCATATATGCTCCTAATCAAGCAATTGGTTTGATTAAAAGAAAATTAGAAGAAAGAAAAATTCAATATAAAAATTTATTTGTTTATAATGAACAATCAAAAATTAAATTTAAACATATGATGGTTGAATTTTTTATGACAACACACTCTATTCCAGATAGTCATGGAATATGTATTCATACACCTAATGGAAACATTGTAACTACTGGAGATTTTAAATTTGATTTAACACCAATTGGACCTATGGCTAATATTCACAAAATGGCTGAAATAGGAAAAAAAGGCGTTACTTTACTATTCAGTGATAGTACAAATGCATTAAATTCTGGATTTTCAATTAGTGAATCAAAAGTTGATGAAGCATTATCTGATATTTTCAAAAAACATCATGGTAGAATTATTATTGCAACATTTGCTTCTAATATTTATAGACTTAAACATATTGTTGATACATGTAAAAGAAATAATAGAAAAATAGCTATTTTTGGTCGTAGTATGAACAATAATATCGAAATATCTATAGAAGGCGGATACATAAAAAATAAAGAAATATTTATAACGCCTGAAGAAGCAAATAGTATGCCTGATCATAAAGTATGTTTATTATGTACCGGTTCACAAGGAGAACCACTTGCTGCTTTGAGTAGAATTGCAAATGGAAATCATAGACAAATAAAATTAAAAGGAAATGATACTGTTATATTTTCTTCTTCTACAATTCCTGGCAATGCTGTAAGTATTTCTAGAACAATCAACAAATTATATTTAAAAGGTGTTAAAGTATATACAAATACATCATTATCAGATGTTCATACATCTGGTCATGCTAGTGAAGAAGAATTAAAATTAATGATAAGATTAATTAAACCTAAATATTTTATGCCTGTTCATGGAGAATATAGAATGCTTAAAAAACACGCAGATATTGGTATTATGTGTGATATTCCAAAGCAAAATACTTTCGTATTAAGTAATGGGGATACTCTAGAACTTAAAAATGGTAAAATAAAAATAGGTGAAAAGATTGAAACAGGAAATTCTTATGTAGATGGTAATAAAATTGGGGATATTAATAATGTTGTAATGAAAGAAAGAAAAGCAATGAGCCAAGATGGTATAGTTATTATTACAATACCGTTAAAAAATAATAAATTAATTAGTAATCCAACTGTTACTACTCGTGGTTTTGTTTTAGTAAATGATAATATGGAATTATTGCATGATATAGAAAATAAAACATTAAATATTATTCAAAATAAAAATACATCAGAATTTAAATCAATAATTATTTCTGAATTATCAGATTATATTTATAATAAAACTGGTAGAAATCCTATAATTTTACCTGTTATCATGGAAATAAAAAACAAAAATACATCAGTTAATTGATGTATTTTTTATATTTAAAATTATTTTTTAAAACAAATGCTTTTGTTTCTAAATCATTTTTTGATAATAATAGTTTATCACCTTTATTTAATTCAAGTAAAATTTTGAGTCTATTTTTAAATATATCTTGACTTAATAAATCTGGATACTCACATAAAATAGCATTCAACGAAAGAAAAAATATTTTATTATTTACCAATTTATGGACTTCTTCTTTAAATGTTTTATCAGATAATCTATCTGAAAACAATTCTAAAAAATTAAAATCTGAACCAATAGATGATATTACAAAATTTTTTAATTGCATAAATTTTTCCATTCTAATTGCACTTTTAATTTCATACCTTTTTATTGTTTCTAAATAATAATATTCATCACTATTTTCCCCATTACTACAATTTAATGCTGATATCATTTCGTTAAACATTTTATAATAATAACTTTTAGCTTCTTTATCTTTATACTTTACATTAAATCTAAAATATGAAATTAGGCGGAAAATTCTTTCTTTTGCTTCATCAGTTAAAATATTGTCTTTAGCAAATTCTATTGTTAAATAATTAAATGTTTCAACAAAATCAGGATCCATTATATAATTAACATAATAGTTATTTTTAATATCATCAATCATATTATCATCATGAATAATACTTAAAAATAATTTTAAATATAAATAACTTTTGTATTCGTCAGTCATTTTTTATCACCTCATAAACATCCTTGAAATTTTTTACTTTAATAAATTTTATATTATTTTTTACTTCTTTTGGTAAATCACTAATATCATTATCATATGGGATTATAATTTTATTAATACCAGATCTTAATGCACCTAATGATTTTTCTTTTAGACCACCAATTTCTAAAATGTGCCCTCGTAAAGTTATTTCACCAGTCATAGCTAAACTAGAAGGTATCTTTAGTTTTGTTAAACAACTTAATATTGCTAAAGTTAAAGCAATACCTGCACTTGGGCCATCTTTTTTTATAGCTCCTTCTGGAACGTGAATATGAATATCATTTTCAAATAATTTATAATTTATATTATAATACCGATAATTAGCCTTTAAATAACTTAATGCAATATTAGCACTTTCTTTCATAACATCACCTAAGCTACCAGTTAAAATCAGATTCCCTTTTCCTTTATAATAATTAACTTCAATTGGTAATACATCACCACCATATGGTGTATAAGCAAGGCCATTAACAACTCCAATTTGTTCTTTCTTTTTTTCATTATATTTGTATTTTTCTTTACCTAAATATTTAATTAAATTTTGTTCAGTTATTATAATTTTATTTATTTTTATATTTTTAACAACAATTTGAGTTACTATTTTTCTAACTATTTTATCTAATTGTCTTTCTAATTCTCTTACTCCAGCTTCCTTAGTATAATTTCTTATTATTTTCAAAATAGTATTATTATCAATAGAAACATAATCACTATTTAATCCATTCTTTTTTATTATTTTTGGTATCAAATGTTTAATTGCAATATCTAATTTTTCATATTCTGTATAACCTTGTAAATTAATTATTTCTAACCTATCTTTTAATGGATCAGGAATATTTTCAATATAATTAGCGGTTAAAATAAATAATACATTGGATAAATCAAAATCTTCTTCAATATAATTATCACTAAAATATTTATTTTGTTCTTTATCCAATACATTTAACAAACAACTTGATGGATCACCTTTATAATCACTATTCATTTTATCCACTTCATCAATTAAAAATAATGGATTATTTGACTTAGCTTTTTTTATAGATGTTATTATTCTACCAGGACCTGCACCAACATAAGTTCTTCTATGACCAATTATTTCTGATTCATCTCTAAGCCCACCTACTGATATTTGAACAAAATTACGATTTATTGCTTTAGCAATCGACATAGCTAAAGTTGTTTTACCTACTCCTGGAGGTCCAACCAAACATATAATTGAACCATTTTGATTATTGCTCATTTTCTTTACAGCTAAATATTCTATAATTCTATCCTTTACTTCCTTTAAGCCAAAATGTGATTCATCTAATGATTTTTTTACTTGTTTTAAATTTTCATTATCCATAGTATAATTATTCCATGGTAAACATAACAACCATTCAATATAATCTCTTATAATGTTGATTTCTGGTGACATACTTACACATGATTCATATCTATTCATTTCATAAGTTAATTTATCTTTTATTTTTTTAGGGCAATCTAGATCATTAATTCGCTTTTTTAATTTATCTATTTCACTTTCTTTAGAAGAATCACCAAGCTCTTCTTTTAAAAATTTCATTTTTTCACGTAATAAAAATTCTTTTTGACTTTCATCCATTTCTTTTTTTACTTTTAAATCTAAATTACGTTCTATTTTAAATTTTTCTTGTTCATCATAAATGTCTTTTAATAACATTTCTGCTCTACTTAACGAATTTGTGTTATTTAGATATTCTAATAGTCTTTCTTTATCATTAGTTATATTAGAAACTACTAAATCAGTAAATTTATCTAGATTTGTCTCTTTTTCTACTATGTTTAAAAAACTATTACTTATATATGGAACAATTTGAACAATTTTTTTTAATTCTTTTTTTAATTTATTTATTATTAATATTTCATTATCAATTTTTTGTGGTTCTATTTCACTTACAATAGATTCTAAAGGTTCATCCGTATCCATATTCAAAAATTCAATAACATTTACTCTTCTTATTCCTCTTAAATCAACACGAGTATTACCATTTGGTAATTGTAAAATATTTTCTAACTTTGATAAAACTCCGATTTTTGTTTTATTTTTTTTATATTCACTTATTACTAATATATAATTATCATGAAATGACAAAGACATTTCAATAACATTATTATTAGATTTTTTATTATCAAATTCTAACTTTAAAGTATTATTAGGTAATAATACAATACCATTTAAAAGGATTACAGGTAAATTAAATTTTTTCATTTGAATCACGTCCTTTAAAACTGTTTATTATTATAGCACAAAAAAAGAATTATTCATCCAAAAATTCTTCTAAATTTACTATATTATAATCTCTTGAATTAATATATTCAATTATTAATGGTAATTGATTTTTTACTTCATCATTTATTTTTAAAGATATTATACTCCCTTTTTTTAAATTATTTTTAATTGTTATTAAAGGATTATTTTTTACAATTATATTTGGTTTAATAGTATAACTTTTATTATTTTTACAAATATTTAAATTTTTATCATTTTCTACCTCAGCATAACAATAAGTATCATTTTGATTTCCTATTTTGGTGACGATTGTATTCATCCAATTAATCCCACTTACATCGTAATTATAATTATATCCTAATGAGCCTATAATATAATCATTTTCAATTAAATCGATAATTTTATTATTGTTGTTTTCAAACCAATTTCCATCAACAAAAAAATTTGCTTTAATTTCATATTCATCTAGTATATTTAATATTGAATCTATTTTATTGTTTTCTTCAACTAAAAAAATAATACTAACTTCATTTTTAATTCCTCCCACTATATATTTATCATAATTATTAGCAACACTTATATCAGGCTTTACTTTTTCATAAACAAATAGATTTGAATTAAATTGATTTAATTTTTTCATTTTACTATAACTTTCATCTATATCAATTTGGCTACCAGATACTCCAGCAACAATAGTATTATCTTTTATAGTAGCATTAATTGGATCTTTTTTATATTGAGTAGAAACTTCTTTTATTTGAGATAAAAGGTCATCATTTTCTTTTATAACCATTGATATTTTACTAGTATAAGTGAAAGTAAAAAGCATTAAAGATAAAAATCCTATTATTTCAAATATTTTTTTCATATACTCACCTATTTAAATATATGTTATATATAACATTTTTTTCTATATTTCATAAAATAATTTGAAAGGAGATTTACTATGTACTATCAAAATATTCCAACAAATTTTAAAGGACAATATAATAATGATGAAAGATTTGGAGGTTTCGTTTTCCCATTTTTATTAGGAGGGGTAACAGGAGCTGCGTTAGCTCCAAACTTCTGGCGTCCACCTTATAGACCACCATACCCTTATCCATATCAACCATATCCTTACTATGGACCATATTATAGATAAAAAAATAGTAGATTAATTTCTACTATTTTGCTTCTTCTTGGGCTCTAGTTTCTCTAATTACTATAACTTTAATAGTACCTGGATATTGTAATGTATCTTCAATTTTGTTTTTAATATCACGAGCTATCTTATAACTTAAAGCATCATCTACTTCTTCTGGTTTAACGATTACTCTTAATTCTCTACCTGCTTGCATTGCATATGATTTTTCAACACCAGGAACTTCATTTCCAATATTTTCTAATTCTTGTAATCTTTGAACATAATTTTCTAATGAGTCATTTCTAGCACCAGGTCTTGATGCAGATAAAGCATCTGCTATAGAGACTAATACTGAAATAACATTATTGGCTTCTTTATCACCATGATGTGATTCTATAGCATTTATTACAATATCATTCTCTTTATATTTTTTAGCTAAAGAAGATCCTATATCAACATGAGAACCTTCAACTTCATGATCAATTGACTTACCAATATCATGAAATAATCCAGCTCTTTTAGCTAAAGCTACATTTTCCCCTAATTCACCAGCCATAATACCAGCTAGATGTGCAACTTCAATCGAATGTTTTAAAGCATTTTGTCCAAAGCTAGTTCTAAAATGAAGTTTTCCTAGTAATTCTTGTAATTCAGGATCAACTTTAGTAATACCCAATTCAAATAAAGCTTCTTCTCCATACTCTAATAATTTTAATTTCATTTCTTTTACTGATTTATCATATAGTTCTTCAATTCTACCAGGATGGATTCTTCCATCTTTTATTAGTGCTTCAATTGTAACTCTAGCAATTTCCCTTCTATATGGATCAAAGCTAGATAACACAATTGCTTCTGGTGTATCATCAATAATCAAATCAACGCCAGTTACTGCTTCAATAGATCTAATATTTCTACCTTCTCTACCAATTAATCTACCTTTCATATCATCATTTGGCAAATTTACAACAGTTACTGTTTGATCACTTGCTACATCACCAGCATACTTTTGCATTACATTTACTAACATGTTTTTAGCCTTTTTATCAACTTCTAATTTAGCTTCTACTTCCCTATCTTTAATATAAGCAGAAATTTCTAAATTCATCATTTCTTCTACTTTCTTTAAAACTAAATCTCTAGCCTCATTTTTTGAATACCCAGCTATTTTTTCCAACAATTCAACTTGTTGTTTTTTAATTTCCTCCACTTTATCTTGTTCTTTTAAAACTTCTTTTTGTTTATTTACTAAATTATTTTCTCTTTCTTCTAATAGTTGCTCTCTATTTTGTAGTGTTTGATCTCTTTTATCAATATTACTTTCTCTTAATAGCAATCTTTCTTCAGATTCTTTTATTTCATTTTTCTTTTCTTTAATTTCTTTTTCTGTTTCTAATTTTATTTTGTGAGCTTCTTCTTTAGCTTCTAATAAGCCATTTCTCTTAATTTTATCTGCTTCTTTATTCGCTTTATCAATAATTGATTCAGCTTTTTTATTAGATAAATTGTTTTTTATATAATTTAGTATAATCATTAAAATGATTCCGATAAAAAGTCCTAATACAATAAATAAAATGGATAGTATTACATCATTCATATATTACCTCCACTTTCTAGAGTACTAAACTCTACTATTATTGTAATATTTAAACTATGATAAGTCAAGAAATTGTAGATTTTTTTTAAAATTTATTGTATAATTATTTTTAGAATAAAAAGGTGATAGAATGTTAGGAAAAATAATTTATATAAGTAATAACAATGCTCATGTACAAATTCCAAGCAATGTTAAAATACCAACTAGTTTGATGAATATGCATGTTATATTTGAAGATGTAAACAAAAAGGTTCTGGGTGAAATTGACGATATTGATGGTTCTTTAATTAAAATTAGATTTCTAGGAGAAATTGTAGATAATAAATTTATTGGTGGCGTTATAAGAAAACCTACTATGGACGCAAAAGTAAGAATGATTAATGCCGAAGAATTAAAAATAATAATTGGTCAAAATAGTAAAGAAACATTTATGTTGGGAACTAGTGCTTTATATGATAATTATCCAATAATGGTAAACATTAATGATTTGTTTTCTAACCATTTAGCTATATTTGGTAATAGTGGTTCTGGTAAATCTTGTGGAGTTGCTAGAATGCTGCAAAATATATTTACTAATAAAAACTTTCAACCATATAAGGCAAATATATTTATATTTGATGCTTATGGAGAATACCACAATGCATTTTCTAATTTTAGTCAAATAAACCCAAATTATCAATTTAAATATTATACAACTAATAAAAATGATTTAAATGGTCAACCTTTATTAATTCCTCTTTGGTTATTAGATAATGATGATTTCGCAATATTATTGAATGCGACTAGTCATTCACAACTTCCAATAATAGAGCGAATGGTTAAATTAGTTAAAATTTTTTCTTCTAGCGATGAAATGGCATTAAAATATAAAAATCACTTAATTGCTAAAGCTATACTATCAATTTTATATTCAAATCAAAACGCTAGTAGTAAAAGAAATGATGTTTTTTCTATATTTAATTCTTGTCAAACTCCTCAATTTAATCCTAACGCTATAGTTAAAGGTGCTGGATATACAAGAAAATTTATTGATTGCTTTTTAATAAATGATAAAGATAACTTTTCAGAAAGTGTTTTATTATCTGAATATGTTACAAGTTTTATCGATGAAGATTTAGAACATTATGAAGAAAAAAATACAAATTTTTTTACATTAGAAGATTTAGAAAAAGCTTTAAATTTTACTTTAATATCTGAAGGATTACTAAGAAATGAAAAAGCATACAATGATGCTATCACTTTAAAAGTAAGATTACATTCTATCTTAATAAGTGAATATTCTAAATACTTTGCTGTAACTAATTTTATTACAAAAGATCAATATATTGCTAGTTTAGTAAGTAAAAATAATAGAAAAGCTCAAATAATTAATTTTAATTTAGAAGATGTAGAAGACTGGTTTGCTAAATTTGTAACTAAAACATTTGCTAAATTGTTATTTAATTATGTTAAAAATTTACCAAATAGAGCATCATTACCTTTCCATATTTTTTTAGAAGAAGCTCATAGATATGTACAAAAAGATAATGATACATCTTTAATAGGATATAACATATTTGATAGAGTTGCTAAAGAAGGAAGAAAATATGGACTTATTTTAGATTTAATTTCTCAACGACCAGTAGAATTATCAGATACTGTTATATCTCAAATGAGTAATTTTCTAATATTTAAAATTACACACCCATTAGATGTAGAATATATACAAAAAATGTTACCAAATATAAGTTTAGATATAATTGAAAAACAAAAAAGCTTACAATCAGGAACTTGTATGGCATTTGGTAAAGCTTTTAATATTCCAATGATAGTAAAAATGCAAATGCCAAATCCAATGCCTCAAAGCACAAATTGTGATATTTTAAAAACATGGTAAAAGAACATCATTTGATGTTCTTTTCTGTTTCTTTTTTTAAACCATAATGTACCCTAACTTTATCCTCAATTTCATCAGATAGTTTTTTATTTTTCTTTAACATTTCTTTAACATTTTCTTTACCTTGGCCAATTTTTTCTCCATTATATGAATACCATGCACCACTTTTTTCAATGATGTTTGCATCACTTGCTAAATCAATCAATTCTCCTTCATGCGAAACACCTTCACCATACATTATATCAACAGTACATGATTTAAAAGGTGGAGCCATTTTGTTTTTAACTACTTTAATAGTAGTCTTATTTCCAACAATATCTGTCCCTAATTTTAATTGTTCTGCTCTTCTTATTTCTAATCTTATTGAAGAATAAAACTTTAGAGCTCTACCACCAGGTGTAACTTCAGGATTTCCAAACATTACACCTACTTTTTCTCTTAATTGATTTATAAAAATAGCAACTGTATTTGTTTTATTTATAACCCCAGCTAATTTTCTTAAAGCTTGACTCATAAGTCTAGCTTGTAATCCAACATGAGAATCTCCCATTTCACCTTCAATTTCTGCTTGTGGAACTAAAGCAGCAACAGAATCTATTACGATAACACTAATAGCGCCACTTCTTACCAATGCTTCACAAATTTCTAAAGCTTGTTCACCATTATCAGGTTGTGATAATAATAAATCATCTATATTAACACCTAATTTTTCTGCATATTGTGGGTCTAATGAGTTTTCTGCATCAATGAAAGCTACTCTTCCACCTAATTTTTGAGCTTCAGCTATAGCGTGTAAAGCAAAAGTTGTTTTACCACTTGATTCTGGACCATAAATTTCAATAATTCTTCCTTTAGGATAACCACCTATTCCTAATATCATATCCAAAGCAATAGAACCACTGGGAATGACGTCAATTTGTCTTTTTTCGTTAGAGCCTAATTTCATAATTGAACCTTTCCCAAACTGTTTTTCTATATCTTGTAAAACTTGATCTAATGTTTTGTCATTACTTTTTGTCATAATTCCTCCTAATTTTAACTCCTACATTCACATTATAAACGAAAAAAAAACAAAAGTCAATATAAATACGAACAAATTTTTGTATTTATATTTAAAAAAAAATAATTTAACTTAAAATTATTTTTTTATTTATTTGATAATATTGTATCCCAGAATAAACACTTAAAACTGTTGCAATTATAAGTAAAGCATCAGAAACTTTTATATTATATAATTCAAAAGGCAAGTTATTAAATAAAGTTAATATAATGCCTAACATTAAACACGCAGTTTTAAGCTTTCCAGACTTAATTGCTGCAACAACTTCTTTTTTACTTCCAACAATCATCTTGATAATATCTACAACAGTATCTCTAGCTACCACAATAACAGGAATTATAGGATGAATTAATCCTTGGCTAGCTAAAATTATCAAAACTGAATTTACTAAAAATTTATCGGCTATTGCATCTAACATTTTCCCTAAGTCAGAAATCATGTTATACTTTCTTGCAATATAACCATCTAAAAAATCTGTTATTGAAGCTAAAATAAATAATACACCCGCTATAAAATATTTAATATCAACAACTATTAATTCATTTATAAATAGTTTTGTTGCTGTTAAACCAACAGAATCAAAAGGAAATAACAATATTATTATTATTAAAATTGTAATAAATATTCTTAAAGAAGTTATTTTATTTGGTAAGTTCATATGTTCCTCCATAGACTAAATTATCTTCAGTTTCATTGTCATTTAAAATTGTATAAAGTAAAACACAAATTGTAATTAATAAAACAACTATTGCTATATATATAAAATTTTGATAAATCTTTTCACTTTTTCTTTCTATTGTATATGGTGATTTAATTTTATCTTCATTTTTTATTTTTTTTTCTCTTTTTATATCATCTAATGATATTTTAGAAGTATAATCAAATAAATATTCATTAAAATCATCAATAATTTGTTCTTTATTTAAACCTAAATATTTAGCATAATCTCTTATAAAATACTTTAAATTAAACACATCTTGAAATTGTTCGACTTCACCATTTTCAATATTTATTATTTGAGAAGCATCGATTTTTAAATCTTCGGCAGCTTCTTCAATAGAAATACCGATATTTTCTCTTGCCTCTTTTAATTTTTCTCCTATTTCCTTCATATTCACCTCATAATAAAAAAAATAATACTTATAAGCCATGTTCTGTACTCAAAATAGAGCGACAAACATCTATCTACCAATAAATTGGTTCTAAAGTAAGTTGAATTCCCTACTTTAAACTCCCCTACCATAATTTGGGTTTCTTGCTTGTGGGGTTTACCGCGTTTCATTCTTCTATTACTAGAAGCATCGTTTCTGTGGCACTTTATATCTAATTTAATCCTTATAGGATTATTTCGATGCCGTTAGTATAAACTACCATAGGTTATTTTTTCCCTATGCACAATCACTACTACCATCTCAGGATAGTGCAAGCATGGACTTTCCTCTACAACAAATGCAGCGTTTGTCAAGTATTATTCTTTACCATATATAATTTTTTCTAAATTAGATAATCTTTTTAAAACATCAACACTGTTACTTCCAGTATCATTATCAGCGCTTTCTTTTAGAATATCCAATTTCATTTTTAAACTTCTAATTTCTTGTTTTAATTTCATATTATCATTAGTTAAGTCCTTAATTTCATCAGATAATTCTTTGTTTATTGATATAAACTCTTCATAATCGCGCATAATTATGTCTAAAAATTTATCAACTTCTTGAGGACGATACCCCCTTGTATCTAGCTTAAATTCTTTTTCATAAATATCTTTTACAGTTAATACAACCCTATCTTGATACACTAATATCACCCATATAAATTATATAACAAAAAAAGATAATTTGTCAATAAAATTATCTTCCCATATTTTTAAAGTAAGTTGCTAACTTAATGTATTTTATATCTTCAATCATGTTATTAAAAATTTCTTCTATATGATCCATGTTATCACCTATTTTTATTAAATCATATATATGTAAATATTGCATTAAATTCGACAAAACATGTCAAAATTAGTTTAAATTATTTTTGTTATATAGTATAATAATAATGGTGATGATATGAATTACCCAAATGGGATAAAAAGAAATTTTAAAATAAGTAATAGTAATAGAGGTATGAATTTAGAAAATGATATTAATGATTCAAATGTATATTACAGAAAAAATGAAATTGCAGTAATATATAAAAAACCTACCCCAATTACAATAAATAAAGTTGATTATAAAAATAGAAAAGACGCCGTTATAACAGAAGCACACTTTATAATTCCATCAACAACAGATTATAACGGGATCTATAAAGGTAACTATGTTGATTTCGAAGCGAAAGAAACAAAAAAAGATTATTTCCCTTTAGCCAATATTCATAATCATCAAATTGAACATTTAAAAAAGATTAAAAATTGTGGTGGAATTGGATTTATAATTGTTAGATTCACTCATAATAATGAGACATATTTGTTAGAAATTGACAAATTGTTAAATTTTTTAGATAATAGTAAACGTAAATCTATTCCAAAAGAATATTTTGTAGAAAATGGATATTTAATAAAACAAGGATATAATCCATGCTTAGATTATTTAAGTGTTATAGATAAAATAAGGAGAGATGAAAATGAAAAAAATTTGGAAGAAAAATAAAAAAATAATTATTGCAGCATTTATTAGCTTAATTATTTTAATTGTAGGAACATTTTTAATAAGTTTTATTCCAACTATATTGTTAATGCTATTTATTGGAATGATATATTTTCTTACAACTAAAAAAAAGAAGAAGAAATTAAATAAAATAGAAATATTTAAATCATTTATGATTTTCTGTTTTTCTTTTGCTATATTTTGTTTGATTTTAGGAATATCTTTTGGTGCTTATATAGTTGCCACAGCTCCTTCGTTTACAGAAGAAAAATTATATAATAAAGATGCTACTATCTTATATTTAGCCAATGGCGAAGAATTTGCCAAAATCGGTGATGAAATGCGCCAAAAAGTTACATATGATGAATTATCACAATCTTTAATTGATGCTATTATTGCTACTGAAGATTCAAGATTTTTTCAACATAGTGGCGTTGATTTGCCAAGATTTTTAAAAGCTTCTATTAGTCAAATATTAGGTCAAGGTGGTGGTGGTGCTTCAACCCTTACTATGCAAGTATCTAAAAACGCTTTTACTTCCACTGAAGATAAAGGAATAGAAGGTATTATTCGTAAATTTACCGATATTTATGTATCAGTTTTTGAAATTGAAACTCATTATACTAAAGAACAAATTATTGAATTTTATGTTAACTCTAATAACTTAGGTGGTTCTAACCGTGGAGTTGAACAAGCAAGTCAAGATTATTTTGGGAAAAGCGCTAGTGAATTAAATGTTGCTGAAGCCGCTATGATAGCAGGACTTTTCCAAGCTCCTAATGCTTATAACCCTTATCTTTATCCGGATGCTTGTGAAGAAAGAAGACAAACCGTTTTAAGCCTAATGTTAAGACATGGTTATATTAATGAAGAAGAATATAATATTGCTAAAGAATTAACTGTTGATAAATTATTAGTAAAAAAAGAAGAAGAAACTTCTACCAATACATATCAAGATTTCATTGATACTGTAGTGGAAGAAGTTATAGATAGAACTGGAAACAATCCATATGAAGTTCCTATGAAAATTTATACTACAATGGATAAATCTATGCAAGAAACTATGGCAGGAGTAATGAATGGAACACTTTATGAATGGAAAGATGAGTATGTTCAAGGATCATCAATTGTATTAGATGTTAATACAGGTGAAATCAAAGCTGTAGGTGGTGGAAGAAACAGAGTTGTTAGAGGAAAAAATTTAGCTACAGATTTGAATAGACAAATTGGCTCTTCTGCTAAACCTTTATATGATTATGGACCTGGAATACAGTATAATAACTGGTCAACTTATACTCCATTTACTGACGAACCATATTCTTATACTGGAGGAATTGAACTTAGAAACTGGGATTATAAATACTATTATTTCCAAACATTACACGAAGCATTAAAACACTCAAGAAATATTCCAGCTTTAAAAGCATTTCAACAAAACAATTCAAATAATATTAAAGAATTTGTAACAAATTTAGGACTTTCACCAGAAGATTTTTTACACGAAGCTCACTCATTAGGTGGATATAATGGTGAATCCCCTCTTACTTTAGCCGCAGCGTATGCAGCATTTTCAAATGGTGGATACTACTATGAACCACATAGTTTTACAAAAATTGAGTATAGTGAAACTAAAGAAACATATCAAGTAAAACCTATCACTAGAAAAGCAATGAGTGAAGAAACTGCTTATATGATAACAAAAATTCTAGAAGATACCGCAGGTTATGCAGTTGGTTTAAGTGTTAATGGTGTTAATTATGCAGCTAAAACTGGTACTACTAATTTAAGTTATGAAGATATTAAAGCGCATGATTTACCAAGTAATGCAATAAGTGATAGATGGGTTGCTAGTTTCAATGATTCTTATGCTATTGCTGTTTGGTATGGTTATGAATATTTAGAAAAAGAGCATTGTTTAACTTTCAGTGATTACTCTGTAAAAAGAATTTTCCAAGCAATTGCTAAATCTGTTTATACAGAAAATTCCAGTTGGGAACAACCTAGTGGAGTTGTAAAATTAGAAGTTGAATATGGTCTTCCAAATGCAATGTTACCTAGTGAATACACTCCAAAATCACAAAGATACACTGCATACTTTAAAAAAGGATTTGAACCAACAAAAACATCTACTAGATTTAGTCAATTAGAAAATGTAACAAATCTAAACTATAGCAACAATACATTATCGTGGGATGCTATTAAAACACCTGATTTCTTAGATACTAATTATCTAAATGAAATGTATTCTAAATTATATACTGATGAAGAAACAAGACAAAAACAGATAAATGAACATCTAGATTATAATAATAAAAATATTGGTTCTGTTGTTTATGATATATATATAAAAGATAGTACCGGAAATTTAAAATTAATTTCTACAACAAGTAATACAAGTTTTGTTTACCCTGTAACAGAGACAACTACATTTGTAGTAAAAACAAGTTATAGTATTTTTAAAGACAATGCTAGTAGTGGTTTAGAATTTACAGTAGAAAACAATAATGGCTCAGTAATAAGTACTCAAATAAATGGGAATTCAACAATTACATTAAGTATTGGCGATGAATATATCGAACCAGAAAAACCAATTATAGTACTATCTAATGGAATAAATGATATTACAAATTTAGCAACTATTACATGTACTGTAATGAGAAATTCAGATAACCAAGTATTTAATAGCACATCTTATATACAAACAAATAAGAAAGAGACATATACTATTACATATCATATTAAATACGGAAGTTTTACAGATACACAAATCAAATTAGTACAAATAAAATAGAAGGGTTATCCTTCTTTTTTACATATATTTTTTAATTTACAATTTTCACAATTTGGATTTTTTGCTTTACAATAGTATCTTCCAAATAAAACCAATTGATGATGTAATCTACACAGATTATAACCTTTAAAAAATTTGTTTAATTTCTTTTCTACCTTATAAACGTCATCACTTTTTTTAGCAATTCCTAATCGTATACTTACTCTATAAACATGTGTATCCACAGCAATGCACTCTACATTATATATATTACTTAAAACAACATTAGTTGTTTTTCTTCCAACACCAGGTAAGCTTTCTAAAAATAGTCTATCATTTGGTACAATATCATTTTTTTCTTTTAATTTATTAGCAATTTCAATAATATTTTTAGCTTTTTTATTGTAAGTTCCAATTGGTTTAATAATATTTATAATATCATTAATATCAGCTTTTCTTAAAGACTCTAAACTATTATATTTTTTAAATAATATACTTGTTACCATATTAACTCTTTTATCTGTTGTTTGAGCACTCAACATTGTTGCAATTAATAATTCGTAATCTTTATTATAATTTAATTCACATTTTGGATTAGGTATTAATTCATCTAAATATTTAACTATCTCGTTCATTTAACCAATCATAATCAAATAATTTTTTATTTGATTTTTTACTTTCATAATTTTTTTTGTCTTTTATTATGTCTTCCTTTGATTTAATACCTTTTTTACTCCAATCTCTAATTATTTTATCTATATATCTTAAATTGGTAACATTATTAAAAACTGCTTCTTTCAAAGCGAGCAAAATTAATTTATCATCAAAATCTTTTTGCCAATCGGTTATTATTTCATAATCCATTGGTGATAAAGTTCGCCCAAATTCTTTTTCAAAAACATCAAACAAATTACTGCTTTCTTTTGTTTTATCATTTACAATTACAAAAGCTAATTTATTGTATAATTCATCTAAATTAATTATTTCTTCTCTTACACTTTTATTTATAATATCAATCTTTATAATATTCTTTTCAATCAAACTATTAAATATTTCCATTACCTCATTTAATTTGAAATTTAGGTCTTTAGCAATTTGTTTTGGATTAAAAACATCTGTTGTATTAATTAAATAAATTAATAAAATAAGTTCTGAATCAGATATATTTAATTTTCTATAATTTTTAATTAAAATTTCAGGAATATAAAATGGTTTAGTTTTTAATAATTTTATAACCTTATCCAACATATAAAATTCCCCCATCACTAATAATTTTTACATAACTCATCTAAATCTTTTAACATTCTATCTACATCATCGAAATTTTTTGGTCTTGCTCCACAAGCATACATATGACCCCCACCATTATAATCGGTAAGTAACTCGTTTATAATTGGACCTTTTGATCTTATAGAACATTTTATATAATTATTTCCTTTATCTTCACTGCAAAGAGCAATAACTTTTACCTCTTGAATATTATTCAAATTTTCAATTAAATTTCCAGCAGTAGAAGGATCAACTTCATAATTTTTTAATATTTCATCCGTAATCTTTAAATATCCTAAGCCATTTTCAGTAATTATCAAATTAGACGCTATATAACCCAAAAATTTTATTTCTTTAAATGGCCTATTATAAAGATTAGGATATAGTTGTGTGAAATTTAAATCTGTTTTCTTTATTAACCATGATACTAACTCAAATGTCTTAAAAGATGTATAACTATATAAAAATCTATTAGTATCAGCAACTACCCCAATAAATAATTTTGAAGCTATTGTATCATTTATTTTCATATTATTAATTTTTATTAATTCAATTATTAATTGACTTGCACTACTAGCATTATCATCTATAAGTTCAATATCTGCATATTTCTCTATAAATGGATGATGATCGATTTTTATTACAAAACCAAATTTACTTACATCAATACCATCTATTCTTTTTTTATCAGGTGTATCAGTAACTATCAATAAACTATTGTTAAAATTTATTTCATCTAATTTATCAGTATTTCCAATATATTTAAATCTACTAGCAGGAGAACCTACTGTATAAACTTTTTTATTTGGAAAATTATATAATATTGCTTCTTTTAAACCTATTGTACTACCTAAAGCATCAGGATCAGATCCTATATGCCTAGCAATAACTATTGTATCATATTTTTTTATCATCTTATATATTTTTTTAAACAACATAATATCACACTTTCTACTGCAACAATTATACTATATTTAATAGATTATGTCTAGAAAAAAAAGAAGGATTATCCTTCAATAAATTTATATGTATCGCGTGCCATCATAACTTCTTCATCTGTTGGTATTACATAGCATGGAATACTTGAATCATTTGTTGTTATTAATTTTTCTTCTCCTCTAATATTATTAGCTTCTTCATCTAATTTAATACCTAACACTTTTAAGGAATCAATAATATGTTTTCTAGTTGAAATGCTATTTTCTCCTATTCCCGCAGTAAATGCAATTGCATCTACACCATTTAATAAAACATAATATTTAGCTATATAATCAACAACTTTTCTGACAAACATTTTTTGTGCTAAAATGCATCTTTCATTGCCTTCTTTAATTCCAGATTCAATATCTCTTGAATCACTACTTACACCACTAATACCTAATAGGCCACTTTGTTTATTTATTACATTATCTAATTCTTGATAAGTAAGATTAGTTTTTTGCATCATATAAGGAACTATACTTACATCTATATCTCCACATCTTGTTCCCATAATAATACCAGCATTAGGAGTAAATCCCATTGATGTATCAACACATTTACCATTATTAATTGCAGTAATACTTCCACCATTACCTAAATGACAAACAATTACTTTAATATCTTCTCTATTCAATATTTTTGATAATCTATCTGCAACATACTTATGACTAGTTCCATGAGCTCCATATTTTCTTACTTGATAATCAGTATACCAATTGTATGGAAGTGCATAAAGATATGTTTCCTTTTCCATTGTTTGATGGAATGATGTATCAAAAACTGCAACTGCAACTGCATCTGGAATTATTTCTTTAAAAGCTTTTATCCCAATTACTGCAGCTGGATTATGTAATGGAGCTAAAGCACTTAATTCAGAAATTGTTTCTATAACTTTATCATCAATTACAACTGAACTTTCAAATTTATCTGCTCCTTGTACTATTCTATGCCCAATTCCTTTTATTTCATCTAAAGAATTTATTACTTTATTTTCAATTAACTCATTTACTAATAATTTAACTGCTTCTTTATGAGTTGGTAATAAAGCATTTTTAGATGTTTTATTACCATTAATTTTAATAGTATACATACTATTTTCTATACCGATTCTTTCAAAGACACCTGATATTAATACTTTTTCTTCTGGCATTTCATACATTTGAAATTTTAATGATGAACTACCTGCATTTACAGATAATATTTTCATATTTTCCTCCTTATATATCATATTCAAATATTTCACAATTTTTTATTGTTACTTCACTTAATATACCATCTTCTGGAATTCCTTTAAAGTAATAATATAATACCCTTATTATTCCACTATGAGTAACTAATATTATATTTTTACCATTATATTTTTCCTTTATTTCTTCAATTAATTTAGCAACCCTATTATATAATGTTTTAACACTTTCAGCTTTTTCATACTGTATATCTTTATTGTAATTCCAATAATCATCAAAATTTATTGAATTTTTTGGCACACCAGTAAATTCTCCATGATCTCGTCCTAATAAACTATCAGAATAAATTATTGGTGTGTCATTACTTATTAGTTGGGCTGTTAATTTACATCTATCTAAAGGAGAACTAATGATTAAATCAATTTTTTTATCTTTAAAATATTTTCCTACTTGTTTTGCTTGTTCTATTCCCTTCTCTGTTAAAGAACTATTAATTCTTCCACATAAACAATCACTTGCATTTTCAATAGTTTCACCATGTCTAATTACGTATAATTTCATTGTTCACTCCAATCATTAACATTACAAAATGGATTTTCAGGGTCATATCCGCCTTCATTTGCCATAAATATATTTAATATGAATGATAAAAGCAAAGGCACTATAAATAGTAATGCTGCTAATCCTACTCTTATCATAAAATGTTTAAACGCTGTTTTCATTTCTTTATTAGCATCACCATTAGTAATTACTTTAATAAAATCAACTGAACCTAATAAAATAGCTAAAATAGGACCTGCTATCATTATAATGTTTAAAACGAAAGATACCTTGCTAGCAAAACCTTCTGATAATATTCCACAATAGCTAGCTAAATCATTTACAATTCCTTTATTAACCAACTCTACATAAAACGAGTTGAAACTTATACATTCATTCATACGGCCAACATGTGAATCATATTCATTAAAAGAATAATTTTGATAAACAGTATTACAATGTTCTCTAACATTTTTAATTTCTTTTTCTAAAAAATAATTACACTCATCTCCACTACAAGAAATATCATTATTACAAGACAAATCATTAATGTTATATTCAACTCCATTAATTAACAGAGGCGGTAAACCTTCTAATGAAATATTTTTATCATTTGATACTTTCTTTACATAAGAAACAACTTTGCAAATCTTTGATTCAAAATCTTCATCCGTTTTTTCTTTTCTACAGCCAAAACCTTCATAAACTTTTGTTCCATCACTAAAAGTTAATGCAAATTGTTCATAATCGTCATTTTCACATTCAAACACGCTAGGATTTAATGGACTAAAATAAGTATTGCCGCAAAATTTTAAATGTTCAAAGTTAACTATTTTAGCATAATCTTTGCCTGAAAATAGAAGAGAACATGCTTTAACTGAGCCATAATAATACTTATCATCCAATTCAGAAATGCTTGTAATTGCTTTTTTTATTGTAAAATTATAATATTTAGTAAGTGATGTATTTTTATTGGTAACTTTAATTTTTGTATTTCCTACTTTATCAGCTGTAAACCAACATGGATTACTAGCTGGGCTATCGCTGCCTAAATGCCCATATTCACCACCAGATATAATTTCGCAATTATCACTAAACATATTACCAACAGATATATCTTGTCCAACATATATCGTCTTATCTTCATACTTTATTTCTGTTTCTTCTACAATCTTCCTACATCCATAGCCTTTATAAAAAATTCCATCAGCACTTTCAAAATTCAAGAAAAACGGTTCATATCCTGTATCTTGACATGTTAAATTTTTTATTAATTCGCCATCTTTCCCATATTGATATCCACAAAATTTTAAATTATCAAAATTTACCAAATTTGCGTGTTCACTATATAATTCACACGATTTTACAGATCCATACTTATATTTATTATCTAATTCAGACACTTTGACATAAGCTCTTTCTATGTTGACTTGTAGATATCTTACCCAACCATCAGTTTTATTTTTTATTTTTAATTTTACAACACCTTCTTTATCAGCAGTAAGCCAACATGGATTACTGGCTGGACTATCACTGCCTAAATGTCCATATTCATGTCCAGATATGATTTCACAACTATCACTAAACATATTACCAACAGATATATCTTGTCCAACATATATTGTTTGTTCCTGATATTCTATACTTGACTCATCATTAGGTTTTCTGCATCCATAGCCATAATATTCATTTCCATCACTACCATTTACTGTGATCGGAAATTTTTCCATAGAATTATCTTCACAACTAAATATACTAGTCTCACGTTTTTCTGCAGCGCTCCATAAACAAACATCATAATCGCCAACTTTATTAATACCTTTAAAATAATATATACCTGTTCCTGTATTGCAATCAGAAACATTTCCATAAGTAAATCCAGCTTCAAAAGTTGCTGAAAATGTTATGTCACTATTAGAAGAATCCGAAAAAATAATTGTAGGAAATAGAAA
>DVJX01000047.1 GCA_018716405.1 Candidatus Faecisoma merdavium | reverse complement strand
TTAGTCATTTTATTTTCTTTATATAGTTTTTCTTTTTCATATAACATTGTATTATAGATAAATCTAGTACTGCCTAAAGTTTTATTTATTAATTCTTGTTGAATTTTGTTTGGATATAATCTAAATTTATAGGCTTTATATATTTTCATTTTATCACCACCGTGATTAAATTTTATCATACGCACATATGTTTGTCAATATACTTATTTAAAATTTTTCAAAGCACTTTCCTAGTATATAAAAAAAGATGCATTATTTTGCATCTTCCTCAACTAATTCTAAAATAACCATTAATGCATCATCACCACGACGTTCATCAAGTTTTAATATTCTAGTATATCCACCATTACGATTTGCGTAACGAGGTGCTAAAACATCGAATACTTTTTTAACTGCATCGTTATCGTTATGTAAAAATGCTAATGCACATCTTCTAGAAACTAAAGTTCCTTTTTTACCATATGAAATCATTTTGTCAACAAATTTACGAACTTCTTTAGCTCTTGTTTCTGTTGTTGTAATTTTTTCATTCATGATTAAGTCTTTAGTTAAATTAGCTAGCATACTTCTTCTATGTTTATTAGTACGACCTAATTTTCTATAAGCCATATTTTACCTCCTAGTCTTCTTCACGGAATCTAAGTCCCATACCTTTAATCTTATCAATAACTTCTTTTAATGATTTTTTACCCAAATTACGTATTTTCATCATTTCAAGTTCTGATTTTGCTGTTAAATCACCTAAAGTATTGATATTAGCTCTTTTTAAACAATTAAATGCTCTTACAGAAAACTCTAAATCTTCAATTGGAGTTTCTAATTTCTTTAATCTACTATCTTCTTCTTTAGCAGACATAATACCAGTCATATCAGCTATATCACTTAAATCCAATAAAACATTTAAATGTTCAATTAATATCTTAGCACCCAAAGCAACAGCTTCTTCTGGTCTTAAAGAGCCATTAGTGAAAACATTTAATATTAATTTATCATAATTAGCGTCTTGACCAACACGAGCATTATCTACTTCATAACTAATTCTTTCAATTGGAGAATATAATGCGTCAATTGGAATATAACCAATTTTATTATTTTCAATAAACTTTTTATTTTCATTACCAGGAACATAGCCTCTACCGTTGCTTACTATTAATTCCATATCTAATTTGCCACCTTTAGCTAAAGTAGCAATAACTAAATCTTTATTAATAATTTCAACATCAGCATCAGTTTCAATATCCCCTGCTGTTACAACTCCTTCTGTATCAGCATGTAAATGTAATACCTTATCTTCTTCTGTGTTATTTTTTACAACAACACTTTTTAAATTTAATATAATAGAAGTTACATCTTCAATAACGCCATCAATTGCTTGGAATTCATGCATTACACCATCAATTTTAACAGCTACAATTGCACTTCCTGGCATACTTGATAACATAACTCTTCTTAAAGCATTACCTAAAGTTGTTCCGAATCCTCTTTCAAGTGGTTCAAGTTCAAATTTTCCATAATTACTATTTTCAACATATTCAGTTATTTTATATGTTGGTTTTTCAAATTTTTGCATAAATAATCCTCCTTAAATTATCCTCTTGGACGTTTTGGTGGACGGCATCCGTTGTGTGGAATTGGTGTAACGTCAGAAATAGATGTAATTTCTAATCCAGCAGTTTGTAATGAACGAATTGCTGTTTCTCTACCTGAACCCAATCCTTTAACATATACTTCTACTTTTTTCATTCCCATATCAACAGCAGCACGGCCTGCAGCTTCAGCTGACATACCTGCAGCGAATGGAGTAGATTTTTTACTTCCTTTAAAACCTAATGTTCCAGCAGAAGCCCAACTAATTACATTACCATCCATATCACTTATTGAAACAATAGTATTGTTAAAAGTTGAATGAATATATGCTTTCCCAACTGGGACATTCTTTTTAACTTTTCTTTTTCTTGCTTTATAAGCCATAATTTAACCTCCTTTTAAAGCATTATTTTTTCTTATTAGCTACTACTTTACCTTTACCTTTACGAGTACGAGCATTTCTATTAGTTCTTTGTCCTCTTACAGGTAAACCTTTTTTATGACGAGTTCCTTGATAACTATTAATTTCCATCTTAGTTTTAATATTCATACTAACTTCACGTCTTAAATCACCTTCAGTAGTATATTTGTTAACTTCATCACGAATTCTAGCTAATTCATCAGTATCTAAATCTTTTGCTCTTTTATTAATATCAACATTAGCATCCTTTAAAATTTGGTTAGATAAATTTCTACCAATTCCATAAATATAAGTTAATGCTATTTCAATTCTTTTATTATCTGGTATATCTACACCTTTAATACGTGCCATATAAACACCTCCTATTAACCTTGTCTTTGTTTGTGTTTAGGGTTAGAGCATATAACATATACTTTTCCCTTACGTCTAATAATTTTACATTTATCACACATTTTTTTAACTGATGGTTTTACTTTCATATTATTCCCTCCTACTATTTTCGGTAAGTAATTCGCCCGCGTGTTAAATCATATGGTGAAAGTTCAACAACTACTGTATCACCTGTTAAAATGCGAATTTTATTCATTCGGATTTTACCAGAAACGCGAGCTATTACAGTAAGTTTGTTTTCTAATTCAATTCTATATTCATTTCTAGGTAAAACATCTATTACTTTACCTTCAACTTCTATAACATCATTATTAGCCATTTTATCACCTCTTTGTTAAGATTTCATACCCATCTTTAGTAACTACAACCGTATGTTCAAAATGGGCAGATGGTTTATCATCAGCAGTGATGATAGTCCAATCATCATCTAAAATATAAATGTCAGGTTCTCCTAAATTAAGCATTGGTTCTACAGCAATAACCATACCTTTTCTTAAAGTCATTCCTGTATTTTTTTTACCATAGTTTGGAACATCTGGTGATTCATGTAAATGTTTACCAACACCATGCCCAACTAATTCTTTAACAACACCTAATTTATGCTTTAATGCATACTGTTCAATAGCATAACCGATATCACCAATCTTCATCCCTGGTTTAATAACACTTAAACCTTCATATAAAGATTTTTCAGTATGTTCTAACAAATATTTTTTTTCTTCATCAATATTTCCAACTGGATAACTCCAAGCAGAGTCCCCATGATAACCTTTATAGCAAGCACCAATATCTATCGATATAATATCACCATCTTGCAATATTCTATCAGATGGTATACCATGAACTACTTCTTCATTAACCGAAGTACAAATAGAAGCAGGATAACCTTCGTAATTTAAAAATGAAGGAGTAGCATCTCTACTTATAATGTAATCATAAGCAAGTTTATCTAGTTCTTTAGTTGTAATACCTGGTTTAATAAATTGTTTTAAATAATTATGAGTATCACCAACTATTTGTCCTGCAATTTTTAATAATTCTATTTCTTCATTTGATTTAATCATACCTAACCTCGATTAATAATTTTTTCAATTTCACTTAAAGTTCTTTCTTTACTTATTCCACTACCTATTGTAAATAATTTTCCTTTGCTTCTAAAATAATTTACTAATGGATAAGTTTCATTCATAAATGTTTGATACCTTTTTTCAAATGTTTCTAAGTTATCATCACTTCTTTTACTTAAAGGACCATTACATTTATCACAAGTTCCAAATTTCTTTGGTTTACTTTCATCAATTTGATCATTATACACAGCTCCACAAGTTGGGCAAGAAAGTCTTCCAACAATTCTTTTTTGAGTAACTTCTTTAGAAGCATCTAAATAAATTACATCTCCAAGTGGCTTATTTAATTTTTCTAATAATTTCATATAACTTTCAGCTTGACTAATATTTCTTGGAAAACCATCTAAAATATAGCCATTTTGACAATCTTCCTTAGTAATTCTTTCTTCTAAAAGTTTTAATACTAAATCATCAGATACTAAAGCTCCACTTTCCATTGTATGTTTAACTATATCGCCCAACTCACCGCTAGCTGCTCTTAATAAATCTCCTGTAGAAATATGAGGTATTTGATATTTCGAAGACAATAATTTTGCTTGAGTACCCTTCCCAGCAGCTGGTGGGGCAATTAAAATTATATCTCTCATTATCTTCTTCCTTTTCTATAACTTCTACTTTGTAATTGACTTTCTAATTGCTTATAAGTTTCTAAAGCAACTCCTACAACAATCAATAATCCCGTACCACCAATAGTTACATTACTTGATAACCCAGAAAATAAACCAAATATTACTGGTATACCAGCTAAAATGGCTAGGAATAAAGCTCCAACTATTGTAATTTTACTTATTACATCACTAATATATGAAGTTGTTTCTTTACCTGGTCTAACACCTGGAATAAATCCACCATTTTTATTTAAATTTTCACTCATTTCACTAGGTTTTATTTGCATAAAAGTATAAAAATATGCAAACACAAAGATTAAAATTATATATAATGAAAATCCTGTTGGACTAGTCATTGTTAAATATTTATTTACAAAATTTGTAAATGCTTCATTCTTAACAAATGTAGCTATAAATGATGGTATTGATATTAAAGCTGAAGAAAAGATTACTGGCATAACACCTGAAGAATTTAGTTTAAATGGAATATAATTTTGTCTACCACCAAATGAAGTGTTTGACTTATTTGCATATTGAACATTAATTCTTCTTTCCGCATTTTCAGTATAAACAACACCCAATAATATTGCAACATAAACAAGTACATATAGAATGAATAATAATATTCCAGTTATCGAACTATTACTAGTTAATTCTTTAAAAGCAGTTGCAAACATAGTTGGCATACTTGAAATAATACCTGCCATAATAATTAATGAAATACCATTTCCTATTCCTTTAGCAGTAATTTGGTCACCTATCCAAAGTAATAAACAAGTTCCTGCAGTTAAAACTAAAGCAAATTGTAAATAATCAATATTTAGTATTCCACTGCCAGCACTACCTAAAAAAGCAAACGAATATACATATCCTTGTATAAAAGCAAGTGCTATTCCGCAAATACGTGTTATCTTATTTAATTGGTTTCTTCCTGTTCCACCTTGATTTTTAAGTTCTGACAAATAAGGAATTATATCCATTGCCAATATTTGAATAATAATTGATGCTGTTATATAAGGCATAACACCCAAGGCAAAAATTGAAAATTGCCCTAAAGCGCCTCCGCCTAAAACATTAAGCAACTCTAAAAATCCTAATTGTGTAACTCCCAATTGATATTTATCAACACCTGGGACAACAATTGCTTTTCCTAATACAAAGACAAATAAGCATGCTAAGGTGAATAATATTCTTTTTTGAATATCTTTATTTTTTGTATTAAATATTTGCTTAAGTGTTGCAAACATTTTAGATCACCTCTATTTTTCCACCATTGCCTTCAATTTCTCTTTGTGCACTACTAGAAAATTGATGTGCTTTTACAGTCAATTTTTTTTCTAATTTACCATTACCTAATACTTTAATACCATCTAATTGGTTTTTAATTAATCCCATTTCTTTTAATAATTCTGGAGTAACAACTGCTCCATCTTCAAATCTATTTAAATCACTTAAATTAATAGTTGCAAATCTAGTTTTAAATCTAGCATTAGAAAATCCTCTTTTAGGTAATCTACGGAATAAAGGTAATTGTCCACCTTCAAAACCTGGTCTTACTCCACCGCCTGAACGAGCGTTTTGTCCTTTATGTCCTTTACCACTTGTTTTTCCTAATCCTGAACCAACACCACGTCCTACACGTTTTCTTGTAGTAGTAGCGCCTAGATTAGGTTGCATTGTATGTAGTTTCATTATAAAATCTCCTCTACTTTTTTTCCTCTTAATTTTGCAACTTCTTCAACTGTTTTTTGTGATTTTAAAGCTTTTAATGTGGCATAAGCCATATTAACTTTTGTATTTGATCCAAGTGATTTAGATAAAATATTTTTAACACCAGCTAATTCTACTACTGCTCTTACAGCACCACCAGCTTTAACTCCAGTACCATCACAAGCAGGTTTAAGTAAAATTTTACTAGCACCTTCTACGCCAGTTGCTTCATGTGGGATTGTTCCATTAACAACTGATACATTAACTACGTTTTTAGTAGCGGCTGCAACAGCTTTTTTAATTGCGTCAGGTACTTCATTAGCTTTACCTGTTCCAATTCCAACGCGACCTTTACGATCACCTACTGCTACAGTAGCTGAAAAACGGAAATGACGACCACCTTTAGTTACTTTAGTAACTCGACCAATATTGATAATTTCTTCATCAAATTGTTTTGGGCGTGGTTCTCTTTTTGTTTTTTCCATAATTCCCTCCTTAAAATTCTAATCCATTTGCACGTGCTGCATCAGCTAATGCTTTTACACGTCCATGATAAAGGTATCCTCCTCTATCGAAGGTTACACATGTAATTTTTAATTTTTTTGCTCTATTAGCTAAAAGTTCTCCTACTTTAGTAGCTGCTTCGATATTTGAACCATTTTCTAATTTAAGTTCTTTATCGATTGAAGAAGCACTAACTAAAGTTACACCTTTAGTATCATCAATGATTTGAGCAAAAATGTTGCTATTACTTTTAAATACATTTAATCTAGGACATTCACTAGTGCCTTTAACTTTATTTCTAACACGAGCATGTCTAGCAACACGGGCAACATTTCTTGATTCTTTTTTAATCATTTTAACGTCTCCTTTTATCTATTATTAAGCAGCTTTTTTACCAACTTTACGGATAATATATTCATTAGCATAACGAATTCCTTTTCCCTTATATGGTTCTGGTTGTCTAATTTTACGAACGTTAGCTGCAAATTCTCCAACTAGTTGTTTATCAGTTCCTCTTACAAATAATTCTGTATTACTTGGAACTTCTAATTTAATTCCTTCAGGAATATTTACTTCAACTGGATGAGAATAACCAGCAGTTACAACTAGTTGATTACCTTTTAAAGCAAAACGATATCCAACTCCAACTGCTTCTAATTTTTTTTCAAACCCATCGCTTACACCAATAATCATATTTTTAATATTAGCATTAGCAGTACCGTGGAAATTTTTAAAGTTGTCATTATCTCTTTTTACAACAACTTCATTTTCATTTACTTCAACAGTTATGTGTTTATTTAATTCAGTAGAAAGTTCCCCTTTAGGGCCTTTAACTGTTACAATATTTCCATCAACTGTTAAAGTTACGTTACTAGGAAGGGTTAGTGTTCTATTTCCTATACGACTCATTGTATCAATTCCTTTCTACCAAATGTAAGCTAATACTTCGCCACCTAAATTAGCAGCTTTAGCATCTTTACCTGTCATAATTCCTTTTGAAGTAGATAAAATAGCAATACCTAATCCATTTAATACTCTTGGTATTTCGTCTGCTTTAGCATAAACTCTAAGTCCTGGTTTAGATATTCTCTTTAATCCTGTAATAACACTTTCTTTGTTATTATATTTTAAACTTAAAATTATAACATCTTGAACATTATTTTTTTTGATTTTATAATCGTTGATAAAACCTTCATTTTTTAATATTTTTGCTATTTCAACTTTTACTTTTGATGAAGGTATTTCAACTTCTTTATATCGCATTGTTTTCGCATTACGAATACGAGTTAACATATCTGCGATTGGATCTGTTACCATATAATCCTCCTTTTCTTACCAACTTGATTTTTTAACACCTGGTATTTGTCCTTTGTAAGCTAATTCTCTAAAGCAAATTCTACAAATTCCGTATTTTTTAAGTACAGCATGTGGTCTTCCACAAATGCTACATCTTGTATATTTACGAACATTGAATTTTGGCTTACGATTAGCTTTAATAATCATGCTTTTCTTAGCCATAATCTCCTCCTATTTTTTAAATGGCATTCCAAAACCTTTTAATAGATCATGAGCTTCTTCATTAGTTTTAGCAGTTGTTACAAATACAATATCCATACCTCTTACTTTAACAACATCATCATAGTTAATTTCAGAGAATATTAATTGTTCAGTTAAACCTAATGTATAGTTTCCACGTCCATCGAATGATTTATTAGATAAACCTCTAAAATCTCTAACACGTGGTAATGTAATACTAATTAATTTATCTAAGAAGTTATACATATTTTCTCCACGTAATGTTACTTTACATCCGATAGCTTGACCTTCTCTTATTTTAAATCCTGCTATAGCTTTTTTAGCTTTAGTTGCTACTGGTTTTTGACCTGTAATAATTTCCAAATCTTTCATAGCAGCTTCTAACATTTTACTATTATGTGAAGCATCTCCAACACCCATATTAACAACTATTTTATCTAATTTTGGAACTTCCATAACACTTTTATAATTATATTTTGATTGTAATTCTTTTACAATTTCGTTATTATACTTTTCTCTTAGGCGGTTCATAATACCCTCCTTCCTTAATCAAGATTTTCGTTAGATTTTTTAGCAACTCTAACTTTTTTTCCTGCTTTATTGGTAGTATGGCCTATGCGAGTAGGTTTTTTTGTTTTTGGATCTAATATCATAACATTTGAAGCATCGATAGCAGCTTCTCTTTCAACGATAGATCCAGATTCTTGACCATTTGGTTTAAGATGTTTTTTAACCATATTAACGCCTTCAACAACTACTTTGTTTTCGTTTTTTAAAGTTTTAATAATAGTTCCAACTTTTCCTTTACTCTTTCCGGCGATAACAACTACTTTATCTCCTGTTTTTAATTTCATAGTTTCCTCCTATAACACTTCTTTTGCTAGTGATACAATTTTCATGAAATCTTTATCACGTAATTCACGTGCTACTGGACCGAAAACACGAGTTCCAATTGGACTCTTATCATCTTTAATAATAACGCAAGCATTATCATCAAATTTTATATAAGAACCATCTTCGCGTCTTAATCCGAATTTACTTCTAACAACAACAGCCTTGACAACTTTTCCTTTACCAACTGTTCCGTTAGGAGTAGCATTTTTTACAGTTCCAACAACTATATCACCAATATTTCCAGTCTTAACTTTGCTACCACCTAATACTCTAATTACAGAAATTTCTCTAGCACCAGAGTTATCGGCAACTTTAAGACGACTTTCTTGTTGAATCATAATTAATCCTCCTTATCAATTATAAGATAATTGCTTTTTCTACCACTTCAACTAATCTGTAACGTTTAGTTTTTGATAATGGTCTTGTTTCTTCTATTCGAACAGTGTCACCAACGACTGCTTCGTTTTTTGGATCATGTGCAGCATATTTTTTAGAATATTTAACACGTTTTCCATATTTACTATCTTTTTTATATGTTTCTACTAATACTGTGATTGTTTTATCACATGAGTTACTAACAACTTTACCAACTAATTCACGTCTATTCATAATTACCTCCTAATCATTAAGTTCGCGTTCACGAATAATAGTTTTCATTTTAGCGACTAACTTTCTTAATTCTTTGATTCTTGAAGGTTTTTCAAGATTTCCAGTTGCTTGGCTAAAACGTAAATTGAATAATTCTTCTTTATATTCTTCGATTTTTTTGTTTAAATCTTCTGTTGACATTTCTCTAATATCTTTAGTTTTCACGTTTTTCACCATCCTTTTTTACAAATTTACATTTAATTGGTAATTTGTGCATAGCAAGTCTTAATGCTTCTCTAGCAACTTCTTCTGAAACACCAGTTATTTCGAACATAATTTTATTTTTCTTAACAACAGCAACCCACATTTCTGGTTGACCTTTACCTTTACCCATACGAGTTTCTAAAGGTATTCTAGTTAATGATAAGTGTGGGAAAATATTAATATATACTTTTCCTCCACGTTTCATATAACGAGTCATAGCAACACGAGCTGCTTCGATTTGTTGTTGTGTGATCCAAGCTCCTTCCATAGCTTGTAATCCATATTCACCAAAGTGTAATTCTGTATTACCTTTAGCTAATCCATCATAAGGTAATCTATGAGGACGACGGTATTTAGTTCTTTTTGGTATTACGGCCATCTTTCATACCTCCCTTATCGTTTGATGATTTTAAAATTTCACCTTTATAAATCCATACTTTAACTCCGATTTTTCCGTATGTAGTATCTGCTTCTTTATGTGCATAATCTACATCAGCTCTTAAAGTATGTAATGGAATCATCCCTTCAGTATATCCTTCAGTTCTTGCCATATCAGCACCACCAAGTCTTCCTGAAACAGCAGTTTTGATTCCTTTAGCTCCGGCTTTCATTACATTTCTAATAGCTCTTTTTTGAGCAATTCTAAATGATACACGATTTTCAATTTGATGAGCGATATTTTCAGCTACTAATGCAGCAACTAAATCAGGTTTTTTAACTTCCATAATTGAGATTTGAATATCTTCACCAACTAATTTACTTAATTCTTTCTTTAATTTTTCAATTTCTTCTCCACCATGGCCTATAACTACGCCTGGTTTAGCAGTATTGATAATTACATCGGTCTTTTTGGCTGTTCTTTCAATTAGGATACTAGCTACTGATGCATCTTTTAATTTTTTGAATAAAAATTTACGAATTGTATCATCATTTTTAATGTATTTAGCGAAATCTTTATTACCTGCATACCAAGTAGATTCCCATTTTTTATTGATGCCGATACGAAGTCCTATTGGACTAACTTTTTGACCCATGCTTTTCCCACCTTTCTTTATTTATTATCACTTACAACGATTGTAATGTGGCTTGTTCTCTTTTTAATTGGATCTACATGTCCACGAGAACCAAATTTCATTCTTTTCATTACTAAGCCTTCATTTATATAGGCTTCTTTAACTTTTAAATCTTCTACTTTTAATCCTAGATTATTTGTAGCATTAGCTGTAGCAGAAACTAATACTTTTTTTATTAGTCTTGCAGCTTCTTTATTTAGATTAGATAAAATAACTTCTGCTTCTGCTACACTTTTACCACGAACTAAATCTATAACTAAACGAGCTTTACGAGGGGCTATTCTTACATTTTTAGCGATAGCTCTTGCTTCCATTTGTTACTCTCCCTTCTTGGTAATTATTTTTTACCTTTATCTTCACCATGTCCACCAAATTTACGAGTTGGTGAAAATTCACCTAATTTATGTCCAACCATATCTTCTGTTACATAAACAGGAATGAATTCTTTACCATTATGAACAGCAAATGTGTGTCCAATAAATTCAGGAAAAATTGTTGAACGGCGAGACCATGTTTTAATAACTTCTTTTTTTCCACTTTCGTTAACAGCTTTTACTTTTTTCATTAAACTTTCATCAACGAATGGACCTTTTTTTAGACTTCTTGCCATCTAATCAATCCTTTCAATTATTTTTTGCGACGACGTACTATTAACTTGTCGCTAGCTTTTTTATTTTTACGAGTCTTATAACCAAGTGCTGGTTTACCCCAAGGTGTAACTGGACCTTTTCTACCAATTGGAGCTCTACCTTCACCACCACCATGTGGGTGATCGTTAGGGTTCATAACTGATCCACGAACGGTTGGTTTAATTCCCATATGTCTTTTTCTTCCTGCTTTACCAATACTTACTAATTCGTGATCTTCGTTTCCTACTTCACCAATTGTAGCTCTATTAGTAGCTATTACTTTTCTAACTTCGCCACTTGTTAATCTAAGTAAAGCATATTTACCTTCAAATCCTAAGATTTGTACTGAACTACCAGCTGATCTAGCTAATTGTCCACCTTTACCAGCTTTTAATTCAACATTATGTACCATTGTTCCTTCTGGAATTTTGTTAAGTGGTAAGTTGTTTCCAACTTTGATATCAGCGTTTTCTCCTGATTCAATTTGCATACCAACTTTTAATCCCTTAGGAGCAATTATGTATCTTTTTTCACCATCAGCATAGTTAATCAAAGCGATATTTGCTGTTCTGTTTGGATCGTATTCGATTGAAGCAACTGTCCCAATAACATTATCTTTATTTCTTTTGAAATCGATAATTCTATATTTTCTTTTTGCTCCTCCACCACGATGTCTAACAGTTATTCTACCTTGATTATTACGTCCGCCTTTTTTAGTTAAGGTAATAGTCAATGATTTTTCTGGAGTTGTTTTTGTGATTTCGTCATTAACTAATTTTGACATACCACGAGTTCCATTAGTCATTGCTTTGTATGTTTTAACTGCCATAGTTTCCTCCTTATTAGTTTAGTTCAATTGAACTTCCATCTTTTAATTTAACAATAGCTTTTTTTACTTTGTTTGTGTAACCAGTATATTTACCAACTCTTTTTTTTCTTGGTCTTACAGTTACAGTATTTACACTTTCAACTTTAACATTAAAAACTTTTTCAACAGCTTGTTTAATTTGTGTTTTATTAGCTTTTGGATCAACACTTAATGTTACTACATTATTAACTTTTAAATCATTTGATTTTTCAGTCATGATTGGGCCTTTAATTATATCTCTATAGTTTTGCATTAAAGCACCTCCTCTAATTTCTTAACTGCAGCTTCAGTAATAATCATTGCATCAGCATAAACAACATCATAAGTATTTATTTCATCAACACTTAATAATAATACATTATTTAAGTTTCTTGAGCTTAATACTAATTCATCTGTTAATTCATCTACAACTACTAAAACTTTTTTAGTTAAGTTTAATGATTTTAAAATTTCTTTAAAATCTTTTGTTTTATTAGATACTTCTAATTTATCTAAAACGATCAAATTGCTTTCAATTGCTTTATAAGCTAAAGCAGATTTTAAAGCTAAACGACGTTCTTTTCTATTCATTTTAATAGCATAACTTCTTGGATGTGGTCCAAATACAACGCCACCTCCTGGCCAATGTGGAGCTCTAGTTGATCCTTGTCTTGCTCTACCTGTACCTTTTTGTCTCCAAGGTTTTCTTCCACCACCAGATACTTCACTTCTTGTTTTTGTATCAGCAGTACCTTGTCTAAAGTTATTTCTAGCTAATCTTAACGCATCATATAAAACAGCATCATTTGGTTCGATTCCCCAAATTTCATTATTTAAATTGATATCGCTAACTTTTTCACCTTTAGTATTCAATACTTGTAATTTTTCCATATTATGCCTCCTCGCTTTCAGCGGCAGGTTCTAATTCTGCGTTTTCTTGAGTATCTTCAGTCATTTCAATTTCTTCATAAGATACTAATTCATCACTTGGATTAACTTTACCGTTTGCTTTTACAGCTGATTTAATAATTACTAAACTATCTTTAGCTCCTGGAACATTTCCTTTTACTAAAATACAGTTATTTTCTAAATCAACAGCAACGATTTCTAAGTTTTGAATTGTTACAGTTAATGTTCCCATGTGTCCTGGTAATTTTTTACCTTTGAAAACACGCATTGGTCTCATTGTACCCATTGAACCTGGTTTTCTATGATAATGTGAACCATGTCCCATTGGTCCTCTTGATTGATTGTGTCTTTTAATAACACCTTGGAACCCTTTACCTTTAGTAGTTCCTGTTACATCAACAACTTCGCCAGCTTCAAAAATATCAACTTTGATTTCTTGACCTAGTGAATAATTGTTAATATCTACACCTCTAATTTCTTTAAAGAAGCGCTTAGGTGTAGTGTTTGCTTTGTTGGTATGTCCAACTGAAGCTTTTGTCGCTAACTTTTCACGTTTTGTATCAAAACCTAATTGGATTGCTTCATAACCATCATTTTCTTTAGTCTTAATTTGTGTTACCACATTTGGTTCTACAGAAATAACAGTTACTGGAACTACTTTATTAGATTTTGTAAATACTTGCGTCATTCCAATTTTACGACCTAAGATTCCTTTCATAATTTTCTCCTCCTACATTTTAATTTGAATATCAACACCACTTGGAATATCTAAATGAGTTAATGCCTCGATAGTTTCCTTACTTGGATTTTTGATATCAATTAGTCTTTTGTGTGTTCTTTTTTCGAATTGTTCACGACTATCTTTATCTTTGTGAACAGCTCTTAAAATAGTAATTTTTTCGATTTCAGTTGGAAGTGGGATTGGTCCTGAAACTTCCCCACCAGTTCTTTTAACTGTTTCAACTATTTTAGCACAAGCATTATCTAATGATTTGTGTTCAAAAGCTTTCAACCTAATACGAATTTTTTCTTTAGACATAATATCCTCCCTTCGCCTATATCAATGTATAGACATACTCCGCACAAATAACCCGATTACCCTTTTAAATTGTTTCAACTTAACCTGGTGTATCGGCAACCTTGCACATCATCGCATGCACACATTCAAAATTATATAATAAAAATATATGAAAATCAAGCATTTTTTTGCATTTTTTGTTAATTTTTAAAAAAAATGGTTTGACTTATTTTTTTCTAATACGTTGATAATATAAATCAAAGCTATTAAGAGATGTTTCGACGGTAATACAATATTATTAGTTGTTTTCTATGGTGCTTACTTTTAATAATTGTATTTTTTCATAATTTAATAACGAAAAGCAACTATATCATAATAGGATGATTTGTTATGACAATAGAATTTGTATTCTTTAATTATCTATCAATATGGAATGTTACTAAATTATTAAAATATAATAAATAATACAAAGAAAAAAAGCCTTTTATCGTTTCGCTAAATTAGATATTAAGCTTTTTTAATAAGAATGAGTGGCAAGTTTTGTTGCTTAAATGGAGGCAAAAGAGTTTTCCTTTTACAAACTATTCCTAAAAGCCTTGTCCATCTTGGTAGTGTGTTATTACTATCTTGTCTTAAAGATAGTTTTTTATGGAATTTTAATAGATATAGAAATTATTTTAAATTTCATATATTGTTTATCTTGTTCTTCTCTTTGATTCTATATTCATTTCATATGAATATAGTCTGTCAAGTTGTTCTGGTGTAATATGAATTACTTTGCCACCTTTTGGATTAATTTTTTCACCACCAAATACTATCCATATTGCATCAATTAACATATCTGGCATTGATGCTTCTCCATCAGTAAATATTATTTTATTTTCAACTCTTCTTGAAAAAGCTCCAACTGCAACATCAAAGTCAGTTCCTCCACCACCAACAAACTTCATATTTTCTATATCTTCTTCTGTTCTAATTTCATGAAATCCATAAAATTCTGTATCAAAACATCCTACTTTTAATTTAGTATGTTGTAATATATTCTTACATTCTCTTAAAAAGTTCTTTAATAATACTTCATTTATTGAACCACTTGTATCAAGAACAATTTCAGTTTCTGGCATTGGTTGTTCTTCTAAATTAGCAGTAACAATTCCATCTTCTAATGTAGCATTTTTATATGACCAATCTACATCATATTTAATTGCTTCTCTCAAAACATATCGCCAATCAACTATTGGTTTTGCAGTACCAATATCTTTAACTGTTCTAACATCTCTATTTGTTGAAGTTCCTGCTTGTGATGCTCGTTTAGAAATTGCTTCTTTTAATTCTTCAAGTTACTTTTTCTTATCTTCAAGATTTTTCTTAAAAGCATCTTTTTCTCCCATGCTCTCAAGTTCTTCTTGTTTCTTTTCTAATTCACTCTTTTCTTTTTCTTTTGTATCTTTTCCCAAAAGTTTATCTAATAAGCTCTCTTTTTTATCAGATTTTTCTTGCTGCTCTTTGTGCTTTTTAACTGCTTGCTCCCACATACTGTGAGTATCATGTCCAACATCTTGCTTTGATTTATTTTCTTCTTGTGAATCTTTCCCAGAGCCACCACCTCTTTGTTCTTGCGATTGCTTATCTTGTTCTTGTGAGTTTTCACTATTAGAACTATTTTGTTGTTGAGATTGATATTGTTGTTGACCATTTTCGTCTTGACTACTACCACTGCTTTGTTGTTGATTTTGTTGCTGATTACCTTGTTCACTTTGACTATTACCTTGTCCTTTTTGTTGTTTTTCTTGTAATAGTTTTTCATATAACTGTTCAGCATCATAATTAATAGCTTCTGCCATATCAACACCACCCGGTACCATTTTTAATCCATCTCGTTTTAAAAATTGATTAATAACACCGTCTGTAGCAATATTCCATAACTCTGGATCTTTGCCTTCACTTCTTAAGATATGATTAAATGCAATATGACATACTTCATGAGCAAATATAAAAGTTTGTTCTTCAACACTTAAACTTTCTAAATATTTAGGATTATAGTAAATTGTTTCTCCATCTGTACCTGCGGTTGGTATATCTTTGTTTTCTTTATAACCTACACTTGCCACTACACTCCCAAAAAAGGGATATTTAACAAGCATTTTTCTTTTTAATGCTGCAATATCATATTTCATAACTTATACCTCAAATTCGTGCAACTAATGAGAATATTTCTTCATTTATCTTATCTTTATTTATTTCGTTTGCTGTTACAATTATCACACAACTTTTTGGTAATTCAAATGTAGATATTTTTCTATGTTCTAACAATTCACAGAATTTTAATTGTTCTTCTTTTGCTATTGCATCAATTTTATCAATCACTAAAATTTTACTTGCATTTGTACTTAATATTTCATTAAGCCATTTTGGTGGCATAAAATCAGTTCCATCATAATGACCATTTAACTCTTTAACATCAACATTGGCGGGTAATACAACTGCACCATTTATATCTTTACCAAATATAAAATCAACTAAAATTGGTGTAACATTTGCTCTTATATATGATAGTAATATTTCTTTCTTATTTTCCATTATCTTCTTATACCTCCTTCTGACGTTTCAGCAAGTTTTGCTTCTGCAAGTCTTTCCAATTTGCTTTCATCGCCATGTGTCCATAAAGCATCAAAAATTGCTCCAAACTCTGCTCCTAATCCTGTAACAAAACCTCTTACTTTTTCTAAGTTGTTATCATCAACTTGTGATAATCCCATAGTTGTTGCATATCTTTCTGCTGTATTTAATGCTTGTATGTCTCTTTGGGTATAATTTTCATTTATTACATCATCTAGTGTTATAACTTGTTGATTACAAAATTGTACAAATTCTCTTGTTATATCCTCTCCTACTAATGCCCTTAACATTTCTGGGCTTCCTGTTGCGTATAACATTTTAGAAGCCATTTCCCATTTTCTTGGATCTGCGTTGGGTTTTTCACCATCATATTTACTTCTTAATGTTTCGCCTTTTTTATAAGCAATATATGAATAAATAGCAGGATGTATATTATTTTCACTTGCCCATTTTAACCAACTTTCAGTAGTTGTTTTAATATAAACATGGGCAAATCTATTAAATAATGGTTCTGCCAATTGATTTGCAGCTAATGAATCTTTCATATCATTACCGGCTGCAACAATTCTTGCATTGTCTGGTAATTTCCAAATACCATTAACTTCTCTATCTAATACTATATTAAATGCTATACCTTGAATACTTGGTAGTGCATTTGTAATTTCATCTAAAAATACAATATGAAATTTATCTGGTTCTTTTTCACATTTTTCTTCTAATTTTTTCAACCAACTTGGCTTAACATCAATCATCTCACCTGTTGCTTGATTGTAAACGCTTTTACCATTTAAACTTTCTGGTGTCGCATTTCTTAGATAAATAATTACACAATCAGGATCTATCTGTTTTACCCTTGCAGATTTACCTTCTGATGAAGGCCCATGCAAAAATACTGCTACACCACTTTCTATTGCACCCTTAATAATTTCTTCTTCACTAACTTGTCCAAATTTTAAACCATAAGGATTTCTTCTTTTTTCAGCTTGTTTTCTTTCTTCTTCAAATTGAGTTTTTTCTTCTGGTGTCATATCTTGAATACGAGTAAATGTTGCTGTCTGTGTTAAATCGCGTAACATATATCTATCAAGATATTCCTTCATTTCTGTCCTACTAAAATCACCTTTATAATTATGTTTTCTATCAAGAAATCTTATTCCAGAAACTAAGCCTATTTTTGAAATTAATATTCCTGTTCTATCATCAATTAATCATTTTACTGGTGATACTTCTACCCAAACATAATCACCATCGCTATATTCAACGCCATTCGAAAGTTTAAATCTATATCCTTCAAAATCAGAATTTGCTCTTATACGAATATATTTCTTTCCTTGATATTCATATTCTTCATAAGTTATTGGATTGAATCCTGTATCATAATCATCAAATTTTACTGAATCAAATGTATAACTTCTTCCGGTTTTATTCATTCCCCTATTATATTCTGATTCTAATATACTTTGCATTCTTGAATCAGCAGCATATTGTGGATATTCACCATATTCTACTTCTTCAGTTCCGTTGTATCCCCTTACTCTGTTCGGGGAGATTTGAGAAAAGATTACAGAAGATTGCAAAGCTGGGCGAACAGCACTGTCGCGCTCATACCCACGTTTGTTGATCCTACGACCAATCCTACTAACCGTGCGGACATTATTATCGTTATCATCAGATATAGTCCAAAACCAACTAGTTCTTCCTTTTAAAGAACTATCTTCATCAATATTATAAAATGTATCTTCCCATAAATAGCCACCTGTCAATACACATAAATCTGAGATTGCAGCTTTTATTCCATACTTTCTTATTACTTCTAATTGAGATTCTTTATCATTACCCCAAATTTGTCCTTCCGACAATAAAGTTAAATCTTGATTATTCATTTTTATCATCACCACAACTATATTTTACCATATAAATTCTCTTTTTCTTATTATTTTGCGAATTTTATATTTTTTATCTAAATTGGATAATAATTTGTCCATACTCTTTTCATTAGAACATTTTAAATGTGCTTTAAAAGACTTAATTCTCATACTGATATATTTTTCATCAATAATGGACTTATCTTTCAATTTTTTTCATTGCTTTAATATGTTTTTTCATTCTCTGTTTAGAAGAAAATCTAAGTTTTCTAATAACTTTCCCACTACTAGTGAGAATATGATTAAAGCCAAGAAAATCTATGCCATTGTAAGCAATCCCAATCTGCGTTTTTTTGATTGAGTTTTAAATTTAATTCCTCATTACATACTTTATTTATTTCTTTTAAACAATGTTGCAAGTATTGTTTATTACTATGAATCAAATATTGCTTAATTAATATTCAACTCGGCTGTTTTAATCCACAAAAAAGACATATTTTCATACATCTTTATTATATCTTAAATTATTAATACCCATATCAAAATATTTATTATGATCTTTTAAATTTCTTTTTTTATAATCATAAATATGCATTAAATCATTTCTAATAACAATTGGATATTTATTCTTAAATCTATCTTCTAATATAGAATCAGTAACATTATATTTCTTATTAATATTATATTTAGAAACCATAGCTTCTAAATTGCCATAAATAACTAACTCCAAATTAGGATGTTTTTGATACCTATTATGATAAGCATCAATTAAGTTTTTAATTTGTGTATCAGTTAATTCATAGGATAAGCATATTTGTTTAACATTATTAGAATGTAAAAATGCTACTGAATAAGAATTGGTTATATTAAAAGAAAAATCCGTTAGTACATCTTTATACATTAAACTTCCTAATTCACCTATTAATAATAAGTTGTCATATTCTTTATGTTTCTCAATTACTCGATCTAATCTTAGTACTTTTCTTTTATCATCTATCTTATTATATAAATATTCATCCATATAAATATATTTATAATTACTTTTTTTATCATAATCTTTTATATTATTAATTACAATATTATAATTTCTTTCTTTTGGAAAATCAGGTAAATTAATACTATATTCTTTTTTTACATAAGGATATTTATATAATCTTTTTTCATTTAACAAAGTGACAAAGCTATTTTTTAAATCATTTAATTCTTTAATTGAAATAAATATATTAGAGTCTCCTACTATATTTAATTCTTCAAATTGATAAATCGTATTCCCTAACTTACTTAATTGTTCTTTTATTCTATCAAAAGATATTGGACTATTAATCGCATCACTTACTATATTACCATATACTACAACATCATTTTTTCCATCAGTAACTTCTAATTTAATTTTATTATTAACATAAACTTCTAAATTACCTTTAATTTTTATTTTTTTATTTGTTTTCAAAATATTATCTATCCTTTTATTTAATAAGTAATCATAAGTTTTAACTACATTGCCTGATACATTTTTTTTACAATAAATAGTTATAGTATCACCAATATTTCCTTTAGAAATTCTTTTCTTATTTTTAAACATCTCAGATACAATAAATCCAACATCATCATTTATAAATCTAATACCATCATTAATATTTAATTCATCTGTTAACAAAATATCAACATAGTTATCTTTCGACTTAATTACCTTTCCTATTTTCACGCCTAAATGATTAGGCCTATATTCATTTACAATATTTGTTTCATTAAATAAAAAGCCTTTTGTATATTCACGATTAAATATTTTTTTTAAATCAGTTAAATCTATTTTAACTTCTTTACCACTAACATAAGAATCTATTGCTTCTCTATAAAGTTTGGTAACTAAATAAACATAACTAGGAGATTTCATTCTACCTTCTATTTTAAAACTATCAACGCCTATATCAATTAATTTACCAATATCTTCTATAGTACATAAATCCTTACAACTTAACAAATATTCATCTTTATTAACTTTTTTATCATTAACGAGTAAATTGTATTTTTGTCTACAACTGCCTGCACAACTACCTCTATTACCACTTCGATTTCCAATTAAACTACTAAATAAACATTGTCCTGAATAGCTTACACATAAAGCACCATGAACAAAAACCTCTAATTCAATATTAGTATTTTTCTTTATTTCTTCAATTAATTTAATCGGTGTTTCACGGGCTAAAACAGCTCTTTTTAAACCTAAACTTTCTACTAATTTGACACCTTCTAAATTATGAATATGCATTTGAGTTGATGCATGTAATTCTAAAAAAGGATATGTTTTTCTAATTAAATCCATCATCCCTATATCTTGAATAATTAAAGCATCAACATTATTTTTATATAAAAAATCCACATAATTCATAAATTTATCTACTTCATTTTCATATATCAAAGTGTTTACTGTAACATATACTTTAACTCCATATAAATGGGCAAATTTAATTGCCTCAATTATTTCTTCATTATTAAAATTATTTGAAAAAGCTCTTGCTCCAAATAATTTTCCACCTAAATATACAGCATCACATCCACCTAATATTGCTGCTTTTAAACTTTGAAAATCACCAGCTGGCGATAATAATTCCATATTTATTTACCCCATTTTAATATTCTTTTTTTTACTCTTTTCTTAGTATCTTGCTCAGCAAGTTGATTTTTTTTACTTTCTTGTATAATTTTATTAAGAATAATTTTTATTTTTTCTGGTTGAACTGTCATTATTATAGTTCCAAATTCACCCGGTAATAAATCAAAAACATCAATATGCAATTCCAACTCTAACCAACATGCTATTATATTTCTATCAATACTATTTTTATAATCAACCAAGACATAGTCATTAGGTAATTCTTTAATAACATCTTTAACATCAAAATTTTTTAATATTGAATTATAATAATTATCTATATAAAGATATAGTTGTTCATCATTTTCAATTGATTGTTTGACATTTCTATTAGCTAAAGCTGGCATACAAATTCCTTTAAAATCTACGTCTAATCCTCTATCTGCTGAAACAGATATCTTTTTTTTATAGTTTATTTCATAAACCCCTGTATATATCATTTTTTCCCCTCCTGTTTTATTAATGGATAAAAAATTCCATTTACTTAGTAAATGGAATTAAAGCCATAAAACGTGCTTTTTTAATTTCGTTAGCTATATGTCTTTGATGTTTAGCACAAGCGCCAGTAATTCTACGAGGTAAGATTTTTCCTCTTTCATTACTAATATATCTTTTAATAGTGTCTACATCTTTATAATCAACACTTTTACCAGCACACATTTGGCAAACTTTTTTCTTTTTACGATAAAATTCCGCCATTTATATTCCTCCTTAATCTAAAAAGTTATCATCGATTGATACACTGTCACCAAAATCAGCAAATGGATCTACATCAATATTAACATCATTAGATGGTTGTTGGAAATCATATGGAGTAGCTGATTGATTATTAAGTCTATTTTGTGATTGTGATCTTGATTCTAAAAATCTAATATTGTCAGCTTGAACATCCATTGTATATCTTTTATTTCCATCTTTATCAGTATAATTACTTGTTTGAAGTCTACCTTCAACAGATACTAAACTACCTTTATCTAAATATTGACAAACATTCTCTGCTTGTTTTCTCCATGCAACAGTATTAATAAAATCTGTTCTTCTTTCTCCATTAGAACCTGGTATACCATCTACTGCAACAGAAAATCTAGTATATGGTATATTAGAATTAGTATATCTTAATTCTGGTTTAGCAGTTAATCTTCCTACTAACAAAACTCTATTCATATTTCCTCCTTAGTCTTCGATTTTTGTAATCAAATGACGAATGATATCTGATGAATTTCTTCCTTGTCTATCAAATTCATTGATAGCTTTATCATCATTAGCTTCAAGAGTAATAACATAATAGAAACCTGATTTGAAATCTTTAATTTCGTAAGCTAATTCTCTTTGTCCCATATCTTTTTCATTAGTTATAGTAGCATTATTATCTGTTAAAATTTTAGAAAATTTTGCAATAACATTTTTCTTTTCTTCTTCAGATAAAGTTGGTCTTGCTATAAACATAATTTCATATTTACGCATTCTAACACCTCCTTATGGACTATTGGCTTTTATAATTAAAAGCAAGGAGTAAATTTCTTACTCGCTTAAGATTATAACAGACTTATTTTAAATTGTAAATAGTTTAACTATACATTTGTCTTAAATTTATGATAAATTCCTATTATAAGTTTATTTATGAATAATTCCTAAAATTCTACAACAAAATGTAGATGAAAGGAATGATTATTTTGAAAGGGATGTTTACAATGAACGAATTAAAAAGAA
>DVJX01000046.1 GCA_018716405.1 Candidatus Faecisoma merdavium | reverse complement strand
TTTGTTTGTTTATCTAAATTACTTAGTTCAACTATTTTTTTATCTTTAGCTTCAATTTCACTAACCATCGATTCTACTTTTTCTATAACTTTATCAAGAAAATTATTAACTTCTTCAGGGTCATATCCCCTTAATACACGGCTGAATTTTTCCATAACTTCACCTCAAAATAAGTATATTTACCATTCTATATTAATATCACCATTATCGTGAACTTCTTTTCCTTCACTATCATCAGATATTTTACCATTTACTTTAACATTGTTAGGTGTACACAAAAATATTCCACCACCAATTTTTTGTAAAGATCCTCCTATTGCATATATAGTTCCGCTTAAAAAGTCAACAATTCTTTTTGCTTGATCTGATGTTACTCTTTTTAAATTAACAACAACAGTATTTCTACTTTTTAGTTGATCGGCTATTTGTTGTGCTTCAGAAAATGCGCGTGGCTCTAATAAAACCAACTTAGTACTTCCATCCTCAGCTACTGCTTCACTAGATTTCACACTATAATATTGATCATTTGTAGTATCTGTTAATATATCATTTTCATCTGCTGAAAACCATTTCTTTAAATTCATACCCTTTTCCTCCTTGATGCATACACTGCACATACTATATTAATTTTATCATAAAATAATTAAATTGTGAATAATATTTTCTAAAAAAACTAAAATATTAAAATTTTAGTCTCTCGTTAACATAATCAACAACTTGATCTAAATTAATAGTTATTTGATTCATAGTATCTCTATCTCTTAATGTTACTGTATTATTGTTAATTGTTTCATCATCAATTGTTATACAAAATGGTGTACCAATAACATCATTTCTTCTATATCTTTTACCAATATTTCCAGCTTCGTCATAATTAGTCATAAAATATTTTGATAATTTTTCATAAACTTCTAATGCCTTAGCAGAATGTAATTTTTTTATTAATGGTAATACTGCCACTTTATAAGGAGCTAAAAATGGTGATAAACTTAATACTTCACGAGTTGTACCATCTTCTAAAGTATCTTCATGATATGAAGCAAACATAACAGCTAAAAAAGTTCTATCTAATCCATAAGTTGATTCAATAATATATGGAATATATTTTTCATTTGTATCAGGATCTAAATAAGTTTGTGACTGTCCACTATATTCTTGATGTCTAGATAAATCAAAATTAGTTCTGTTATGAGTGCCATTTATTTCTCCCCAACCAAATGGAAATTTATATTCAATATCACAAGCTTCTTTAGCGTAATGAGCTAATTTTTCATGATCATGAAATCTTAAATCTTCTTCTTTCAAACCTAAATCCATAAAGAATTTTTTACCATATTCTTTAAAATAATTATAAGTTTCTGAATCAGTTCCCTCTTTACAAAAAGTTTGAAATTCCATTTGTTCAAATTCAATTGTTCTAAAAGTAAAATTACCTGGTGTTATTTCATTTCTAAAAGCTTTACCAATTTGTCCAATTGAAAAAGGTAACTTTGCTCTCATACTTCTTTGAACATTTAAGAAATTGACATATTCTCCTTGTGCATTTTCTGGGCGCAAATATACAACAGATTTAGCATCATTGGTAACACCTCGATAAGTTTGAAACATTAAATTAAATTGTCTTATATCAGTAAAATTAGATTTTCCACATTTTGGACATGGAACTTTATGTTCTTTAATATAATTTATCATTTCTTCTTGTGTCATACTATCAGCATGAGCATTACTATCAAAATCATCAATTAAATTATCAGCTCTATGTCTAGTTTTACATTCCTTACAATCAAGTAGTGGATCAGAAAAAGAACTAACATGACCTGATGCTTCCCAAACTCTTGGGTGCATTAAAATATCAGCATCTATTTCATAACTATTCATTCTTTCTTGAATAAATCTTTTTCTCCATGCATCTTTTATATTATTTTTTAATCTTGAACCTAATGGTCCATAATCCCAAGTATTAGCTAATCCACCATATATTTCACTTCCTTGAAATATAAAACCATATTGTTTACATAAATTAACCATTTTTTCCATTGATAAATTATTCATATCCTTTTTCCTCCATAAGTTATAACTAGTTGTTTAGACTCTTCAAAATCTATTTCAGAGACTAATTCTCTAACAACTTCTTCTAATAAATTTATTTGAAACTCAAACTTATCTTCACTAAGTTCAAATTTAATTTTTCCAGCAGAAAGAAATACATTTTGAAATCTATTACAATTTTTGTATTTTTTAAATTGTTTTATTCTATCTATTTCGCAAAGCAAAGCATTATAATCATTATAATTAGTATACATTTCAATCAATTCTTTTACAACTTTTTTTGTAAAATTATATTCAAATTTTGGTACAAAAAATTTGCCTTTACTTTTAAGCATCAACATTTGATAACTATTATAATCATAACCAGTAATTGTTTTAGTTTTATCAAATGTTAGAAAAAATTTTCTTTTTTCATCAAAATTACTTTTAACAATAGTTTCCATTATACCTTTATGCTTAGCTGATTCAAGTTTTTCAATAAAATTAGGAAAAATATCATTCAATTTAACATTTCCAATTGCAATAGTAAAAATTCCTTTAATAGTAATGATATCAAAACATTTATTAGAAGGATAATTTGGGTTGTTATAAGAATAATTAATTCCTAGTACTGTATTATTTTCTAAAAATGAATCCAACATATAACGACATAATCTTAAAGGTTCTTTTCGCATTTGTTTTATATTTTCGCTATATATTCCAATCGTTCTTTCATCTAACTGACTTTTTTCTATTAAATTTAAATGTGGAATTATTTCACCATTTTTTTCTTTTATTGATAAAATTGCATTATTAAAATCATTTGATAAAAATCTTCTTAGTTTCAAAATATCCATCATAATTTCACTTCCCTTTTATAAAGACAAATATTTAATAACTAATTTTAATACATAAAATTAAGTTAGTCAACTATTTTTTTAAGAATTTACTTATGATGCCTTTTCTTTTTATTAATACTTCTTCATCGATTTTTGGATTTATATTAGTATAAATTGTATTTGCTAAAGTATAAGTATTTCCAAAACCTAGTATATAATTTTTTTTATTAAATATTTGATCAATTACAATAACAGGAACCTTTAGTGAAAAATCAACCATTACCTTAGAAAAATTATCAACCATTAATTCTTTTTGCATTCCATATAAAGAAGAAATAAATAAACTTACTTCTAACTCTAAACATATATCATGAACAACTTTTAACATAGAATCTAATTTACCTAATTTATCAGTTAATTCTGAAACTGTATTAACATTATCAATTTGATAATTAATTATTATTAAATCATAGTTTGAATCTCGAATTACTGACTTTAAGAAATTATTATTTATTCCATCATCTGTTTTTGTAAAACAAACATTTTCAGAAATTAAATTTTTTAATCCATTACAATAGTAATTAATAAATCTAATATCTTTAGAATTAGCTAAAAATAAAGATTTAGCTTCTATTTTTTTTAATGAATTATTCATTGATATTCCAGACGAAGGATAAGAAAACATTGGATATTTTACACCATTTAATTGAAATAAAGAACAGTAATCAAAAACATTATTAATTTTACTTATATTTGCTATAAAATTAGAAATATCAAAATATGAGTAATTAAAGAAAAATAAACTATCATTAATATCAAATTTAAATCCTTCATTCATATAAAATTCTTTAACATTATTAGGTTTAATTTTAGAAGCATTAAGAGAACTTATCTTCTTACTTATTTCTTTCCATTTTTCTCCTATTTCATTTTGAAACATGTTCATAAAAGGATTTAAATTAATTGAAGAAATAACATTTATTCCAACGATAATTCCTATCTTTATTTGTTTAAAATCATAAGTTACTTTATTAATAAATTTTTCTATATCTTTATAATTATCTATATTATTTGAAGTTAAAATCAAGTGTAGATATATTTTATCATTCTTTGTTTTTATGTACTCACAAAAATATTTAATATGCTCTAAACTTTTTTCATTATCATAAAATAAAAATAAATGAACTTTTCCTTCTTTCTTAATAGTATTCAAATAATAATTTAGATTTTTATTTTCACTAAATTTTGTATAATAATTATCAATCAAACTATAAGTAAGAGCCAATTTTGAGCCTGTACTAAATAATCTATAGCCACTACTTAAATCAGTTGCATTTGATTCAATCGTTGAAAATAAATATTTTTTTGTATAACTATCTAAATTAGGCATTAAATTAGCATTATATATACTATAAGAATTTAATTGTTCAATTCCAAATCCATTCATTAAAAATAATACTGTTTTTTTCATCTTCATCCCTCATATTCTATTAAGTATTATATATTATTTTTTTTATTATATCAATATAAATTTAAAAAAAATATGATGTGAAATCATCATATTTATGACTCAAATTGTGAATTATATAAATTATAATAAAATCCTTTTTTATTTAATAATTCTTCATGATTTCCTTGCTCTACTATATCACCATTATTCATAACCAATATTAAATCAGCATCTTTTATAGTTGATAATCTATGAGCTATTATGAAAGAAGTTCTATTTTTCATTAATTCATCCATTGCTTTTTGTATCAATATTTCTGTTCTTGTATCAACACTACTTGTTGCTTCATCTAATATTAATACTTTAGGGTTAGCTAAAATAGCACGAGCAATTGTTAATAATTGTTTTTGTCCTTGAGATATATTATTTGTTTCTTCATTCAATTGCATATTATAAGCATCTGGTAAAGTTTGAATAAAATGATGAACATGAGCTTTTTTAGCTGCCTCAATTATTTCGTCATCAGTCGCATCTAAATTACCATATCTTAAATTTTCCATGATAGTTCCTGAAAATAACCAAGTATCTTGCAAAACCATACCAAATATATGTCTTAAATCACTTCTTTTAAAATCATTGATATTTTTACCATCTACTAATATAGAGCCATCATTAACATTATAAAATCTCATAAGTAATTTAATCATTGTTGTTTTTCCTGCTCCAGTAGGTCCTACTATAGCGATTTTTTGTCCTTTTTTAACATTCGCACTAAAGTCTTTAATAATTATTTGATCTTCATTGTAACCAAACTTAACATGATCAAAAGTAACATTTCCTTCAATATTATCTACTTTAAGTGGATTTTTAACTTCTTTTTCTTCTTTTTCATCTAAGAATTCAAATACTCTTTCACTAGCTGCAATCATTGATTGAATCATATTTGATACTTGGGCTAATTGAGCAATTGGATTTGTAAAGTTTTTAGTATAAGAAATAAATGATTGTATATTACCAACTGTTATTTTACCTAAAATAGTAAAATAACCACCTAATATTGCAATTACAACATATCCTAAATTACCAATAAAATTCATAATTGGATGCATCATCCCAGAGAAAAATTGACTCTTCCATCCAACATTACTTAAATAAGTATTATCTTTTTCAAATTCTTTCAAAACTTTATTTTCAGCATTAAATACTTTAATAACATTTTGACCAGAATACATTTCTTCAATTTTACCGTTAACATGGCCTAAATATTCTTGTTGTTTAGCAAAATATTTTTGACTATGTTTAACAATAAACATTGTTATAAATGATGCAATTGGTAAAATTAATATAGCAACAATAGTCATTGTAACATTTATTGATAACATCATTACTAATATACCAATAATAGTTGTAATAGATGTTATTAATTGTGTTGCACTTTGATTTAAACTTTGACTCATTGTATCAATATCATTAGTTATAATAGATAAAACTTCACCATGAGTTTTTTTATCAAAATAAGAAATAGGTAATTTATTTATTTTGATAGATACTTTTTTTCTTAATTGATATGTATATTTTTGACTTATACCTGTCATTATAAATCCTTGAACATAAGAAAATAATGCACTTATAATATATAAAATTATCAAAAATATTAAAATAGACGCAATTTTATCAAAATCAATACCAGCACCACCTGATAATTTACTTATTATCCCATTAAATAATTCTGTTGTAGCATTACCTAATATTTTAGGTCCTACTATTGAAAATATAGTACTAGCAATAGCAAATATAAATATAATTATTAATTGTACTTTATATTTGCTCATACTTTTAAATAATTTCTTTAATGTTCCTTTAAAATCTTTAGCTTTTTGAACATTACCTATTGCACCTGGACCTCTATTCATTTTCTAACTCCTCCTTTGATAATTGTGAGTAAGCTATTTCTTTATAAATATCACAGTTTTTTAATAAGTCTTTATGTTTACCAATTCCTACTATATGACCTTTATCTAAAACAATAATTTGATCAGCATTCATAACAGTACTTATTCTTTGAGCAACAATAAATATAGTAGAATCTTTAGTTACTTTATTTAATTCTTTTCTTAATTTAGCATCTGTTTTATAATCTAATGCAGAAAAACTATCATCAAAAATATATATTTCTGGATTTGTTGCAATAGCTCTTGCAATTGCTAATCTTTGTCTTTGACCGCCTGATACATTAGTACCACCTTGTGATATAGCACTTTCATATTTATCTTTTTTATCATTGATAAATTCTAGAGCTTGACTTATTTTAGCTGCTTTTTTAATTACTTCATCATCTTTTTTGTGTAATCCAAAACCAATATTTGAAAGAATAGTACCAGTAAACAATATTCCTTTTTGTGGCACATAACCAATTTTATCTCTTAATTCTTTGATATTAGCATCTCTTATATCAATTCCATCAATTAAAATTTTACCACCTGTAACATCAAAAAATCTTGGAATTAAATTAATTAAAGTTGATTTACCTGAACCAGTTGAACCGATAAAGGCTGTAGTTGTTCCTTTTGTTGCTTTGAAACTAATATTTTGTAAAACATCTTCTTCAGCATCTGGATATCTAAAATAAACATCCTTAAATTCAACTGTACCTTTTAAATTATTATTAAATTTTAAACATTTATCTTTTTGTTTAATTGAAGTATCTTTATCTAATACTTCCCCTATTCTTTCCATTGAAACAAATGCTCTAGGAACCATAATAGAAACCATTGAAATCATCAAAAATGACATAATTATTTGCATAGTATAAGTAATAAATGCTAATAAAGTACCAACTTGAATTGTACCAGCATCTATTTTACTAGCACCTACCCAAATAATTAAAACACTAACACCATTCATAATAAACATCATTGTTGGCATCATAATTGTCATTGTTCTATTTACAAATAAATTTACTTTCATTAAATCTTTATTGGCTTTATCAAATCTTTCTTCTTCATGCTTTTCAGTACCAAAAGCTCTTATAACTTGAATACCTGATAATATTTCTCTTGCTACTAAATTTACTCTATCAATTAACTTTTGAACTTTATTAAATTTAGGCATAGCAATACTAAATAATATAATTACAAAACTTATAATTACTAAGACTGCTAAACCAATTATCCAACTCATTTCATTACCACTAACTTTAGTTAAAGCACCTATTCCCATGATTGGAGCAAAGAATACTATTCTAAGTAACATAACAACTAACATTTGAACTTGTTGAATATCATTAGTACTTCTAGTAATTAAAGAAGCTGTTGAAAAACTTTCAAATTCTTTATTTGAATAAGTCATAACTTTATTAACTACTTGACTTCTTAAATCTCTACTAAAGAAAGCTGCAATACGGCTTGATAAAAATACTGTTACAATAGTTAATACCATAACTGCTAAAGCAACTGCTAACATTTTAACTCCTGTTTTAGCAATATAACTAATTTGTAAATTAGATACATCGATACCTATTTCGGTATATTCATTTTTTAAATAAACCGTAGCCATTTGTTCTAATAAACTAACTTTTTCATTAGAATAATTTTCTTTTAATTTATTTAAAAATTGATTATGTGTCTCTTCATCCATATTTTTTAAGACATCAAAAATAGTCATACCATCTGGAATATTTAATTCTGGTATTTCAATTGTATTATTAGAAAAACTATATACCATTATAATCGGTAAAGTCATTATATCATTTAACTTATCCTCACCAGTTAAAACATATAAATTTTCTTCATTTAATAATGGATATTTTTCTAAATACTGTGTATCATCTTTTGTTATTAAAGTATAGTTACTATTGATAATTTCTTTATCTTCATTATTTACAAACAACAATAATTTTTCATATTCACTTTCTCTAATTACTTCAGGAACTGAAAATTCAATACCACTTTGTTGAATACCAATATTTACTATATCAGAAGTATATTCTGGTAAACTTAAATCACACATTGCTTGCATAAAAAGTAATACAAATACTAGTATTATTTGAAAACTATACTTTTTTAATGTTTTTAATACATGTTTCATTTTAATCCTCCTTGTAAATTATTAAATACTTTTTTTAAAACTTCTTTAAAAATATTTAATTCTTCTTTTGATATGCCTGCTATTAATTCTTTTTCTAATTGCTTTGCTTCATTTCGCATTTCATTTATTAAAGATATACTCTTTTCAGTTAAATGAATTTCTTTATTTCTAGCATCTTTCATACTAATAGTACGTTTAATAAATCCTTTATTTTCTAATCTATTTAATATACCATTAACTGTTGGATTAGTTAATTCAAATTTTCTTTCAATATCTCTTTGATTTACTATTTCCTTATTTTTGTATAAATAAATTAGTATACTTGCTTGACTATTAGTTAAATCAATTTTTTCTAATTTTTTATTCATATTTTTTTCCATTATCTGAAAAATTTTTTTAAAATAAAAGCCAATATGTCGATCCATTCAATCATCTCCAATTATATAGCGTGCTATATAATTATATGCAATTATAAATTTAATGTCAATACTATTTATTAAAAAAAACATATTTTAACAATATGTTTTAAAGTGTTTTATTTGTATCTAAACTACGTTGTTCAAATAACTGACTGGTTGGCAAATCTTTTTTTGCCCAATTATCTAAAATTTGTGATACAACAACTTCATTATAAGGTTTCAATCTTTCTTCTAATTCACTAGTAAGAACAGAATAATAAGCTTTTCCTTGCGAAATTAAATTAATTAAATCTGTTTGATTATTAATATTTTGATCTTCTAAATAATCAGCTACTCTTTCATGATAAGCTTTTTGCAATGTTTCTTCATTTACTGAAACACCAACTGAAGATAAAATAGGTTCCAAAAATAATAAATCACTTTTAACTTCATTCCATCCAATAAGTTCAAGTGGTGCATATTGTCTTAATTGTTGCCTATCAACTTTTTTATTAAATGTTTTTTCACTTGAATTAGAAACAACCCAACCATCATGAATTACTGATAAAATATTTAATTTTTGTTGTTCACTAATACCAGAAATTTTTGAAGAAATTAAATTAAATAACTCTGAATTTTCTGGACCATTAACCGCTACTGTAAAAAAATTAGTAATTTCTTCTTCTGTTAAGCCAATTTCCTTACCAATTCCTATAACAGCAAATTTTACTGAATCCATTGCATAAACTTGGCTTTCTAATTGTTCAACAGTTTCATTATTAATTTTTTCTGTTGCCTCTTGTTCCGTTAACCCATTCCAATTAATTAAAGCTTTTTTTGCAATATTTTGATATGGCGTTGCCATATTCCCACCTCCTATCATAATTTATCACATTTAGTTTTTTTTTACAATCGATTATGTAAATATTTTGACAAATTCATATAAATATGATATATTTTTAAAAAATTATGCAATAAAATAATACTCATAATTGTTATTATATTGAGAGGAGTAAAAAAATGGAAGTTAGCAACTACTTAGAACGAATTGCAATGAACGATATTGAAGCATTTAATGAACTATATAATTTAATTAATAATAATATTTATAGCTTTGCTCTTAGTATTTTAAAAAACAACGAAGATGCTTTAGATGTTACACAAGATGTATTTATCACAATTTACCATAATGCTTTTAAATATCAAAATCAAAATAAACCAATGGCTTGGATTTTAACAATTACTAAAAATATTGCCTATAATAAAATTAAAAGTAATAAAAAAACAATTAATGTTGATGAAATTGAATTTATATCTAAACCTAATCACGATGATAAAATATTGATAGAATATTTACTAAACAATTTAAATGACGATGAAAGAAATATTGTCATTTTACATGCTATGAATGGATTTAAATTTTATGAGATTGCTAAGATTTTAGATTTAAAAATAACTACTACTCTCTCTAAATATCATAGAGCAATCAAAAAATTAAAAGAACTTACAATGGAGGGAAAAAAATGAATAGCATTGAAAAAAGAATTAATAAAAATTTAAATAATATTAAACTTCCTAAGTTCGATTTAAATAATTTAGATAAGAAAGGATATGTTTATATGGAAAAGAAAAGAAAATTGCCTATTATGGCAACAATCAGTACACTTTGTGTTGTATGTTTATTATTTATAGGGGGATTATATTATAATAATAATTATAAAGTTACTTCAAAAGTAGGAATCGATGTTAATCCAAGCGTTGAATTAAAAATTAATCAAAAAGAAAAAGTTTTAGAAGTTATCGCTAATAATGAAGATGGTAAAAAAATTATTAGTGATATGGATTTAAAAGGTAGTAATATTAATGTAGCTGTTAATGCCTTAATTGGATCTATGGTTAAAAATGGTTATATTAATGAATTAGCAAATTCAATTTTAATATCAGTTGAAAATAATAATAATCAAAAAGCAGAATCTTTAAGACAAGAAATTTTAAATCAAATTAATATGGAAAATATTTCAATTATTAGTCAAACTGTTAATGAAGAAAAAGAATTAACTGATTTTGCTAACCAATATAATATTTCTTTAGGTAAAGTAAAAATAATCAAACAAATAATGACTAATAATAATTTATTAACTTTTGATCAATTAGCTGAATTATCTATTAATGAATTAAATTTAATTTTAAATGACAATGAAAATACTACTGGTAGTGCTAGTCAAAAAGCTTATATTGGTGAAGATAAAGCTAAAGAAATTGCTTTAAATCATGCTAATGTTACTAATATAACTAATTATAAAATTGAATTAGATTTTGATGATGTTATGGTTTATGAAATCGAATTTAAAGCTAATAATAAAGAATACGATTATGAAATTAATGCTACTTCAGGAGATATTATAGAATACGAAATTGATGATAAAGAATATATTAATAATTCAAATAATAGTTCTAGCAATAATTCTACTATTACTAAAGATGAAGCTAAACAAATCGCTTTAAATCACGCTAATGTTACTGATATAACCAATTATAAAATTGAACTAGATGATAATAAATATGAAATTGAATTTAATTATAATAATAGCGAATATGAATATGAGATTAATGCTACTACTGGCAAAATAATTAAATATTCTATTGATACTAATCATAAAGAACCTAATCCTATAATTAGTAAAGATGAAGCCAAACAAATCGCTTTAAATCACGCTAATGTTACTAATATAACTAATTGTGAAATCGAACTAGATGATAATAAATATGAAATTGAATTTAAATATAATAATAAAGAATATAGTTATGAAATAAATGCTACTACAGGTAAAATTATTGAATACGAAATAGACACTGATTAATTCAGTGTCCTTTTTAAAATGGCATTTTAAAATTACCATTTTTAAATTGTTTCATCAATAATTTCATTTGTTCAAACTGTTTTAATAATCTATTTACTTCTTCAACACTTCTTCCACTACCTTTAGCAATTCGCTGTTTACGACTTGCTTTTAAAACTTCAGGATGTTTTCTTTCATAAGGCGTCATAGATAAAATAATAGCTTCTACATGTAACATATCTTTAGGATTAATTTGAATATTATTTAATCCCATTTTTTTAGCGCCAGGTAACATTTTTAATATATTTTCTAAAGGTCCTAATTTTTTTATTTGTTTTAATTGAACCAAGAAATCTTCTAAATCGAAATTTCCCTTTTGCATTTTTTTTGCTGATTCAACTGCTTCGTCATCCATGATACCTTCTGCTTTTTCAATCATCCCTATTAAATCACCCATATCTAGAATACGAGTAGCCATTCTTTCAGGATAAAATTCTTCTAATCCATCCATTTTTTCTGATACACCAACAAATTTAATTGGAACATTAGTTAAATGTCTTACAGATAAAGCAACACCACCTTTAGTATCACCATCTAATTTAGTTAAAATAGCTCCTGTTAAATCTAATTTATCATTAAATCCAGTTATAACATTAATAGCATCTTGTCCAGTCATAGAATCTACTACTAATAATATTTCATCAGGATTTACAATATCTTTGATATCATTTAATTCATCCATTAATTCTTCATCGATATGTAATCTACCAGCTGTATCTATTAAAATATAATTAAAATTATTTTCTTTTGCATATTTAATAGCATTAGTAACTATTTCACGAGGATCTTTTTTACCTTCTTCATAAACTTCAATATTTAATTCCTTACCTATTTGTTTTAATTGATCAATTGCAGCAGGCCTATAAACATCACAAGCTACTAATAATGGTTTTTTATTATATTTTTTTCTTAATAATAAACTTAATTTACCAATAGTTGTAGTTTTACCACTACCTTGTAAACCAACTAACATTAAAATATTTAAATCTTTGTTAGTAACTAAATCTTTTTTTTCTCCACCTAACAATTCTACTAATTCATCTTTTACTATCTTAACAAATAATTCACTAGGTTTTAAACTATTAGATACTTCACTACCTAAAGCTTTTTCTTTGACATTATTAATAAATTCTTTTACAACTTGATAATTAACATCTGCTTCAAGAAGTGCTAGTCTTAGTTCTCTTGTAATTTCACTAATATTTTCTTCAGTTATCTTACCATAACCTTTTATTTTATTTACAACATTAGTTAATCTATCTCCTAAACTTTCAAACATTCATATCACCTTTTAAATTATATCAAAAAAAGATAGAAAAATCTATCTTATAAATTAACATTATGATAAATATTAGCAACATCTTCAATATCATCTAACATTGTTAACATTTTATTAAATAAATCTAAATCCTCACCAGTTAATTCTACTTTTTCTTTTGCCAACATAGTTATTTCATCCATATCAAATGTAACATTAGGCAATACTTTAGTTATACTTTCTTTTATTTTAAATAAATCTTGTGGATCACCATAAATAATAATACCATCATCTTCTTCAATATCTTTTATATCTACATCATTTTCTATTAAAGCATTAATAGTATCATCAATACTTAATCCTTTAAAACCTACAATACATAAGTTATCATAATTATAAGATACACTTCCAATATTACCCATTTTAACATGACATTTATTTACCACAGCTCTTAATTCACTAACACTTCTATTAACATTATCAGTTAAACATTCAACAATTAAAGTAGAACCTGCTGGGCCAAATAATTCATAAGTATTTTTTATATAACTTTCATCTACTCCACTATTTACTTTATCAATAGCTCTTTTAATAATATCTGATGGTACTTGTTCTTTTTTAGCTCTTTCAACCAATCTTTTTAAAGATGCATTAGCTTCTAAACTAGTCCCACCATTTTTTGCAGCTTGATATATTTCTTTAGCATACATACTATATATTTTTCCTCTAGCTGCACCTGTTTTTTGAATACTAGCTTTTCTTACTTCATAAGCTCTTCCCATAAAAATCACCTCTTAATATTTTACATTTATTTTTTTATTTTATCAACCTTTTTTAACCATTTTGTGCTTTTTTTAATGCGTCATGAGCAGCATGTTGTTCTGCTTCTTTTTTACTATGAGCAATTCCTTCACCATAAGTAATATCGTCTATTTTAACAATTACTTTAAAAGTTTTGTTATGAGCTGGTCCAAACTCATCTACAACAATATATTCCAGTGATCTTTTATCTGTTTGAACATATTCTTGTAAAATTGATTTATAATCCGTATCAAATTGTATTTCATTATCTTCAATTAATTTAATTACATTATCATAAATAAATCTTTTAACCTCATCAAAACCCAAATCCAAATACATCGCTCCAATAAAAGCTTCAAAAATATCTGCAACGATAGCTTTTCTATCTCTTCCTCCACTTTCTTCTTCGCCATGACCCAATTTTAAATATTGATTTAATTTTAATCTTTTAGAATATTCATAATTAGCGTCTTCACAAACATATTTTGCCCTTAACTTTGTCATTACACCTTCTTTACAGTTTCTATTATTATACAAATATTCACTTATTACTAATTCTAATACTGCATCGCCTAAATATTCTAATCTTTCATAACTTTCTACTTTATTTTCATTTGCATATGAAGTATGAGTTAAAGCTGTAATATATAAATTTTCATTATTATAATTTATTTTCAAATCACTTAATAATTCCATAATATCACCTAGATAATTATACTATAATTTTTTGAAAAAACAAAATTTACTTTTTTTAGTTTTTAATGTATAATTATATTATGAAATATTTTTTATTAGGATTTATTAAAACATATCAAATGATACCAGGCCCTTGGCACAAAAGTTGTAGACATATTCCTACGTGTTCTAATTATGGAATTCAAGCAATAATAAAGTATGGTTCTGTAAGAGGAAGTTTTTTAACAATTAAAAGAATAATAAGGTGTAACCCATTTGGTAGTTTTGGATACGATCCAGTACCAGAAAGGAAGAAAAAATGAAAAAATTATTAATAATATTTCTTAGTATTTTATGTTTAACAGGTTGTTTTAAAAGAGATGATATGGAAAATATAAACATATATACAACCATTTACCCAATAACTTACATAACAGAAAGATTATATGGTGAATATAGCAATATAGAAAGTATTTATCCTGATGGAGTTAATGTTCAACTTGAAAATTGTGAACAATGTTCTAATTTATTATATACATTAACCGATAAACAATTAAGTGATTATAGTAAAACCGATTTGTTTATTTTTAATTCTTTGTTATATGAAGGAAAATATGTTGAACCAATGTTTAAAAATAACAAAAATTTAAAAATAATAAATGCAACAGATAATCTATTAGAAAATGAATTCTATGGATTAGAAGAAATTTGGCTTGATCCAACAAGATTGTTGACAATTGCTAGAAATATTAAAAAAGGATTTGATGAATATATAGATAATTATTATTTAAAACAAAACATTGATAACAATTTTAACATATTAAAAGAAGAATTAGATAAATTAGGAGCAAGATTTGCTGATTTAACAAATAGTGCTGACAATAAAATATTAGTTACCAATGATGAAGTATTTAATTTTTTGTCAAAAGAAAAATATGGATTGACAGTTTATGTATTAAATGAAAATTCAACACAAAAAACAATTGATACCGTTAAAAATTTAATAAATGAAGGAAAAGTGAAATATATTTATATTAAGCAATATGATGAAATTAATGATACAATTAATAATTTGATAGAAAATACTGATATTGAAGTAATTAAATTACATATGCTAACTAACTTAACCGAGAACGAAATAAGTAATAAACAAGATTACTTCACTATTATGAATCAAAATATGGAAGAACTTAAAAAACAATTATATAATTAAGGAGGAATATTTATGTTTATTTTAATTGTTGTTTTAGTAATTATTGTTGCATCAATTAAACAAATTGATGAATACGAAAGAGGTGTTAAATTTACAACTGGAAAATTTAGCAAAATAATGGAACCTGGTTGGAGATTCGTAATGCCAATCTTCCAATCATTCAAAAAAGTTGATATTAGAACAAAAGCTGTTGATGTTCCAGAACAAGAAGCAATAACAAAAGATAATGTTTCAGTAAAAATTAACGCAGTTTTATACTATAAAGTATTTGATGCATCTAAAGCAATTTTAGCTGTTGAAAATTTTAGATATGCTGTTAGTCAATTAGCTCAAACAACTATGCGTAATGCTGTTGGTGCTGTTTCATTAGATGATTTACTAGGAGAAAGAGAAAAAATTTCTGGTGAAATTTGTAAAATCATTGATGAGGCAACAGATCCTTGGGGAATAAAAGTAGAAAATGTTGAATTAAAAGATATTTCACTTCCTGAAGAAATGAAAAGAGTTATTGCCAAAGCTGCTGAAGCAGAAAGAGAAAAAATAGCTGTTATAACTAAGGCTCAAGGAGAAGTTGAAGCATCACAAAATTTAGCTAAAGCCGCTGAAATAATGTCCACTACTCCTGGTGCATTACATTTAAGAACACTATCAACTTTAAATGATCTAAGTTCTGATCAATCAAATACAATTATATTTGCAGTTCCCATTGAAGTATTAAGAGCATTTGAAGGATCTGATATAACTAAAGTTATTAAGAAATAGACTAATATGTCTATTTTTATTATTATTACATATTATAATATTGGGTGATTAGAATGTATTATATTGGAATAATCGGTAGGAATAATGATGATAAAGTAACTTTCAATAACGAAGTTATAGATGTTATTCATAAATATCACTGCATTCCAATTGGCATTATAGCTAATTTTAATAATAATCCCAATATTGAATTTAATAAAATTAAAAAAATAATTGATTTATGTGATGGTTTTATTTTGCAAGGTGGAGATAATTATTATGATGTTGATATATTAATCGCTAAATATTTATACAAAAATAATATACCAACTCTAGGAATTTGTTTGGGTATGCAAACTATGGCAGTCGCATTTAATGGAAATATGAATAAAATAAATAATCATAATAGTAAAAATAAATATGTTCATCAAATAACAATTAATAAAAATTCAAAGTTATATGACATTATTAAAAAAAATAAAATATATGTTAATAGCAGACATAATTCATATGTATTAAATACAAATTTAAATATATCTGCAAGTGACGAAATAATAGAAGCTGTTGAAGATAAAAATAAAAATTTCTTTATCGGAGTACAATGGCATCCTGAATCTTTAATGGATGAAAATAGCATTTTACTGTTTAATAATTTCTTTTACAGCTTAAATATTAAAAAAATTTAATTTTTTTTAAAAAAACTCTTGTCAAAACCAAAAAAATACGATATACTTAATATGCGTTTCGATAAGACGGGCCTGTAGCTCAGTTGGTTAGAGCACACGCTTGATAAGCGTGGGGTCACAGGTTCAAGTCCTGTCAGGCCCACCATACGCCTTAATAGCTCAGTCGGTTAGAGCACTTGACTGTTAATCAAGGGGTCGTAGGTTCGAGTCCTACTTGAGGCGCCATTGGCCAGTTGGTGAAGTGGCTTAACACACTGCCCTTTCACGGCAGCATTCACGGGTTCGAATCCCGTACTGGTCACCAGATATACAAATTTCTGACAAATGTCAGTTTTTTTATTTATAAATTAAAAAACAAGATTCTTTTTTGAATCTTGTTTTTTAATATTTTAATTTTCCCTTTACTCCTTTAGTACCACTAAAATTACTTAAAATATTAGTGTCAAAAGAGAATGTTTTTTGATGACGTAATTTATATTGTTTAATTGCTATAGTAATCATTTCATCTAATAACTCTTCATAAGATTTTCCACTCTTTTCCCATAAATAAAACGATAAACTACCAGGAATAGTGTTAGGTTCATTAATATAAACTTTATTTGTACTTCCATCAATTAAAAAGTCAATTCGGCAAACACCACTCAAATTTAAAGCCTTGAATGCTTCCTTAGCTATTTCTTTTACTTTTAAAGTCGTTTTTTCATCTAATCTTGCTGGAATGATTCTGCTAGCACCAGCCATTCCTTTGCTTCCTTTAGTGCCTAATTTTCCTTTTCCACCACCTAAATATTTGTCTTGGTAAGTTAAAAATTCAGCTGTACTCATTACTTCCTCTAAAACACTAGTTTGTTGATTTTCATAATTTCCTAATACACTACAATTTACTTCAACTAAATTAGATACAGCTTTTTCTATTACAACTTTAGTATCATATTTAATTGCCTCATCAATAGCTTTTTCTATTCCTTCACTATCTTTTACAAAAGTTATCCCTACACTACTTCCTAAAGATGCTGGCTTTACAATAACTGGATAACCCATTTTTTTCACTTTTTTTAACAATTCTTCTTTTTCTTCAAAATACTCATTGTCAAAAAACCAAATATAATCAACAACAGGTAAATTTAAGCTTTCAAAAACTTGCTTCATTACAACTTTATCTTGACCTAAACTTGATCCTAAGACGTTACTTCCAACATATGGTACACCTACCATTTCTAAATATCCTTGAATAGTACCATCTTCCATATTGTTTCCATGAACAATAGGTAAAACTATATCTAAATCTGCTACAATAGTCTTAAAAAGATTTAAAGCTTGTAATCTAAATGCCCCATTGTGATTATATAGCACTACCTTTTTTGCATACTTTTTTAATGTTTCAAAATCACGATAAATATCAATATCCATTAACATTTTACCTGTATACCATGTTCTATCCTTTGAAATATAAATTGGATAAATATCATATTTCTCCTCATTTAAATGTTTCATAGCTTGAACTGCTGAAATAATACTAACTTCGTGTTCAACAGTAGCTCCCCCAAATATTACTCCTACTTTAATTTTCATTTCTATCATCTCCTATAAAATTTTTAAGTACATTTACTGTTTGACCAAATCTTTCTAAATATGCATAATGAGAACATCCTTCATATGTAACCAAACCACAATCAGCAATCAACTTTTCTAATTCATATGCATCATTTATACTAACCGCTTGATCCATAGTTCCCCAAATAAGTAAAGTTGGACATTTAATTTTGTATAATTGATCAGATATATCATAATTTACTGTTTCAACTAAAATTTTTCTCATCATATCACTAGCATTTTTATAATCTGTTGATCCAATATGTCTTTTTGCAAAATTTTCTAATTTATTTAAAACTGGTATTTTTTTAGCTGTTTTTAACAATTTTGTTTTCAAAGACATTTTTTTTACATTTTTTTTGTATGGACTTGCTAAACAAACTAATTTCTTAACATTATATTTTGTAGCATATAATAAACCTATTTTACCACCAAATGAGTGACCTATTATAATAGGATTATCAACATTTAATCTATCCAAAAGTTCTTTTAAAAATGTTACATAATCATCAACACTCCAAACTTCTTTTGGCTCATCACTTTCTCCATAACCTGGTAAATCTATTATTATAATTCTATTAGTACTACTAAGTTGATTTCCAAGTCCTTTCATCATATTTATATTTTGTCCCCAACCATGTAACAAAACTATAGGATTATCTTTTGCTCCATAATCTACAAAATTAATATTTATATTTTTTATTAACATGTTCTCACCTATTTAATTATAACATTTTTTTTATATATTTTCTATAAAAAAAATAAAAATGCGAAAACATTTTTATTTAATTTCATCTATCCCCATACCTCTTTTATGTTTAATTGGTTCCCAAGTTAAATCTTTTTTAAACATACAAATAAAATTTATTGGAATCCAAGTTAGCATAAATAAAGTAAATAATAATATTCCAGGAAGTATATCTTTAACACTTTTTTTATTATATTTAATTACAAATATATTTAATATTACATTTGCCAAATATGTTATAAAGAAAAATAGTAATCCATAAGCATACATATATGAAAATACATCATATAATTCAATATTAAACACTTTAAATAATATTAATATAACTGTAAGTAAAGTTGTTAAAATTTGAATATATGGAGCCATAAAAGATAATAACATATCCAAACAAGGAATAAATCCGGTTTTACTATAAGTTCTAAATAAATCCTTATTATATCTTCTAAAACATTGAATGTTCCCCATAGACCATCTTTTTCTTTGTTTCCATGAAGCTTTAAATTCAGTTGGTTGCTCATCATACGTAATTGCATCTTCAACAAACATAACTTTAATACCTCTTAAAGCACATTGTGCTGTAAATTCAACATCTTCTGTCAAAGTGTAAGTATTAAAACCATATTCATCGATTATTTCTTTTTTTATCATAAAGCCTGTACCATTTATACTTGCAGATCCACCCATTTGCATACGTGCCTTACTAAAAAAGAAATTTTGAATCCAATAAAATATTGAATAACTTCCACTAATCCAATTATCACCTGGATTTTTACTATCTCTAAAACCTTGAGCTACTTTATATCCTTCACACAAAGCGTCATTCATTTTTGATAAAAAATCAGGATGTACAACATTGTCTGCATCAAAAATAACATAAGCATCAATGTCTTTACTTTTAGATAATTTCTCAAATGTAAATTTCAATACTTCTCCTTTTGACTTTGTTGGAACAGTACATTTTATTATTTTAGCACCTGCTTTTTTAGCAACTTTTTCAGTTTCATCAGTACAATTGTTAGGAATAACATAAACGTCGTATAAATCTTTTGGATAATTTTGATCTAATAAACTTTTTACTAAATGTCCAATTACATCCTCTTCATTTCTCGAAGCAATTAAAACTGCAAATTTATTTTTTGATTTATGTTTTTTTAATAATTTCTTATTAATATTCTTAAATCCAAAAAAACCAGTAATAAAAAAATACAAACCATAAGCCAAACAAAGTATAAATAAAATATAATATAAAAATTGAATCATTAAAACTCACTCCTAAAGTATAACAATAACATTATATCATATTTTACAAAAATAGCAAACTATAAATATTTTTTTAAATTATCAATTGAACTTTGTTGAAAAGATAAAAATTTCTTTGTTAAGTTTATTATTTTTTTATCTGTTTTCTCATCATACTGACTAAGTTTTTTTTCTATGTCTAAAACTCCCATAGAGATACCCTTTATTAGCATATCAGCAATACTAGCGTCACTATTATCGCTAATAACTTCTTTTTTTATCCCCATAAGAGCTCCCATTTTAGATAAAAAAGTATTTTCTTTAGGTTTTATACTTTGCTTTTTTAAATGTTTTTTTAAATCTTTATAAAATTCTTCATATTGCTTTAATATCTCTTCAACATCTTTTTTTATTTTATTATCCTTACCTTTTAATTCATTAATTAGTTTTTCTAAAGAATATTTAGCCATTTCACTATTTTGATAAATATATTCTAATAACTCATTATTTTCATTCATTTTAATCACCAATAATATTTTGAATGTTTTTATTTTTTTTATACATAAAACTATTTATTTTATTTTTCAAAAAAAAGAACTAGTTTTCTTCTAATTCTTCATCAGATAAAATAGCTAAATCTTCCATATCTTCATCAACATCATCAATTTCATCATCTACTACTGAATCTACATCTTCATATTCATCTATTTCTTCATCTATATCTTCTTCATATTCCATTTCTTCATCATCTTCATCTTCGTCTTCATCCATTACAATGTCGACTGGATTTTTTTCTCTTAAATCCCATTCATTTGTATCTAAAAATACAAAACGTTTATCAGTAGTCAAAGATGTATAAAAATCTCCTATTTTATCAGTATATTCATCATCACTATAGTTAAATAAATCACAAATTTTTTTAAATATAGTTGGTGTATTTAGTGGTTTTCTTTCTTCTTTTAAAATCAATTCAGTTAAGTCTGCATAAGATAAAATTTCTAAATCTTCTTTTGCCATATTTTTAATTAACATAATTCCTCCTTGTTAAAATATCATCATAATTTTAGCACATTTTCAAAATGTGTCAATACTATTTTTATAATATGATATATATTTTTTTAAATATACTATTTATTTACACTTTTTAAGTTCAAAAGTTATCTCTTGATTTGTTGGAATAATTTTATATTTTAATTTAATGTAATCATCTAAAACATCTAAACAATAAGTATATATTTCTAAATCTAATTTATTGTTGTTTACATCAATATTTCCTATTGTTTGTTTAGATTGTTCAAAATTCATATTTATAATGCAATCTTTATTTTCTCTTACTATTTTAAAATTATCTAAAAAAATAGTTGTTTTATAATCTTTTTCATAATATATTATTCTATTTTTATTTTTTAATGCTACATAATTGTTATCAATAATACCATCTTCATTTTTTATAATAACATTAATATTTATTTTACTCATAAAATCACACTCTTTTTCGGTAATTATATCATATTTTTTTTGTTTTTATCAATAATAAATGTAGGTGATTTAAATTGAAAAAATTTATTAAAATAATATTAATTATATTAATTTTAGGTATTATTTTATATTTTGGTCTATATTTATATGCTTTTATTAGTCCGAAATTAAATGTTAATAACTCTAAAAGTTATTATTTTTATGATATCAACCAAAATTTAATAACTGGTACTGATGATTGGATAAGTTATGAAGAATTAGATCAAGATGTCATTAATGCTACTATAGCTATAGAAGATAAAAATTTTTTTAATCATATTGGATTTGATTATTTAAGAATAGTAAAATCTCTTTATAATAATATTAAAAGTAACTCAAGAAATGAAGGAGCTTCTACTATAACTCAACAATATGCTAAAAATTTATATTTAAGTTTTGATAAAACATGGAATAGAAAATTTAATGAAGCTTGGCTTACCATAAGATTAGAAACACACTATTCTAAAGAAGAAATTTTAGAAGGATACCTAAACACCATTAATTATGGGGGTATATTTGGTATAGAAAATGCAAGTCAATACTATTTTGGTAAAAGTTCTTCGGATTTATCTATTGCCGAAGCAGCAATGTTGGCTGGTATACCAAATTGTCCTAGTGAATACTCTCCTTTTTCAAATTATGATAAAGCTAAAGAAAGACAAAAAATTGTATTAAACGCTATGGAAAAAAATGGTTATATAACTAATCAGCAAGTTACAGATTCTTATAATGAAGAATTAGTTTTTGATATTAAAGATGAAAATGATTTAACTTCTTCAATGTATTATCAAGATGCTGTAATGGAAGAACTTAAAACCATTAAATCTATTCCAGCATCTTTAATAGAAACTGGAGGGCTAAAAATATATACAAATTTTGACCCTAATGCACAAGAAGCAATAGAATATTCAATTAAAGAAAACATAAAAAAAGATATTCAAGTAGCTAGTGTTATAATGAACCCAAATGGTGCAGTATTAGGACTTGTTGGAGGAGTCGATTACAATAAAAGTCAATATAATCGTGCTTTATCTAATAATAGAAGTGTAGGATCCACAATCAAACCTTTTCTATATTATGCAGCATTAGAAAATAATTTTACATCATCCACTACATTTACAAGTGAGAAAACAACTTTTGTTTTTTCAGAAAATCAAACATATAGTCCAACAAACTATGCAGAAATATATCCTAATCAAGAAATATCTCTAGCTGCTGCTATTGCTTACTCAGATAATATATATGCTGTAAAAACTCATTTATTCTTAGGTAGTGATGTTTTAGTAGATACGATGAAACGATTTGGAGTTACTACAAATCTAAATAGTATTCCATCTTTAGCTTTAGGAAGTGAACCAATCAGTTTATTAGAGATGACTAATGCATACGCTATTTTGGCAAGTGAAGGAAAAAATGTAAGACCATATTTCATTAATAAAGTAGAAGATATTAATGGAAATATATTGTATGAACATAAAAATACTGAAGAAATAATTTTAAACAAAAGCATTACATATATTTTAAGCGAATTACTAGCAAATACTTCAAATCCTAATTTCATTAGTTATACTACTCCAACTTCTTATGTCATTTCAAACAAATTAACTAGAAAATATGCTATTAAAACTGGAACAACAGAATATGATCATTTAGTATTTGGATACAATAAAGACGTAATAGTTGGACTTTGGGCAGGATATGATGATAATAGACAATTAGAAAATAACGATGCTACTAATAACAAAAACATGTGGGCTGATATAATTGAAAGATATTTAAGTGGTAAAGAGGATAATTGGTTTACTATGCCAAATAATGTTGTTGGCGTATTAGCAAATCCATTAACTGGTGAAATAGCTACAAAAGAAGATAAAAATAGTGTTATATTATATTACTTAAAAGGAACAGAGCCATCATATAATCAAAATCTAGACGATGATGTTCCTACCATTAAATATGAGGAATAATGTAAAATTTAAAATATTTTTTGTTTATTATTGTCTTGGAAATCTTGTTAATGATATAATATAACAAGAAAAGAGGATAGATAATATGAATAATAATTCATTAAATGATATGAATAACAACCAATCAAATAATTCAGTTCAACCTATACAAAATACAAATTCATTAGTTAATAAATTAAATATTGTTAATCCATTAAATCCAAACGAAATAATTAAGATTGAAGAATTAATTGAAAACAATAATTTAGATTCTAAAGAAGCAAATATTGAAAATAATAATTTAGAATCTAAACAAATAAATAATAATATTGATAATATAAAAAGTGAAAATAAGTCAAAGAGAAAAATTAATAAATTTATAATTCCTTTAGTGCTTTGTATAACAATTATTGTAATAGTCATATTATATTTTGTTTTTTTTAATAAATCAAACAATGTTCCTAATCCCACACCAAATAAGCCAGTTGATAATATTGAAACAAAAATTACATTAAATGATATTGTTAATAAATTTAATAATCATAGTGGATTACAAAATTTAAAAACTTTAGGATACAATTGTGTAGCAAAAGTTATTGATAATAAAATTATTGTGGATGTTAACAAAATAGATATAGAAAATACAGAAGATATTAGTACTAAACAGTATATATTTACATTAGAAAATAGAAGTTTTAAATTTTTAGATAATAACGACGATATATATTATAATTTATATTTAATAATTATGGATAGTATAGGAATGTTACATGGTTTAGAAGAAAATGAAGTAATTTCATTATTAAATTCAGTTGATTTAACTGTAACTAATATTGATGGAATAACTATAGTACAAACTGAAAATGGAACTGAAATAACTATAAATATTGATAAAAAAATAGACACTTCAAGTTTAAAAACTATGTATATCGAAATTAATGACTTAAAAGAACAAGAAAGTTTTCTAAAAGAGTCTGGAACTGCAATAATTGAAAAAGGAAATTTAAAATTATATAAACAAGGAGACGAAAAAACAACAACCATTGTTATTGCTGAAAAAAATAATTTATCTAATTTAACTTATAACACTATCCTATCATTAATCGAATTCTTATATCCAAATGAAATAGATAATTTTAAAACGAGTTATCCAAAATTAACAACAATATCATTTAATAGATATGTAATAACTGAAAATCCATTATTAGATGAAGATTTTAAAAACTATTTTGAACAATATAAAAATGATTATAAATTTATAGAAATAAAAATAAATAAGGACGCTTAGTCCTTATTTTTTCATATAATTATTAAACTTGTTAAATTCTTTAGTTTCCAAATCAGTTTTAGCTAATTGTTCAAATAATTTCTTTTGATCGCGTGATAATTTGTCTGGAACAACTACATTTAAGACAACATACATATCACCTTTTCGGTAACTATGAACATCTTCAATACCTTTTCCTTTTAATCTCAATTTATCGCCTGTATTACTTCCTGGTTCAATAGTTAATTTAACATTTCCACTTATAGTAGGAATTTCTTTTTTACATCCTAAAACTGCATCAGTAATAGTTAAAGGTACTTCTAAATAAATGTCATTACCATCTCTTTGGAATAATTCATGAGGCAATACACGATATTCTAAATATAAATCACCATTACCATATTCACTATATTCTCCATAACCAGATACTCTTTGTTGATTGCCAGTATCAACTCCAGCAGGTATTTTAACTTCTATATCTTTATTTACCTTTACTTTACCAGTAGAAGAACATTTGCTACAACTTTTTTTATAAGATCTACCTTTACCCTTACATTTAGGACAAGTTGTTTTTGTCATAAATGTTCCAAATAAAGTTCTTTGTTCAGCAGCTACAGTACCTGTACCATGACAAGTTGAACAAACTTCTTCATCAAATCCACCTTTACCATGACATTCACTACAATCAGTATATATATCTAAATTAATTGTTTTTTTGGTACCAAAAGCAGCTTCTTCAAAAGTTAAATCAACACGCATAACTTTATCTCGTCCTCTTGATTTACCTCTAGAACCACCGCCAAAGTTAAAACCAAAACCTGAACCAAATATATCCCCAAATATATCTGAAAAATCAAAACCAGAGAAGTCATAACCACCAGCACCATTATTTTCAAATGCAGCATGACCAAATTGATCATATTGTTTTCTTTTATTTTCATCAGATAATACAGCATATGCTTCTTGGCATTCCTTAAATTTTTCAGCAGCATTTTCTTCTTTAGAAACATCTGGATGGTATTTCTTAGCTAGTTTTCTAAAAGCTGATTTTATTTCATCTTGACTAGCTGACTTACTAACTCCTAATATTTCATAATAATCTTTTTTCATAACAACACCTTCTTACATAAGTTCTTTAAATTGTTCAATAAAATTATCAAACATTTTAATTGCTGATTCAATAACATCTTTTTTAGTAACATCAATACCAGCTATTTTAAGTTCATTAATTGGATAATCAGATCCTCCACTACTTAAGAATTTTAAATAATTTTCTAAAGCATATTCTTTTTTATTTAATATGTTATCCACAATATAACATGCACAAGATAAACCTATAGCATATTTATAAACATAAAAATTATAATAGAAATGTGGTATTCTTTCCCATTCGTATTTTATTTCATCATCAACTACTACATCAGGTCCGAAATAATCTAAATTTAATTTGTAATAATTATCACACAATACTTCGTTAGTTAATACGCCACCTTGTTCTTTTAAATTATGCATATCTCTTTCAAATTCTGCAAACATAGTTTGTCTATAAATAGTAGCTTTAAATAAATTCATTAAATTACTTAAAATATATTTTTTATCTTCTTTACTTCCTTTATTTAATAAATGAAAATTCAATAATAATTCATTTACAGTTGATGCTACTTCAGCAACAAATATTTTGTAAGAAGAATATTGGTAAGGATTATTTAAACAAGAGTAATAAGTATGCATAGAATGACCTAATTCATGAGCTAAAGTAGATACATCATTAATAGTGCCTTCATAGTTTAATAAAACATAAGGTTTAGTATCATAAAATCCACTAGAATAAGCTCCTCCCCTTTTTCCTTTATTATTATATACATCAATCCATCTTTCATCAAATGCTTTATTTAAATTTTTGATATAATCTTCACCTAATACACTTAAAGCTTCAATTACTAAATCTTTAGCTTCAAGAAATGTATACTGTTTAGTGTTTTCTTCTACTAAATCAACATATTGATCATATAAATGAAACTCATCTAATTTTAAGAAATCTTTTTTTAATTTAAAATATTTATATAATACATTTAAATTATCTTTAACAGTTTTAATTAAATTATTATATACTTCTTTATCTACATTATCACTAAATAAAGCAGCTTCTAAACTAGAATCATATTTTTTTAATTTAGCTAAAGTTGTTAATGTATCAACATTACCAGCAAAAGTTGAACTAATAGTATTTTTATATTCACCATAAGTAGTTAATATCTTATTAAAAGCTTCTTTTCTTACTCTTCTATCTTTAGAATGTAAAAATACACTATAATTACTTTCTGTTAGTTCTACTTCTTCATTATTTTCATCTAATATTTTCCCAAACTTCATATCTGAATCAGTTAATAATTCGTAAGTTTCACTACTATTATTTAATGAATTACTTAAAGATGATAAGACTTCTTCAACTTCTTTAGATAAAATATGCTTTTTAAATCTAAATAAATTACTTAAAACAAATTCATATTCTTTTAATTCTTTTTCTTCTTCATAATATTTTTCAATTATACTATAATCAATACTCATTAATTCTGGCTGGGCATAAGCATCTAGTTCTTCAAACTTAGTTAATAAATTTTTAACTTTGCCTAACATTGCTTGATATTTAGTATTAGTAGTATCTTGATCATTTTTTAAATTAGCATAGTAATATAATTTATATAATTTTCTTTCTAATTCATTAGATAATTTTAAATACCCTAATAAATTACTAGCATTTTTAACTAAAATACCTTTATATCTAGTTATATCATTTATTTCTTTACTTACTCTTTCATAATCCTTTTCAAAATATGCATCTGTTTTATAGATTAATGTTAAATCCCATGTATACTTAGTTTCTATTTCATCTCTTGTTTTTTGTAATTTTCCCATATATTCTCCTTTACACTAGAAAGTTCTAGTTATCCTAGAACTTCCTTATTTTTCTTCAAATTCAGCATCTTGAACATCATCTTTTTTATAAGATTCAGTTGTATTAGATTGTTCTGCTTGTGCTTTTTTAGCTGCTTCTTCATAAACTTTAGTTGCGAATGCCATAGCAGTTTCATTTAGTTTTTCTTTCTTAGATTTAATATCATCTAAGTTATCTTTTTCTAATGCTTCTTTTAATTCTTTAATTTCTTCTTCTGCTTTTTCTTTATCTTTAGCATCAATCTTATCACCTAAATCTTTAATTGATTTTTCAGTCATAAAGATTAATTGTTCAGCTTCATTTTTGACATCTGCTTCTTCTTTTCTCTTTTCATCAGCTTCACGATTTGCTTCAGCTTCTTTTACCATTTTATCAATTTCATCATCAGTTAAATTAGTACTTGCTGTAATAGTAATAGCTTGTTCTTTATTAGTACCTAAATCTTTTGCTTTAACATTAACAATACCATTTGCATCAATATCAAATGTTACTTCAATTTGAGGTACTCCTCTTGGAGCAGCAGGAATTCCTGTTAATTGGAATCTACCTAAAGTTTTATTATCACTTGCCATACTTCTTTCACCTTGTAAAATGTGAATATCTACAGCAGGTTGATTGTCAGCAGCAGTTGAGAATACTTGTGATTTACTTGTAGGAATTGTAGTATTTCTTGGAATTAATACAGTACATACTCCACCTAATGTTTCAATACCTAATGATAATGGTGTTACATCTAAAAGTACGATATCATTAACATCACCAGTTAATACACCACCTTGAATAGCAGCACCCATAGCAACTACTTCATCAGGATTTACACCTTTAGATGGTTCTTTACCTAATTCATTTTTAATAATTTCTTGAACTTTAGGAATACGAGTAGATCCACCTACTAAAATAACTTTATCAATGTCTGATTTAGATAATTTAGCATCTTTCATAGCTTTTCTTACTGGTTCTAAAGTACTTTCAAATAAATCATGACATAATTCTTCAAATTTAGCTCTTGTTAAACTCATTTCTAAGTGTAATGGTCCATCTTCACCTTGAGATAAGAATGGTAAACTGATTTGAGTTGTAGTAACTCCTGATAAATCTTTTTTAGCTTTTTCAGCAGCATCTTTAATTCTTTGCATTGCCATCTTATCTTTAGATAAATCGATATTGTTTTCTTTTTTAAATTGTTCAACTAAGTAATCCATGATTCTCTTATCGAAATCATCACCACCTAATTTATTATTACCACTTGTAGATTTAACTTCAAATACACCATCACCTAATTCAAGGATAGATACATCGAATGTTCCTCCACCTAAGTCGTAAACTAAAACAGTTTGATTTTTATCTTGTTTGTCTAATCCATAGGCTAAAGCAGCAGCAGTTGGTTCATTAATAATTCTTTCAACTTCTAATCCTGCAATCTTACCAGCATCTTTAGTTGCTTGTCTTTGAGCATCGTTGAAATAAGCTGGAACAGTAATAACTGCTTTTGTAACTTTTTCTCCTAAATAAGCTTCAGCTGTTTTCTTTAAATCTCCTAAAATCATAGCAGAAATTTCTTGTGGAGTATATTTTTTACCATTAGCTTCTACTTTTTCATCAGTACCCATTAATCTTTTAATAGAATAAATAGTGTCCTTATTTGTAATCATTTGTCTTTTAGCAGCTCCACCAACAATAATTTCTCCATTTTTAAAAGCTACTACTGAAGGAGTTGTTCTTTCTCCTTCTGGATTAGCTATAACTTTAGCTTCCCCACCTTCATAAACACAGACACAACTATTTGTTGTACCTAAGTCAATACCTATAATTTTACTCATATATAATCACCTTTCCTTATTCACTAACTTTAACCATTGCTGGTCTAATAACTCTATCTTTTAAAATATAACCTTTTTGTAGTACTTCAAGTACCATACCTGATTGGACACCATCACGTTTTTCAGTCATAATAGCTTCATGATATGTTGGATCAAAAGGTTTATTGTTGCCATCTATTTCAATGACACCATAATTTTTTAAAATGTTTACTAAATTACAATAAATCATTTTAAATCCTGATAGGAATTTAGATACTTCATCATCTAAATTAGTATCATCCATTTTAATAGCTCTTTCAAAATTATCTAAAATAGGTAATGTTTCTTTAATTAAATCTTCATTACAATATTTTAATAATCTTGATTGTTCTTCTTCTAATCTCTTACGATAATTTATAAATTCAGCTTTGCTTCTTAATAAACTATCTTCTAATTCTTTAATTCTTTTTTCATGAGGTGGCTCTGGATGTTCATGACATTTGCATTCTTCATGTTTATGTTCATGATGTTCATGACACTTGCAATCTTCGTGTTTATGTTCATGATGTTCATGGCATTTGCATTCCTCGCGTTTATGTTCATGATGTTCATGACATTTACATTCTTCATGTTTATGTTCATGATGTTTATGATTTTCATGTTCTGGATGTTTCTTTTCTTCTTCCAATTTAATTACCTTCTTTCATATTTTCTTTAATATATTCTAATAAAGCAATAACTTTATCATATTCCATTCTTTTTGGACCTACTAAAGCAACAGTTCCTTCTTCACCATTTGCTTCATATTTCATCTTAACGATTGTTACATCATCATCAAATTCTGTTTCACTACCAATATATATATTGATACCATTATCATTTTCTTCTATTTTATCAACTATTTCTTTATCTTCAAATTTACTGATGATGTCTCTTATTTTATCAGCATTATTAAATTCTGGTTGCATTAATAAATTTTTTCTTCCTGTCATTGTAACTGATTCTTTAGTAAAATCAGTGAATGCTGTGTAAAAAGCATTGTATAATACTTCATGTTGTTTTACATATCTAGCAATAATAGGTTTTACCTCATATTCTAATACTTTACCTACCTCATTTAATTGTGTGCCAATAATCATTTTATTAATCAAATCTACTGTTTGTTTAATATCATTTATTGAAACATTTTCCTTGATAGTTAAATTTTTATGTTCAACATGTCCTTTGTCAGTTATAACGATTGCAATTAAATTATGTTCATTAATAGGAACAACCTCTACTTTACTAACACAATTATCTTTAGAAGATTTTCCTAAAACTATTGCTGTTAAATTTGTCATCTCTGATACTATTTCCATACTTTTAGTTATATAGTCATCTAACATTAATGATGAATTATTAACAATTGTTTGTAATTTTAACATATCTTCACCAGTTAATTCTTTAGGTTCTAAAATATGGTCAACATAATATCGATACCCTTTTTCACTAGGAACTCTACCTGAAGATATATGCGTTTTTTCTAATAATCCAGTCTCTTCTAAATAACTCATTTCATTTCTTATTGTTGCACTAGAACAATTTAAAATATCACATATCGCTTTAGAACTTACTGGTCTAGCAGTTTTAACATAATCTTCTACAATAATTTTTAGCAATTTAGTTTGTCTATTATTTAACATAAATCACCACCTTTTAGCAGTCTATTTTCTTAACTGCTATTTCATTATACTATTATATGTTAGCATTGTCAATATATGAGTGCTAAAAAATAAAATTTTATAAAAAAACTGATAAACATCTTTGATATATTTATCAGAATTTTTAATTATAATTTATTAATTTTGTTTAACCTATTCTGAAAGATGGAGCTAGACCATATGTATAATAAGGATAACCTAAAGCCCATGAGCCTAATGAATCAACGCAATAGAAATTTCTAAAATCAGAAGATTGAGCTGTACGTAACCACCATATATACGCTTCGTCTTGATAATTTTTTATAGCACCCGAATAATTATCAGTTGTAGTTTCTTTATTTTTATAATAATCTAATTGTCTAGTTTCATATTCAGCACTATCGCCAGATATGGTATTACTTTCACCATCTTTTCCCCAAACTTCTTTTGTCGAAAATAAATATAATTTATCTGTAGAAGTAAAATTATAAGAATCAGAACTCCCGTGACCTGATACTGAATATGTATTAATTATAATATTTTTTAATTCAGTTGGTAAAGAGTTATATATTGTATTATTTACAAAACTATACATTTCACTTGCTGGCCATCCATTCGCATTAGATTCACTAGAATTTATGGCAATAGTTGCTATAATATCAACAAATTCTACTACAAATCCACATGCCGTTTGAGAAAAACCTTCATTACTACACTCTGCTGGAGTTGACATATTTGCTATTCTTACTGTAAATGTAGATTCGCTTCCATTTGTATAACCATCTATAGCAACTTCCTTTGTATCTCCAACATTATAAAAATCACTTGCTAATCCCATTTCAACTATAGTATGTATTGTTTCCCATGAATCTTCGGCAAATGATATTGAATCTGGGACTGTATTATTGCATTCTTCATCATATTTAAATTCATATTGCTTATATTCTTCAACCCATTTATATAATACACATCCATTCATTTTGTTATTTGTTACAGGGTTAATTATTTCATTATCTAAAAGTCCTGATTTAGCTAGTTCATCTAAAGTTATTTTTTTATAATATGTTTGATACCCTATATCATTTTTAGTACTATAATTATATGCTGCATCTTCAATACTTTTAATTGTACTTGCTAATGCTTTTTCTTTACTATTTTTTATAGTTCCATCGATTATAGGAAATGTTATTAATGTTAACACGCCCAAAATAACTATTACTGCTAGTAATTCAACTAATGTAAAACCTTTTTTCATACCATCACCTCATATATTATCTATAACAATTATATATTATAATTAAACTTTAATCAATAATTTATTTTAAAAATTACATAATAATAATGGTGAATTATATGATATATTTATTTATATTTATTTGTAAAATATTAGAAAATAGTATTGGAACATTAAGACTAATAATTGTATCAAACGGTAAAAAATTAGAAGGTGCAATTTTAAATTTCATATTATCTTTAATATGGATTATATCAACAAGTTTAGTTGTTTTAAATAATAACATCTATAAGATATTAATTTTTGCAATTGGTTCATTAATAGGAAGTTACGTAGGCTCTTTACTAGAAGAAAAAATTGCATTAGGTAATAATATGTTATTTGTAGTAAGCAAAAAATATAAAAAAATAAGTAAATTAGAAAATACTTATTTAATAAATAAAGATATTTTAATGATTATGGTAAAAAGAAAAAAAAGAAAAGAAATAATTGATAAGATACTAAATATAGATAACAAAGCAATAATAATATCAGAATCAGCAAAACAATTAGTTTTTAAATAAATATGGGTTATCAGTAATTATATTGTAATTTGTTAAATCTTCTTTATATTCATTAATTGTCCATAAAAAAGTTTCTTTTTTATTATATATTTTACGATGCTTATAACTTAAAATATTATAATTAAAATTATTATATTTTTTATCTAAATTAAGTCCATTACCAATAATTAATCCACATTTATTATAAAATAAACTAAAATATTTAATTAACTCATAATTAAAGCTTGCAATATAAATATTCAATTTATATTTTTTAATTATCTTATAAACTATATCAACAAATTGTTTATAATCATTACTCTCCTCTTTTAATTCTATTAATATTTTCTTATTATTTTTAATATTATTTAACAACTCTTCTAAAGTACATATTTTACTTGGATTTTCTTTAGTACCAAAATTATATTTTAATAATTTTTTATATTTTAATTTTTTAACTAAACCACTACCATTACTAACTAAATTAATAATTGGATCATGTATTATTACTATTTTTTTATCCTTAGTAATTCTTACATCAAACTCAATTCCATCTATAAAATCTAGATTAATTGCTGTTAACAATGCTTGTTTAGTATTTTTTTTATATTTACTTATATTTGCTCCTCTATGAGATATTATATTCAAAATATCACCTATTAAATAATATGAAAAAAAGTTTCTTTACAAAACTTTTTTTAAATAATCAAATATAATATCATTTATTTCTTCTACTGATTTCATTTTATTATTAACAGTGCAATCTATTTTAACAAAATCATATAAATCTGCTATTTCTAAATAAGAATTTTCAGCATGTTTTAAATGTTCAATATTAGATTCATGTTGATCAAATGTTTCTTTTCTATTTTTTCTTATTTCCATTGAAACTTCTAATGGAACATATAAAAATATTTTAATATCTGGCTTTGGCAGTTCTAATAAACCAAATTCTAATTGTTCTAACCATTTATACATTTTATGTCTCTCATTCGAATCTTTTATTTTACCGCCTTGATGAGCAAAATTAGAGTAAACATATCTATCTAATATGATATTATAACCTTCATCTAAAATTTTATTAATTACATTTATATTATATTTTCTATCAGCAGCAAAATATAAAGAAGCAATTTTAGGATCTACTTTATCAGCGCCTTCTTTAAACCAACCATCACATATATAATTTTTGCCTAAATAAGGCCCGCCTATAATTTTACCCGTTGGAGAATCATAATTAGGAAATGAAAAATATTTTAAATTTGGTATTTTTTCAATTAATTTTTTACTTT
>DVJX01000045.1 GCA_018716405.1 Candidatus Faecisoma merdavium | reverse complement strand
TAGATAATCAAGAATTTATAAAAAAGAAACGTTAGTATATATATTGTTTATCAAAAATATAGTTAAGCAAAAATGTCAATAAACGAAAAAAATTATTGACTTTTTATTTTTTTAATAAAAAATATGATATACTAATATGTGCAGGATGGAGGTATAAAAATGGATGCTTGGAATAAATTTAAAGGTGAAATATGGAAAAATGAAATTAACGTTGAAGATTTCATTTTAAATAATTATAAAGAATATTTAGGCGATGAATCTTTTCTAGAAACAATTACAGATAAAACAAAAAAAGTTTTAGATAAAGTTACAGATTTAACTAAAGAAGAGTTAAAAAAAGGTGTTTTAGATGTTGAAACAAAAATAATTTCTGGAATAGATAATTTTGATCCTGGATATATAGATAAAGATAATGAAGTTATTGTGGGATTACAAACTGATAAGCCATTAAAAAGAATTGTTAATTTATATGGTGGAATCAGAATGGCTCATAGTTCTTTAGAAGCTTATGGATATAAATTAGATGAAACTATTGACAAACATTTTAAAGAGTATCGTAAATCACATAATGATGGAGTTTTTGATGCTTATACTGAAGAAATTAGAAGAGCAAGAAGTGCAGGATTATTAACTGGATTACCTGATGCTTATGGTAGAGGTAGAATAATTGGTGATTATAGAAGAATTGCTTTATATGGTATTGATTATTTAATAGAACAAAAACAAAAAGATTTAAAAAATATTAATGATATAAATGAAAATACAATTAGATTAAGAGAAGAAGTTAGTGAACAAATTAAAGCATTAAATGAAATTAAAAGTATGGCTTTAAAATATGGTTTTGATATTTCTAAACCTGCTTGTAATGCTAAAGAAGCAACTCAATGGTTATACTTTGGTTATTTAGCCGCTATTAAAGAAAATAATGGCGCTGCTATGAGTTTAGGAAGAACTTCAACATTCTTAGATATCTATATTGAAAGGGATTTAGAAAATAAAGTAATAACTGAAAAAGAAGCTCAAGAAATAATTGATCAATTTGTTATTAAATTAAGAATTGCAAGACACTTAAGAACACCAGAATATAATGAATTATTTGCAGGTGATCCTACTTGGGTAACTGAATCATTAGGTGGAATGACTTTAAATGGTAAAAGTTTAGTTACTAAAAATAGTTTTAGATATTTGCACACTTTAATTAATTTAGGTTCTTCTCCTGAACCAAATTTAACTGTTTTATGGTCAAATGATTTACCAGAAAACTTTAAAAAATATTGTTCAAAAATATCTATTTTAACTGATGCTATTCAATATGAAAATGATGATGTAATGCGACCAATATATGGTGATGATTATGCTATTGCTTGCTGTGTATCAGCTATGAAAGTTGGAAAACAAATGCAATTCTTTGGAGCAAGATGTAATTTAGCTAAATCATTATTATATGCTATTAATGGTGGCTATGACGAAATGAGTGGCAAATTAGTTGTTTATGGAATGGATAAAATAACTGACGAAGTATTAGATTATGAAAAAACTAAAAAAGCTTATTATAAAATGTTAGAGAGTATTGCTAAAACATATGTAGATGCCATGAATATAATTCACTATATGCATGATAAATATGCATATGAAAAATCTCAAATGGCATTACACGACACTAATGTTGAACGTTTAATGGCATTTGGAGTAGCTGGACTATCTGTAGCAACTGATTCTTTATCAGCAATTAAATATGCTAAAGTAAAACCAATTAGAAATGAAGATGGAATAACTATTGATTTTGAAATTGAAGGTGATTATCCTAAATATGGTAATGATGATGATAGAGTAGATAGTATTGCTGTGGATATTGTAAAAACATTTATTAAAGAATTAGAAAAACATCCACTATATAAAAATGCTAAACATACGTTATCTGTATTAACTATTACTTCTAATGTTGTTTATGGCAAGAAAACAGGATCTACTCCTGATGGAAGAAAAAAAGGAGTTCCTTTCGCTCCTGGTGCTAATCCAATGCATGGTAGAGATAGTAGTGGTGCTTTAGCTTCATTAAATTCTGTTGCTAAAATACCTTATAAAGATGTATGTCAAGACGGTATTTCTAATACATTCTCTATTATTCCAAATGCTTTAGGTCATAGTGAAGAAGAAAGAATTAAAAATTTAGTTAATATTTTAGATGGTTACTTTAAACAAGGGGCTCATCATTTAAATGTTAATGTTTTAAATAGAGAACAATTAATAGATGCAATGGAACATCCTGATCTTTATCCTAATTTAACAATAAGAGTATCAGGATATGCTGTTCATTTTAATAGATTAAGTAAAGAACAACAATTAGAAGTTATCAGTAGAACATTCCATGAAGGTGTTTAATGGAAGGGTATATTAATTCAATTGAAACTATGGGATTAGTAGATGGTCCTGGCATAAGATTTGTAGTTTTTATGCAAGGATGTAAATTAAGATGTTTATTTTGTCATAATCCTGAAACATGGAAACAAAATGAAGGATTAAAAATAACAACCGATGAATTAATAAAAAGAATATTAAAATATAAAAATTATTTTGGTAGTGAAGGAGGGGTGACATTTTCTGGTGGTGAACCTCTTCTTCAAACTGATTTTTTGATAGAAATTTTAAAAAAGTGTAAACAACTTGGAATAAATACTTGTTTAGATACAGCTGGTGTTGGTGGAACTAAAAATGAAGAAGTATTAAAATACGTAGATTTAGTTATGATGGACATTAAGGCTATTGAAGAAAATAAATATAAAGTAATGACTGGACAAAAAATAGAAGAATCAATTAATTTTTTAGATTTGTGTCAAAAATTAAACAAAAGACTGTGGATAAGACAAGTAATTGTTCCTGGTATTAATGATAATGAAGAATATATTAAAAAATTAAAACAATTTTTAAATAAGTACAATATCGAAAAAGTAGAATTTTTACCCTATACAACAATTGGTGTTCCAAAATATGAAAAATTAAATATTAATTATCGATTAAAAGATACTAAGCCTATGGATAAAGAAAAATGTCAAGAATTATACAAATTATATGAAACATTATAATTTGTTTCATTGCCCTATGGCCAAGCGGTAAGGCGGCGGACTCTGACTCCGTAATCATTAGTTCGAATCTAATTAGGGCAGCCAAAAAGTATGTAAGTTGAATTTTCAACTTTTTTTCTATTGTAATAAAATAGAAAATATTATATAATTTTATTAGAATAAAGGGTGAGGCAAATGATACTAAGAAAACCTTATGCATTCTTTATAAAACATTTTAAATTGTTGCATTTTATTTTAATTATTTTAATGTTTTATTCAATTTATAATACAAAACAAATTTTGGATTTTTTCAATGAATATAGTATGACAAATATAAATCTATTTGGCCAAGATTTAATTGAACCATTATTTCCTAAATTGTTACAGTTTATGCCATTTTTGATTACTATTATATTACTTATTATATTGTTTGTACTTGCTTTTAAGAAAAAACCTTTTGTATTTTATTTATTTTTAATTTTATCAAATATTTATAATGGTATATTATTTCAAATAGCTTTATCAACAGTTTATGATTTAACAACTAAAGTTGTCGATACAAGAATTGTTATGTTAGTTAGAGACTTAATTTTTATTTCATTTATTATACAATTAGTTGGAATAATTATAACATCTGTAAGAGCCGTTGGATTTGATATAAAAAAATTTGAGTTTGATATTGATTTAAGAAAGATTGATATAACAGAAGAAGATAGAGAAGAAGTAGAAGTACAAATTAATTTTGATAAAAATTTATTTATAAGAAATTTAAGAAAACGTTTACGCTTTATTAAATATGCTTATTTAGAAAATAAATTGTTTTCCAACATAGCAATTTTAATTGGTGTTTTATTAGTAACTATAATTATAATTTTTTCTTTATTTGATAATACTAAAGTAATAAATCAAAAAGAATATTTTACAGGTAATAATTTAACTTTAAATATAAGTGAAAGTTATTTAACTAATACAGATTATAAAGGTAATAAAATATCAGAAGATTTTTATTTAATATTAAAAATAAATATCAAAAACAATTCTACTTCTAAAAATACATTAGATTTTGCTACAACAAAAATAGTTATCGATGAATATACTTATACACCAATTACTCAGTTTCAAGAAAAATTTTCAGATTTTGGACAAGTATACAAAGACGAAAATATCGGTCAAGAATTTGAAGAAAAAATACTTATTTATCAATTACCTAAAGAACTAATCAATAAAGATATAATTTTTGCTTTTACTAACAAAAATAAAAAATATCAAAATGGTGAGTATGAAACAATAAATGTTAAAATTGAGTATGAAAATTTAATTGGAATTAGTAATATTACAGAATATAAATTAAATGAAGAAATGAATTTAAAAGATAGTATTTTACTTGATGCGGTTATTAAAATTCAATCATTTGATATACAAAAAAAATACAAATTAAAATATAATTTTTGTTCAAATAATAAATGTTATGATTCCTATGAATATTTACTTCCAAAAATTAATTCAAATTATGATAAAGCTCTTTTAAAAATTTCTGGTAATTTAGATGGAAATATAAATGGGGTAATTGATTTATATGATTTTATTTATAAATTTGGAGAATTACATTATACTATTGATGGAATAGATAAAGTTCAACTAATTGAGTTAGCTGAAGTCAATAGTAAGCATTCTAATACAGATGGGACTTACTATATTGAAGTTGTAGACGAAGTTAAAAATGCTACAAATATATCGTTTTGGTTTAAAATTAGAAATAAAGTTTACAAATATATATTAAAATAGTAAAAAATATGTTATAATTTAATAGTGGAGGACTATGATGAAGAAATTACTATTTTTATTGTTATTGTGTATTCCAATAAAATATATAGATGCTAAGTGTTTATATAGTGATTTAGCTGAATTAAAAAAAACAGCTTCAAATGTTAATGAAAGTTATGAATATAAAATAATTGATAATAAAGCTTATTTTGATGTAACATTAACTAATTTAACAGATGATATTTATTTTGTAGATACAACTAATAACAAAGTTTATAAAAATAATAATTCTGAAATAACATTAAAAGATTATAACAGTGGCCAAACGATAGTTTATAATTTTTATTCTTCAAATCTAGATTGTCAAGATACTGTTTTATATACAATTAGAATAGTGTTACCACAGTATAATATTTTTTATAATGATCCCGTATGTGATGGTGCAAAAGAGTATAGCTTATGTCAAAGATGGTATGGTAATAATTTAAGTTATAATACATTTTTGAATAGGGTAAATCAATATAAAGAAAATAAAAAAGAGAATGATAATAATTTGGAAATAGAACCAGAAGAGGTTGGTAACAACAATTTACTTCATTATGTAATAAATTTTTTAACAAATTATTATTATGTAATCTTAATAATTTTCTGTGGGATATTTATTATTGTTTCTTATATTAGAAATAAGAAAAACAACATTTATAATTAGGAGTTGAGATAATGAAAGAATCGTTTTGGGGAGCAGCAGTTGTCGCCATAGGAGTTATAACAATATTTTTCATTCTATTTTTTCAATCGATAACTAATACCGATGAACATAATTATCATTTGTTAAAGGAAGCAACAGAGGCAGCTATGTATGATGCATTAGATTTAGCTTCATATAAAAATGAGGGCGTGATAAGAATAGATAGAGAAAAATTCGTTGAAAATTTTTTAAGAAGGTTTGCTGAAAGTGCGACATTGTCAAATACATATAAAGTTGAAATATATGATGTCAATGAAACGCCACCTAAAGTTAGTATTAAAGTAAGTAGTTCTGAACAAACAAATTTAACTGGAGAAGTTTTAGAATTTGATATTTCTAATAAAATTGATGCGATTTTAGAAACTCCAGATGTAGAATAGAAAGGGAATGATTTTATGAACAATTTTTTAATATCAATAAAAAGATTTATTACAAATAAAAATACAGTTACAGTAATAGGAGTAATTGCGATATTAGGCTTATTGTATTGGGGGTATAATTCAGTTATAGATTCACAAGTTAAGCCAATACGTGTTCCTATTGCTAATCAAACAATTCAACCAAGAACTTTAATTACAGATAATATGATTTCATATATCGAAATACCAGCTGTTGCAGTTACTAACAATGTTCAAAGAAATTCTAATTTGATTATAGGAAAATATAGTGCTGTTAATTCAGTTATACCAGCTGGAAGTATGTTTTATAACGATGTTTTAATTGATGAAGAACAACTTCCTGACTCTGCCTTTACAGCTGTTAAAGATGGTGAAAGACCTTATTCTTTATCTGTTACAACATCCTCTACTTATGGAAATTCAATATTTCCTGGAAACAAAATTGATATTTACATGAAAGCTGTAGATGAAAATGGACAAGTAATGGTTGGTAGACTTTTAGCCCAAGTAGAGGTTTTAGCTGTAAAAGATAGTCAAGGTCAAAATGTTTTTGAAAATACTAGTACAACAAGAACTCCAGCAACATTATTATTTGGTGTTCCTGAAGATGTGTTTATTTTACTTAAGAAAACTGAATACTTAAGAAGCTATGGAGTTGAATTGTTTCCAGTACCTTATGGTGGTACAAGCCCAGTAGAAGGAGATTTAACTGTCGATCGTCAAGAATTAGTTGATTTTATTGAAAGTAATACTGTTACATTTAGTGATAATACTACTAACCCAACTAATCCTGTTTTAGAAAGTGAAATGGAATAACATGAATGAAAATTTATTTTCACAAATAGATTTTGGTCCATTAACAGATTACTTGAAAAATGATGATATTACAGATATTTCGTATGGTAACAATGGTCAAATTCATTTGAAGACTTTATCACAAGGAATTTTTAGAGTAGAAAATCCTAATATTAATAATGCTTTTATGGAAAAATTAGCTTTTCAATGCTCTAATGTTATGGGAAAATCATTTAATGCTGCGCATCCATTTTTAGATTCTGAAAGTGCAGAATTACGTATGAATTTTATTCATGATTCAGTTGCTAGTAATGGAATAGCTTGTGTTATTCGTAAGACACCAGCAAAAATAAGATTAGAAAAAGATAAAATAATAGCTGATAAATATATTACAGTGGATGTTCATGATTTTTTAGTTCAATGTGTTTTAGCCCATTGTAATATTATGGTATGTGGAGAAACAGGATCTGGTAAAACAGAATTTGTAAAATATTTAGCTTCTAAGACTAGGGCAGACGAAAAAATAATAACAATTGAAGATACCTTGGAATTACATTTGGATAAGATATTTCCTCATCGTGATATTGTTGCTATGAAAACTAATAATATTGCATCATATAGTGATGTGTTGGTTGCTTGCATGAGACAAAATCCTAAATGGATATTATTATCCGAAGTTCGTAGTGCAGAGGCTGTAATGGCAGTAAGAAATTCCATTTCATCAGGACATTATATTTTATCTACAATACATGCTGATAAAGCTGCATCAATTCCAAATCGTATGTATAGTTTATTGGAAACAAATCAAGAAATAGATCAATTTTTAAAATCAATTTATAGATATATTCAATTGGGTGTGTTAATTCGTGGACGCCAAGATAAATTAACAAGAAAATTTATTCGTGAAGTTGCGGAAGTTACAGAATTTTATGTAACTGAAGATAATGAGGCCAAATATAATGTTATTTATAGGAAGACACCTGAAGGACAAGTATATAGAAAAAATCCTAGTAAATATTTGATTGATTACATAGAAGGACAAGGTATAACAATACCTGTAGGATTTATAAATCCTTTATATGATGAAAATAAAAGTCAGGTAAATGTCAATAATCAGTTAACACAAAACAATAATTTAACAACATTAGTATAATTCCTCAAAATATAGAATAAAGGAGGGTGTTTATGACTACTACTATTTTTGTAGCTATAGCTTTTATATTAGTATTTATATTCATATATAGATTGAATACCGGTAATAATTTTTATAAATATGTAACTACGCAAGTTACCAATATTTATGAAAAATATGCACCATATTCTTTTAAAATCGTAAGAGAAAAAGTAAAAGAGTTAGGTCAGGATTATACACCAAAGCAATATGCTATTCAAGTAATTATTTTCTCTTTAGCAGCTGCAGTTGTTTCATATTTATATTTTTACAATTTAATTTGGTGTATTGTTTATATTATAGCTTCAATTTTAGCTATTCCTTATTTAGCCTATTTACGTTGTAAAAGATTATATAGTGAATTTATTTTTGAACAAATTCAAGTATATACAACAAATACTATTATGGAATTTGCTACTACTCAAAGTTTTGTAAAGTCATTAGAAGGAGTTTATGAATCTGGAGTATTAGAAGATCCTGTTAAAAGTGATATTAAAACAATGATTGATATGGCTTATAGAAATGGAACAATTGAAGAATCAATAAATTTTATGAATGAAAAATATGACTATTATATAGTTAAAAATATGCATCAATTATTCTTACAAATTACAAATGAAGGTGCTAGAGATGCATCAGAATCATTAGAAAATATGTCACAAGATATTGATATGCTTGTTGAAGGAGTTTATAGGGATAGATTGGATAGAGCTGTTTTTCATAAGAAATTTTTACAATTTGGTATTGTTTTATATTTAATGGTCATGCTAGTTCAATTTTTATTAGGTACAGAAACATATATTGAAATGCTAAAAATTTGGTATGTTCAACTTTTATTACATGTAATTGTTTTAATAAATACTTATTTCCTTTTATCAGGAGAAAAATTTTATAATGAGAATGTGGGGGCTGAATAATGATTTTTCTAATTATTGCTGTTATATTATTTTTTATAATTATATATAATAGAATTGTTGAGCCTAAACAACTTTTAAAAGAAATTCAGCCAGCATTTAGATTTTTAATTGAATCAGACTACGAATTTTTACTTAAATTAAAATATGGTAATGATGTTGATGTAAATGATAAATTTGGAAAAAGGGTTAGAGATGGCGTTCTAGCAATGGTCTTTATGTTTTTTATATTTTTATCACAAATTCAATTTATATATGTATTATTTAGCATCATTGTTGGATACGTTGTATTTAAACAACCATATAGTAGTTTAAGAGCTTATTATAAAAGAAATTTATATAATATAAATCTATTACTTCCATATTATTTAAAAAGTTTAGAAATATTAGTTCAACATTATACAGTTCCAATTGCTTTATCTCGTTCTATAGAAACAGCTCCTGAGGTTTTTAAGCCAGGGTTAAGAAGTTTGGTTTCAAAAATAGAAGCTGGAGATATGACTGTTGATCCTTACATGGATTTTGCAAAAGAGTATCCTGTAAGAGATTCTATGCGTATGATGCGTTTATTATATCGTTTAAGTTTAGGTAATCAAGATAAAAAACAAGAACAATTGATGATGTTTTCTAAGACAGTTTCCAATTTGCAAAATAAATCTAGGGAGCAAAAATATGCTAATAGATTAGAAAATATGGAAAAAAGAACAATGGTAATGTTATTTGTAACAGGTGGAGGAATAATGCTATTATTGTTATTATCAATGATGATGATGATGAACTATTGATAATAATACCATATTGTGGTATACTAATTTTATAAGGTTAGATAGGTGGTGATATTGTGAAAGAAGCGGCAGGAGAAGCTAACATGACAGTTATTACTATTATTTTAATTGGTGTTATTGCGGCTGTAGCAATACCACTTATAAATAGCTTGATGACAAATACACAAAAAAGAACAGAATGTCATGAATCAGGTGGATATTGGGATAATGGTACTTGCGTTGGTGGTGATACTCAAACTCCACAATCTTAATCAAATATAAATAATTCAAAAGTCAGATTGAAAGATTTGACTTTTATTTTATTTATCTATAAAAATTAAGATGTATTTTTAATATTATTGGTATAAGTAAGTTGAAATTAATTTAAAAAATATTGATTAAAATTAAAACATAATGTATAATTATATTTGTAAATAAGGTAGGTGTTTTTATGAGTACTTCAATAGGCCATACATTTTTATATAATCTTATTATTTTATTTATAATAATTATATTTGCTTTTTTATCTGGAACTTTAAGTTATTATAAGGCATTTAAAGTAAATAATAGAATAGTTTATATAATTGAAAAATACGAGGGATATAATGAATTTGCTAAAACGGAAATTGAGACCTTATTATCTAATTTGGGGTATTCTGTAGAAAGTCCTAATTGTAAAACTGATTATAAAAAAATGTATTTAGTTGATAATTTTGAATATAACTATAAATATTGTGTATATATTGAAGAAGAAAACCCTGCTAAGGATCAATATTTTACATATGGTGTGTTAACCTACATGCAAATTGATTTGCCATTAATAAATATGTTAAATATTCCTATTTTTACAAGGACAAATCAAATTTATAAATTTACATCTACTAAACCATTATAAATTAGGAGGTTAATATGAAGGAAGCTATTGGAACAACAATGGTGTTTAATTTAATTATTATTTTTGTTGTTGTTTTTATGATTTTATATGTTGGTGCTATGGGTTATTCAAAAGCTTTTAAGGTTCGTAATAAGATAATAGATATTATAGAACTTCATCAAGGATATTCTACTTCAGCACAAGAAGAAATAGAAAATAATTTATCAGATATAGGTTATCAGTTAAATATAAATAAAACATGTAGTGAAAGAAATAATAATCAACCTTTAGATAATGAAAGTAAGTATCATTATTGTGTTTATGAGAATACTACATCTAAAGGAAAATATTATGGAGTAATGGTTTTCATACATTTTGATATACCACTTATAGGTAATTTTATCGAATTGCCAATGTATGGAGAGACAAGAATAATATTTGAAAAAAGTGAGGTTATTGGATAAATGAACGTAATAATTTGTAATCAAAGAAAAGAACTACTTAATAATTTAAATATTGATGTTATTAAAACTTTAGAAGGACAATTTGATGCTGATGAAATTATAAATATGTTTAGGAATTTTTATTATCAAAGAATGATATTAGATATAACTGCTTTAAAAGATTATACTGATATTAAAAACTTACAAAAATTATCAATTGCATTAGATATGGAAAAGTTAATATTGGTATTAACTGATGATGAAGCATCAGCCCTTCCTAGTTATTTATCAAAATTAATTTCTATGGGTATATATAATTTTACTAGAAATGTTGAAGGGGTTTTATATTTATTAAATAATCCTAATAGTTATCGTGATGTGGCACAATATCATCAATTAGAAGATAATCAATCTGCACAAGTTATTTATCAAGGTGTAGAAACTAATTATTGTAGAATTATAGGAATTAAAAATGTGACATTACAAGCAGGGGCAACAACACTTGCATATATGTTAGTTAAGAGTTTAAAAAGAAAATATAATGTTGTAGGCGTAGAAGTTGATGACAATAAATTCAATTATTTTAACGATAAATCGTTAGAAAGTGTTTTAAGTAAAGATTTAAGTAAATTTTTAGAAAAAAACAATAATAAAGATGTTATAATCATAGATGTAAATAATAGCCCTATAGCTTTAAGTATGGCTCAAGAAGTTATATATTTAGTAGAACCTTCTACTATAAAATTGAATGAGTTAGTTAGTGTAAAGAAGAATGCGTTTTTAGAACTTAAAGATAAGAAGGTAATATTAAATAAAAGTTTACTAAGTTCAAAAGATGTATCAGAACTTCAGTATGAGACTAAATTAAATTATTTGTTTAATATGCCACCACTTAATGAAAGGGATAAAAATATTCCAATGGTTGATGAATTTTTAGTAAAGCTTGGATTTTTAAAATTACAAGATTAATATTTAATTAATAATTGACAAATATTATAATTTGTTGTATTATGTATGTAGATGGGAGAGGTTTATATGTTTATTTTAAATGAAATCACTATGAATTGCGGAGCTACTAGTTTAACAATTGATTCAATGTTACCACAATTAGTTACAACAGTAATAAATATTATTAAGATAGGAATTCCAATTTTATTAATTATCTTTGGAATGATGGATTTAGGTAAAGCTGTAATGGCTCAAAAAGAAGATGAAATAAAAAAAGGATGGCAAACTTTTGTTAAAAGAATGGCTGCTGCTGTAATTGTATTTTTAGTTGTATTTATTGTACAAATAGTATTTAATTTGGTAGCTGGTGATAATAAAGAAAGCACATGGAATTGTGTTAAATGTTTCATTGATTATAATGAATCAGCATGTAATAATGGATAACAAACTACTATGTTTGTTTTTTTTCACATAATATTCCATATTTTTTAAATTATTTTATGATATAATATTAATAGGAGGGTGATATTATGAAATTTAATATCCGTGGAAGTAAAGTTAAAATTACTTCAGCTATCAATGATTATATTGAAGCAAAAATAGGGAAACTAGATAAGTATCTAGAAAATCCAGATGAAATAACTGCTAATGTAGTTGTAAGAGTGAAAGGCAATGATCAAACCGTAGAAGTTACTATACCTATGAAAAAAATAATATTAAGAGCTGAAGATACACATAATGATTTATATGCTGCAGTTGATTTAGTTTCAGATAAATTAGAACGTCAAATTAGAAAAAATAAAACAAGAATTAAGAAAAGAGTTAAAGATATAACAGATATAAATGTTAATTTCAAAGTTGAAAAAGATGAAGATGAAAAAGGTAAAATAGTTAAGAGAAAATTGATAGAAACAAAGCCAATGAATGAAGAGGAAGCTATATTACAAATGAATTTATTGGGACATGATTTCTTTGTTTTCACAAATGATGATACAAATCAAATAAATATTTTATATCGAAGAAAAGATTCAAATTATGGAATAATTGAAACAAAATAGGTGAAAAACCTATTTTTTTTTATTAATTTTTGATATAATTAATGAGAATGAAAGGAAGCATAATATGAATTTTTTTAAAAAATTATTTAACCATGAATATAAAGAATTAGAGAGGTTTAAAGAACAAGCTAATTTAGTTATGGCAAAAGATGAAGAAATGACTAAATTAACAGATGAAGAATTAAAAAATAAAACAATAGAATTTAAAGAAAGATTAAATAATGGTGAAACATTAGAAGATATATTAGTTGAAGCTTTTGCTGTTGCTAGAGAAGCTGCATATAGGGTTATAGGTGAAAAACCTTATTATGTACAAGTAATTGGTGGATTGGCTATTCACTATGGGAATATTGCTGAGATGAAAACCGGTGAAGGTAAAACATTAACTTCAACTATGCCAGCTTATTTAAATGCTTTAACAGGTAATGGTGTACATATAATAACTGTTAATGAATATTTAGCTAATCGTGATGCTGAATGGATGGGCAATATTTATAGATTTTTAGGTTTAACAGTTGGTGTTAATTTAAGAGAATTAACGACTTCAGAAAAGAAAAAAGTATATGAATCTGATATTGTGTATTCAACTAATAATGAAATAGGTTTTGACTATTTAAGAGACAATATGGTTGTTAAGGCATCTGATAGAGTTCAAAGAGGATTAAATTTTGCTATTGTCGATGAAGTTGATTCAGTTTTAATTGATGAAGCAAGAACCCCATTAATTATATCTGGCGGTTCTATGAATAGTGCTAATTTATATATTCAAACTGATAGATTTGCTAAATCATTAAAGGAAAATGAAGGATATATATATGATGAAAAAACTAAATCTGTAACTTTAGATGATGAAGGCGTTAAATTAGCTGAAAAATCATTTAATATTGATAATTTGTATGATATAGAACATACTGGATTAGTACACTTTATAAATCAAGCTTTAAAAGCTAATTATGGTATGAAAAAAGATTTTGACTATGTTGTACAAGATAATAAAATAGTTATTGTAGATCAATTTACAGGAAGATTAATGCAAGGTAGAGCATATTCTGATGGTTTACATCAAGCAATAGAAGCAAAAGAAGGCGTTCAAATTAATCAAGAAACTAAAACTTTAGCTACAATTACTTTCCAAAACTTATTTAGAATGTATAATAAATTAGCTGGAATGACTGGTACTGCAAAAACTGAAGAGGAAGAATTTAGAGATATTTATAATATGTATGTTATTGTAATACCTACTAACAAACCAATTGCAAGAATTGATGATACTGATTTAGTTTTCGCAACACAAAAAGGAAAATACAAAGCTATAGTAAATGAAATTAAAAAAAGACATGATTTAGGGCAACCTGTCTTAGTTGGTACAATTGCTGTTGAAACTAGTGAATTAATTAGTTCTATGTTAAAAAAGGCTAAAATACCACATGAGGTACTAAATGCTAAAAATAATGCTAGAGAAGCTGAAATAATTGCCAAAGCAGGTATTAAAGGTTCTGTTACTATTGCAACTAATATGGCGGGACGTGGAACCGATATTAAACTTGGTGAAGGTGTTAAAGAACTAGGTGGATTATGTGTTATTGGTACTGAAAGACATGAATCAAGACGTATTGATAACCAATTAAGAGGTAGATCTGGTCGTCAAGGAGATCCTGGATATACAAGATTTTATGTTTCATTTGAAGATGATTTAATGGTGAGATTTGGTACTGATAGAGCTAAAGTAATGTTACAAAAAGTAGGATTTACTGATGATCAATCTATTAGTTTAAAAATGTTAGCTAATTCAATTGAAACAGCTCAAAAACGTGTTGAAGGAAATAATTTTGATATTCGTAAAAGTTTATTAGAATATGATAATGTTGTTAATGAACAAAGAGAAATTATTTATGAAAAAAGAAATGAAATATTAGATAGTGATTCAATTCATGAAGTTATAATTAATCTATTTAATGATTATATTACACATTTAGTTGAAAGCCATTTAGATGGAAATAATTTAAATGGTAAAAGTTTAAATGAAATATTAGAATTTATTAATGAAAAATTATTGAATAATAAAATAACTTTAGATGACTTAAATGATATGGATTATAAACAAATAACAGATTATATTATTTCTAAGATTGTATTAGAATATGAAGCTAAAGTTGAATCTGTGCCAAAAGAAATAATGTCTGAATTTGAAAAAGCTATATACTTAAGAGTAATAGATATGCATTGGATGGAAAATATTAATGCAATGTCATTATTAAGAGAAGGTATTCATTTAAGAAGTTATGCTCAAGAAAATCCTTTAAGAGCTTATACAACAGAAGGTTTTGAAATGTTTGATGATATGCTAGATACAATAGAAAAAGAAACAACAATGTATTTACTAAGAGCAGAAATAAGACAAAATGCTGTTAGAAAACAAGTGGCTAAGGGTGAAGCTATAAGTGATAATAAACCAAAGAAAAAAGAGCCTAAAAAAGTAAATAAAATAGGTAGAAATGAACCTTGTCCATGTGGGAGTGGACGCAAGTATAAAATGTGTTGCGGAAAATAAACTCGCAAAGCCTTATAAATAAAGGGCTTGCGAGTTTTTTGTTACTTACAATTTTTAGGTAATTTTACCTCAAAAAAGCGTTTAGATACGTTTTAGATACGTTTTTTTCTTAAAAATGTCATTACAATTATATTTACAAATGTAATGACATTTGATATAATTATTATAAGAATAATAGGAGGGTGTATATGCAAGAAATAAATAAGTATATTGAAGACATGGCACTTTCGAGAGATTTTAACAAAGGAAAAGCTGCAAAATTATTTAAAAAAGTTCATGAGTCTAAAAAACCACTGCGAGTTACAAAAAATGGTCAAGACTATGTGGTAGTAATAGATTTTAAAGAATATTTAAAAATGGTGGATATTATGGATTTATATGAATGTAAAAAAGGAGTAGTGAAAAGAAAATGAAAAGAAGTAGGATTATATCAACGATAGGTGAAAAATATTTGACAAGCAATATTGAAAATGAAGAATTTAGTTATAAAAAGGCATTGAGTAAAATAGGTAAAAATGTTGAGGATTATCAAGAAAATAGTTCCGGCAGAGTCTATCAATTTATCGATTTAAGATTTTCAAATGATAAAATATCAATTTTAGTAGAAACAAAAGATGATTTTAGCAAGTGGAATAATGAAGAACTTATAAAACAAATACAGACATATATTAATTGTGAAAAGGAATTGAGTAATAATAAAATAATAGCTATATTGGCAAATACAAATGATGATAGAATCAAAGTTTGGTATGGCGATGATTTAAGGATTTCATTTGAAAATAATATTGATGATGAAAGAAAAATAAAATCATTTGATGAATATGAAAACATTTATTTTGGTACTAAAAATGACAAGTTAAAAGTAATACAAAATACATATAATTTGAATGAATTGTTACACAAATATGGAATAAAAGAAAAAATAAGGAGCCAGTTTGTTGGTACCTGTTTATTAGCGTTAAAAAATGGGTTAGTTTATAATAATTTAACAACAAGTCAAGTAATAGCTGGTGTAAGAGAAAAACTTGAAAAACTATTAAATGATAATATAAACAAAGCAGAAAAACTTGTACTGTTGGACAAAAATGTTCTTAGTTCACAAGATGTTAGGGAATTAACAAATGAGCAAATGACCGAAATATTAACTTCAATTGAAAAAGATATATTGCCTTACATAAATGATCAAAGTACTCAGGGTCAGGATTTATTAAATCTATTCTTTACTACATTTAATAAATATGTTGGTAAAGCTGATAAGAATCAAGCATTTACACCAGATCATATTACTCAGTTTATGTGTCATGTTTTAAATGTTAATAGAAATTCAAGAGTGTTAGATCCATGTTGTGGAAGTGGTGCGTTTTTAGTTAGAGCTATGACTGAAGCTATGGATGATTGTGACACAAAAGCAGAAAAAGACAATGTAAAGTTAAACCAAATTTATGGAATAGAATATGAAGATGTTGCATTTGGGTTATCAACTACGAACATGTTAATTCATGGTGATGGAAATTCAAATATAAAGCAAGGAAGCATGTTCGATAATGATGAATGGATTAAAGCAGCAAATATTGATACTGTACTAATGAATCCTCCATATAATGCAACAAGAAAACAGTCAAATCAAAAGTACGTAGAAACTTGGGATAGTAAAACGACAACAGATCCATCTAAGGGATTACATTATGTATATTATATTGCAAATCTATTAAAAAGAGGAAAATTAGCTGTTCTTTTACCAATGCAATGTGCTATTGGAACAAAGGGTGATATAAAAATCTTTAAAGAAAAAATGCTTGAAGAAAATACATTGGATGCAGTTTTTTCGCTACCATCTGATATGTTTTATCCAGGAGCAAATGTTGTTGCTTGTTGTATGATATTTAATTTGGGAATTAGACATGATAAATCACCTAATGAAACTACTTTCTTTGGATATTATAAAGATGATGGATTTGAAAAAAGAAAAAACCTAGGTAGAGTTGAAAAATATAAGGATTCGTGGAAAAATGTTGAGAAAAGATGGCTTGAGTTATATCGAAATAGAAAAGAAGAAATTGGTTTATCAGTAAATAAAAAAGTATCTGCTTCAGACGAATGGTTGGCAGAAGCATATATGGAAACTGATTATTCTAAATTATCTCAGAAAGATTTTGAGAAAACTGTCGCTGAATATTTGGGATATTTAGTGTGTAGTGGAGATGGCAAAAATGAGAGTTAGCGATATTTTTGACGTAAGATATGGGGTAGATTTAGAATTGATTAATTGTGAAATTGCAGATGATAATGATCCAGATTACGTAAATTTTGTATCAAGAACTGCAGAAAATAATGGAGTATCTGCTAGAGTAAAATTAATAGATGGTATTGAACCACAACCAGCAGGAACTATTAGCTGTGCTGCGGGTGGTAGTGTTCTATCTACTTTTTTGCAAGAAAAACCATATTATAGTGGAAGAGATTTATTTGTTTTAACGCCTAAATATGAGATGACAAAAAAAGAAAAATTGTTTTGGTGCACTGCAATAAAATTTAATGCCTATAAGTACAATTATGGTAGACAGGCAAACAAAACATTAGCTGATATAATTTTACCGGATTCTTTACCAAAGTGGGTAGATAATGTGGATATAAATATTATTACTACAAATAATGAATCATCAAACAAAAAAATTGATATTACTAATTGGAAATATTTCAAAATTGAAGATTTATTCGATGTTACAGGATCTTCTACAACACCATTAACAAAATTAGAGGAAATAGGTAGAGGCAAATATCCATATGTTACAACGCAAGCAAAAAATAACGGGATAGCAGGATATTATGATTGTTTTACTGAACAAGGAAATGTTCTAACTGTTGATAGTGCTGTTTTAGGCTATTGTACATATCAAGAGAATTGTTTTTCAGCATCAGATCATGTTGAGTTGCTAATTCCAAAATTTAAAATGAATAAATATATTGGTTTGTTTTTTGTGACAATTATTAATAAGGAAAATTTTAGATACAATTATGGAATAAAATTTAATCAAGGAAAAATTAAGCAAACAAAAATAAAATTACCGACGACTCCTGATGGTAAAGTTGATTATAATTATATTGAAAATTTTATAAAGTCATTGCCATATGCAGACAGAATTTAAATCAATTTTTTTAGATACGTTATTAGATACGTTGTTGAATAAAAACTTACAATTATTCAACAAAAAATTGCATTTTTAAAATAAAAAAAGCCAATTTAAAAGGAAAAAATTACTCAAAAATTGTAAATTATTCCATGTGGCTCAGGTAAAAAATATAAACAATGTTGTGGTAAATAACTCGCAAACCCCGATAAAATAAGGGAAAACTTTAAATTTAAAAATTAGCAAGTTGGTTCGAGTTTTATAACTTGTCCACGTAATACTAATAAAATTTAAGTAAAATAAGGATGTAGACGACATTTATAATGTGGACATCCTTATTTTATATAATTAATGGTATAATATATGTAGGAGTTGATAGTATGCTTTATTTAAAAAAAATATGTTTTGAAGATATTGAAGAAGAATATAAAGCAATAAAGTCCATGCCAGCTCAAGAGAATGGATTTGAAAATAAATATTATAATGTTACAAAGGATGAATTTGTAAATCAAGTAATTCCTAAATTGTTAAAAAATTCTGAGGGTTTAGAATTGCCTGAAGGATATGTCCCAGATACTTATTTCTTTTTATGGGATGATAGCAAGATAGTAGGATTATTTAAAATAAGACATTATTTAAATGATTTCTTAAGAAAAGGAGCAGGTCATATAGGATATGGAATATTGCCTGAGTATAGAGGTAAAGGCTATGCTAAGCAAGGACTTCTTTTAGCAATCGAAAAATGCAAAGAAATAATTAGAGAAGATGAAATATATTTATCTGTTCATAAAAATAATCCTGCTTCATTAATAGTTCAATTAGGTTGTGGAGCTTTTATAGTTGGAGAAACAGATGAAGAATACCTTACTAGAATAAAATTGAAAGATAATAGTATAACTTTTGGATTTAGAGATTTAAGAAGAAACGATTGGAAAAGAATTACTAAAAAAGAAGTTATAGTTGAAGATGAAAAAAATGAATTTTTTGAAGGAAAAGTTTGTTATTTAGATATGCAACTAGTAGAATCTCCTTTATCAGTTGATTCACCAATTGGTAAGGTTACTATAGCAGATAATAACTATAAGAATTTAATATTTGCTCCTAGAGGAGAAAATTGGTGGTTAACTGTTATGTTTGATAATCAAGATAATTTAATAGAAAGTTACTTTGACATTACAAAAACTAATGATTTTAGTAATCCAGAAAATCCATATTTTGTTGATATGAAATTAGATGTTTGCATTCCTAATGGTCATGAACCAACAATAGTTGATGAAGAAGAATTGAAAGAGGCATATGAACATGGATTAATTACAAAAGAGGATTTTAAAAATGCATATAATTTAGCAAATAAAATTATAAGGACTTATAATTCACATAAAGAAGATTACTATAACTTTATATATAGTTTATATAATAAATACAAAAATAGTAAAATCAATAGATCATTATAAAGATATATATATTTTGAAAACTAAATGAAAAAAATTAGAAAATAATTAAAAGCATTGACAATATTTGTTAATGCTTTTTTAATGTAAAATAGTTTATGGAATGAAGGAGGATGATAAAATGATTTCTGTAAGAAAGAGAAATAACTTATATGAATATAGATTTGAAGCAGGAAAAGTAAATGGAAAAAGAAAACAAATATCAAAGTCAGGTTTTAAAACAAAAAGAGATGCATATTTAGCAGGACAACAAGCATATGATGAATTCATAAATGGAGAAAAAGTTAATGAATGTGAAATGTTGTATTCTGAATATTTAGATTATTGGATGAAAGAATATTTTGAAGTGAATTATAAATATTCTACAGCAAAAAGGTATAGAGAATTTTTTAGTAATATAAAAAAAGAATTAGGTAATTATAAATTATCAAAATTGACACCATATATTCTTAATCAAGCATTATTAAAATTGTATCAAACATCTAATAAGAAAGAGGCATTAAGAAATTATCAGAAAGTAATTAAAAGTTCTTTAAGAGATGCAACTTATTATTTTGGATTTATTAAAAATAATCCAGCAGGTGATTTGCAAATACCTAGAGTATTATCATTTGAATTAAAAAAAACGATGTAGGTCACATTTATACTAATGAAGAAATAGAAATTATCTTGAATAGATTTAAAGATAATAAAGTGTTTATATGTGCATTTCTTACTGCTTGTTATACAGGAATGAGAACAGGAGAGGTATTTGCGTTAACTTGGGATGATATTGATTTAGAGAATAGAATTATAAAAATAAATAAAACTGTATATGCCAAAGATAACGAGAAGAAAGGTAGATGGTATTTAGGTATAACTAAAACGGTTGGAAGTTGTAGAGAAGTTTATATTTGTGACACTCTGTATTTAGTACTGTGTAATTATAAAAAATTACAAAATAAGTACAAGAAAGAGTATGGTAAGAAGTATAAACAATATGTATTAGAAGAAGAAAGAAATAAGTATGGTAAGTTAATAGAATATAAGGTTGTAGAAAATAATTCTAAACGTAATAGAGTAAAAATGGTATTTACGAGAAAAGATGGAACGTATTCTGGAAAAGATATTGTTAAATATCCATTTAGAATTATTCATCACGAACTAGGAATAAAATGCAGGTTTTATGATTTGAGGGGAAGTTTTGCAACAATTAGTTTAAGAAATGGATGTGAGATAAAAGATATTGCTGAAGTATTAGGACACAAAAGAATAGAAACTACTGAGAAATATTATATTTCTAGTACAAATAATGATAAAATGAATGTTATTATTAATTTTGATAAAAATCGTAATGGTTTTTAATTGGTTTCATTGTTGAAATAAGGTAATAATGGTATAATAAATATAATCATTTGATTCAAGGAGGTAAAAAATGGCAAAAGATTTAACAAATTCTAAAATAGATAGACAAAATATTTTAAATAATAACTTTGCAATGAATGAAATAGAAAAAGCATGTGATTTAAAAGGAATATTGTTTGAAGATAAAATTGCTTTTACAAAAGAACAAATAGCCTCTTTTTATGAAATTGATATAAGAACAGTTGAAAGATATTTAGAAGATAATAAAGAGGAATTTAATGAAAATGGTTACGAAGTATTAAAAGGAACAAGGTTAAAGAGATTTATAGAAATCTTTAATAACCAAGGTACCGACATTAATGTCGGTACCATTCCAAAAGCAACCACAGTTTTAGGGGTTTTCGATTTTAGAGCATTTTTGAATATGGGCATGCTATTAGTAGAAAGTGAAAAAGCAAAAATTATTAGACAAAATATATTGGATATTGTTATTGATACAATAAATGTAAAAACTGGTGGTGCAACAAAGTATATTAATCAACGTGATGAAGATTTCATAAATTCTTGGTTTGAAGAAGAAAATTATAGACGTGAATTTACAGATGCTTTGAAAAATTTTGTGGATATGGGTGATTTTAAATATCCTATATATACAGATAAAATATATGAAAGTATATTTAGAGAAAAATCTGCTGAATATAGAAGAATATTAAAACTTGAAAAGAAAGATAAAACAAG
>DVJX01000044.1 GCA_018716405.1 Candidatus Faecisoma merdavium | reverse complement strand
TAGTATTGATAAAATTTTATTTTCTAAAATAGAATTAAAAATACCAATATTTAATAATTTTGAACTTATAAATGAATAGAATAAATTATAACTGGTCCCAAAAATATAATTAAAAATATATGTGCCCATAACAAATATCATTATAAATAAATTAACTTTTATAATTTGTTTAATCGAAAATTTTATATCATTAATTTGTAAAAATAAATAATTAAAAATAAATATAAAATGATGAATTATAATAAAATTTAAAAATGAATAATTAAAGATTGAAGAACTAATACTAGGAAATATAATTGCAAAGAATGGGCCAATAAACACCATATAATAACATAAAGTATACAATTTTTTATTTCCACTAAAACAGTATATTATAAATAGTATATTAACAAAACTACAAAAATTAATATCTAAATGAAATCTCCAATTATAAAAGCCAAAAAGTATAAAAGTTCCCCTTCTAAGAATATATGCAAACAATAAAAATGTTCCTATAATAATTCTAAATTTTTTCTCATTATTTTTTAAACAATTAATGATTTTTTTTTCATTAATCAATATCAATAACAATATAATTGCCATAAATATTAAAGTTAAAAAATAAATTGGAGTTAAAAAACTAAAAGTAATTTCAGAATTTTTATTTAACAAAAAACTTTTTAAATCTATCATATTATTCTGACCAATCATTAACATTACAAAATGGATTTTCAGGATCATATCCACCTTCATTTGCCATAAATATATTTAATATAAATGATAATAGTAAAGGCACTATAAATAGTAATGCGGCTGAACCTACTCTTATCATAAAGTGCTTAAACGCTGTTTTCATTTCTTTATCAGCATCCCCATTAGCAATTACTTTAATAAAATCAACTGTTCCTAATAAAATAGCTAAAATAGGTCCTGCTATCATTATAATGTTTAAAACGAAAGATAATTTTTTTACAAAGTCTTCTGATAATATTCCACAATAATCGGCTAAATCATTTACAATTCCTTCATTGACTAATTGTGAGTAAAACTGATTGAAGCTTATACATTCATTCATTCTTTCATCTATAGAATCACTATCTTTATAATATTCATATTTTGAATACATATCATTACAATAACTTCTTATGTTTTTCAAACCTTTTTCAACATAATAATTTGCATTGTCAATACACTCAAAATTAGAACACAAATCATTATTTGCCTCAATATTTTCAAAATTATAATTTTTATTATCACCTACTTGTAATGTGAAATTTAATGGCAAACCATATAACTTAGAAAGAGGCATTTTCAAACTACCTAATAAATATTTATATAAAGTACCATCAGTTTTTGTTGTTGCTTCATGCGGTTTAGCGATACCTTGTGAAGATGAAGAAACAGAACATTCATATCTTCCAGCCAATAGTCCACCTTCAGCTCCTATACAATGAATATATAATGTTGGGCACTTTGCTTCTGGTAGCACATTACCATTTTCATCCATAAAATACTCTATTCCAACATTATTACCATACACCTTATATTTATTACTTGAATAAAAGAGACGTGTCTCATCTTGAAACTTATAAACAGTTGCATAAACTTTATATTCATCAGTTATATCATAGGTACATGTTAACATTTCTACCGCTTTTTCACGTATATATTTATCATTATTTTTTTCATCACCTAAATCTACTTTTTTCTGTTCTTTTTCTAAATCAACATTAAAAGTATACTTTCTAGTCTTCCCTTGGGTAGGAAATTCATCAGTGTAAAATATAGATTTTGGACAAGCAAGTTTGTTTTCATCTGTTAGTTCAAAATCAAAAGATAAAATATCATCAAAATTTTGATTAATTCTATCTATATCTGGACCTATAGTATTATTTTCCAGGGGCTTTAATTGTACAACTTTACCATCTGAATAAGCAATAAACTCTAATGTGTCATATGGAACATCATAAGTACATTTTACACATGCATATGGATGTGTATCACAGTCAATTTCTTCTGTATTTTCCGCATTTATTTTAATATTAAAAGTAAAACATAAAGTTATTAAAAATAATAAATAAAATAATTTTTTCATATAATCACCTATTTTTTATTTTTCATATGTGGGAATAAAATTACTTCCCTTATATTTTCTTGATTAGTAAGCATCATTACTAATCTATCAATACCCATTCCCATACCACCTGCAGGAGGCATACCATATTCTAGTGCTTCAATATAATCCATATCCATTTCATTAGCTTCTTCATTCCCTAATTCTTTTTCTTTTAATTGATTTTCAAATCTTTCATATTGGTCAATTGGATCATTTAATTCTGTAAATGCATTAGCATATTCACTACCACAAATAAATAATTCAAATCTTTGTGTAAATCTTGGATCCTTTGGATCTTTTTTAGCAAGAGGACTTATTTCGATTGGATGTCCATATACAAATGTTGGTTCAATGATTGTTTCTTCTACAAATTTTTCATAAAAAGCATTAACTATATGTCCATAACTAAAATGATTTTCAATTTCAACATCAAATTCTTTGGCTAATTTCTTAGCTTCTTCTACAGTATTGACTTTAAAGAAATCAATTTTAGTTTTTTCTTTAATTAAGTCTACCATATGAGCTCTTTTAAATTTAGGTTTTAATGAAATTTCATGACCTTTCCAATTAATATCGTATGTACCTAATACATCCATAGCAACATTACTAATAATACCTTCAGTTAGATCCATCATTCCTTCTAAATCGCTATAGGCTTTATATACCTCAATTGTAGTAAATTCTGGATTGTGATTTCTATCCATTCCTTCATTTCTAAATAATCTACCTATTTCATATACTGCATCCATTCCACCTACTAATAATCTTTTTAAAGGTAATTCTGTTGCTATTCTTAAATAAAATTCCATGTCTAAAGTATTATGATGTGTTATAAAAGGTCTTGCAGCAGCTCCTCCTAAAATAGGGTTTAATACTGGAGTTTCTACTTCAACATAGCCTAGGTTATCTAAATATCTTTGAATTGATCTAATAATTTTAGGTCGCATAAAAGCAACACGTCTTGCTTCTTCATTTGTAATCAAGTCAACATATCTTCTTCTAAATCTTTCCTCTACATCTACTAGTCCATGAAATTTATCTGGTAATGGTCTTAAAGCTTTAACTAGGTGAACATATTTAGTAGCTTTTACTGATAATTCTCCCATATTAGTACGCATAACGGTACCTTCAATTCCTACTATATCACCTAAATCAGCTTTTTCAAAAAGTTCATATTGTTCTTCACCAATATTATCTAGTTTAACATATATTTGGATTTGACCAAATTTATCTTGAATATGCATAAATCCAGCTTTACCTTTACCTCTTTTAGTCATAATACGCCCTGCAACTTTAACAGGTATATCAACTTCATGCAATTCTTCTTTTGTCTTATCAGCATATTTTTCTTTTATTTCTTTTGAATTAGTAGTTACATCAAATCTAGATCCAAATGGATCAATACCTTTATTTTTTAGTTCATTTAATTTTTCTCTTCTAACTAATTCTTGTTCTGTAAATTCTCTCATTTTATCTCCTCAATTCTAGTTTTTGTTAATTTATCAGCAATTCCTTCCTTTTTATATAATACCATAAAACCATTAATAATTACTACTGAAATTTGAAAAATTCCTAATAAATTAATTAAAATAAAATATATTTTATTAGTAGTTAAAAATAGTATTAAAAACATAAAAAGTAAATATCCTAATCCATATAAAATGGTAGCTCTTCCTGATAAATCTTTTATAGTAAGATCTTTTTTACTAATTTTTAATTTGCAAATTTTTTGTCCTAAAGTTTGTCCTTTATTTAAAAATGGAATAACTATGCAAAAAATTATTATTAATAAGCATCCAAATAGGTTAAAGCCAATATTACTTTTATCTATATTATGTGTTATAGAAATAAACTGATCAAAATATAAATTAAAATCAATCTTATTTTCTATATATAATTCATTTAGATTGTTTAATTCTATTTCATGAATATTAACAGGTAAAACACCTTTTATGATTATTAATACTAAAAAAATTATAAATATATCTATTAAATAAGAAATTAGTCTTTTACTTACAATACTCATTTTTAACTTCACCAACCAATTTAATAAATTCTTCTTTTGAATTTATTTGCATAAATTTTTGTTTATATTCTTTAGAAATTCCTTTTAAATAATAACATACTTGTGTTCTCATCTCTAAAACAGCAATTTTTTCTTCTTTAAATTCTAATAAATAATTAAAATGTTTTAAAACCATGTTTAATCTATCTAATATAGATACTTCTTTTATCTTTTTATTATTTAAATAATCTATACAGTTTCTTATAAGCCAAGGGTTTCCTAACAATCCTCTACCTATCATAACAGCATCACAATTAGTTTCGTCTAACATTCTTTTAGCATCATAACAAGATTTTATATCACCATTTCCAATAACGGGTATATTAACTGCATCTTTTACTTGTTTGATTATATTCCAATCAGCTTTACCACTATATCCTTGTGATCTTGTTCTTGGATGAACAGTAATAGCACTAGCTCCAGCTTTTTCTATTACCTTAGCTATTTCTACTGCATTAATGCTTTTCTCATCCCAGCCACTTCTTATTTTAACTGTTACAGGAACATTTACTGCATCAACTACTGCTTTCACTATTTCATAAACTTTATCTGGATTTTTAAGTAATGCACTTCCTGCTTGAGCACGTGTAGCAACCTTAGGAACAGGGCACCCCATATTTATGTCAATTATATCGGGTTTCATAGTTTCTAAAATATATTTAGCCGCATAAACAAATGAATCCTTATCACTACCAAATATTTGCTGACTAATTGGACGTTCTTCTTCTTTCATATAAAGCATATCAATTGTTTTTTTACTACCATAAAATATAGCTTTATCGCTAACCATTTCAGCAACAACTAATCCAACACCCATTTCTTTTGCAATTCTTCTAAATGCACTATTAGAAATACCTGCCATAGGGGCTAAAACGATTCTATTTTTTATTTCTACATTACCTATTTTAAACATCTATTAATACTTCTCCAGTCATTTCTTTTGGTATTCTTTCATTTAATAAATATAAAATAGTTGGAGCAATATCTCCTAATTTTCCATTTTTTAATTTACATTCTTTAGTTATTAAAAATGGTACTTTATTTGTTGTATGACTAGTCAAAATATTATTATTAGAATCTATCATTTCTTCACAATTACCATGGTCAGCTGTAATTATCATAGTACCATTTAATTCAATTATTTTTTGATATAATTTATAAACACATTCATCTAATGTTTCCACAGCTTTTATTGCCGCATCTAAATTACCAGTATGACCTACCATATCACCATTAGCAAAATTTAATATAATGACATCATAGTTCATATTCTCTAATAATTTATCAGTTATTTCATAAGCACTCATTTCAGGTTTTAAATCATAAGTAGCAACCTTAGGCGATGGAATTAAAATACGTTTGCATTTATCTAGTTCTAATTCTTTACCACCATCAAAAAAATAAGTAACATGAGCATATTTTTCAGTTTCAGCTATTCTTAATTGTGAATATCCTAATTTACTAATGTATTCTCCTAAAGTATTAGGCAATTTATTTAATTCAAATATTGTTTTATTAACAACTTCATCACTTACAGGCATCATCGTTAATAATTTAATATTAACTTGTTTTTTTCTTTTAAATCCATCAAAATTTTTATTACTTAAAGCACTACCTAACTCTCTTAATCTATCTGGTCTAAAATTAAAAAAAATTACGCCATCATTGTCATTAACAATACCATCAGTATCAATTAAACCCGGTAAAATAAATTCATCAGTTATATTATTTTCATAATTTGATTTAATTGCATCGTTAACATTTATATATATACTATCAGAGTTACCAGTTAAAACATCATAAGTTTTTTCTATTCTATCATATCTGTTATCTCTATCCATGGCATAATATCTACCACTAATACTTGCAATAACACCATTTTTTAAATCCAATGATTCAATATAATTTAAACTGCTATTAGGTAGAGTATCTCTTCCATCAGTAAAAATATGTAAATAAAATTTTATTTTGTTTTTATAACACATATTAATTAAAGCTTGAATATGCTTCATTGATGAATGTACGCCACCATCACTTACTAATCCCATCAAGTGTAATTTACTATTATTTTTTTTTACATAATCAAACATTTCTAATATATTTTCATTTTTATAAAAATTTTTATTTTTTATCTCTTCATTTATTAGTTGTATACCTTGATAAACTATTCTTCCTGCACCTATATTAGAATGTCCAACTTCACTATTTCCCATTTGTCCTTTAGGTAATCCTACTTTTTGTCCACTAGCTTCTAATTTTGAGTGTGGATACTTTTTAAATAACATATCTAAATTAGGTGTTTTTGCCAAATTATAAGCATTTCCTTTTATACTTTTGTTAATTCCAACACCATCTAATATGCATAATAATAAAGGCTTCATCAAATCAACTCCACATATATTATACAATATTTTTTATAAATTTAAAAGAACACTAAATAAATTTGTGTTCTAAATATTTTTTTATTTCATCATAATTGTTTTGAAGCAAGCCATTTAATATCATACCTTCTAAATCTTTATATATTTCTTTTATAAAAGGTCCTTTATTTTTGTTTAAAATTTCACATATTTGATCAGCTTTAATTTTAATATCTTTAACGCCAAATATAGGTAAAGAATTATATTTTTTTACTATTTCTACTCGATCAATATTTTTAATTTCACCTACCAATGTACAAATATATAATCCATATTTATATAAAATATTATTATTTAATATATCTTCTTTTAAAGCTAACTTAATATTTTTAATTATTTCTTTTTCATTTTTCGAAAAAGGATAATTTAATGTTTCTTGTTGTGCCCATATTCCTAAAGAAGAAGTAGTAATAGTTATATCGGTTTTTATTTCTAAAACCTTATCTAATTCTAATTCTTTTAATAATTCTAAGCCATATTTACAATTTTGTGACGAAAATATTTTCTCTAATTCTTCTTTTTTTCTAAAATAAGAAAGTTTTTTTAATAACTTTTTATTTTTTTTAATAGATTTTTTTAATTTATCATCTAACTTAAAATTAAGTATTGTCGCAAATCTAATTGCTCTTAAACTTCTTAATATATCCTGTTTTATTTTTTTATTAGAATCTCCCACACTTTTAATTATTTTGTTGTCAATATCTTCTTTTGCTCCTAGTAAATCAATATATTCTCCTTTACTATTTATACATAATGTATTTATAGTAAAATCTCTTCTTAATAAATCTTCCAATAAATTATCAATATACTTAATTTTAACAGGATATCTATTGTTTTCATATTTTAATTCTTTTCTAAATGTTGTTATTTCAAATCTAATATTACAATATATTAAACTAACACTACCATATTCATTTATCTTACAATTTTCAAAAATTTCTTTTATTTGTTTTGGTGTTGCGTCAGTACATATATCAACATCAATACTTTTTTTATTTATATATAAATCTCTTGCAAAACCACCAACTATGTATGATTTAAAGTTATGGTCATTAAATATTTTTAATAATTCGATTGCTATATTAAGCATATTCACCTCATATCAAAAAAAGGTTAAAATTAACCTCTTAGTTTAAAGCTTCTTTTAATTTTGAACCAGCTTTAATTGTAGCAGCAACTTTTGCAGGAATATTAACAGTTTCACCAGTTTTTGGATTTCTACCAGTTTTAGCAGGTTTTTGTTTTGCAGTAAATGTAGCAAAACCTGTTAAAGTAACTTTTCCTTCTTTTTTTAATCCTTCAGTGATTCCTTTCATCATAGCATCTAAAGCACGAGTAGCATCTGCTTTTGATAATCCTGTTTCTTCTGCAACATAATTTACTAAATCTTGTTTTGACATCTGTATACCTCCTATTGTCTTAAATAAGCTATCTTGCTTACAATCTAAGAATACCATTTTTTTATAATAAAATCAATATGTTTTCAAAAAAAAACAGTAAAAACTGTTTATAATACAATTGTAAACAAATTACCTGAACCTTTATTTACCAATTTTGTTAATGTTTGTTGTAATTTATATCGTGCATTTTCTGGTGTTAAAGAAAGCTTTGCTTGAATACCTTCCTTTACTATTATATCTAAACTTCTACCAAATATTTCACTTTTCCAAATATTAGATGGATTTACATCATAGTCTTTCATTAAATAATTAATTAATTCTTTACTTTGTAATTCACTACCAATAATTGGCTCAAATGTCGATTCAACGTCAACTCTTATCATATGTATAGAAGGAGCAACCGCTTTCAATTTAATACCATAACGACTCCCTTGTTTAATAATTTCCGGTGTATCTAATTTCATATCTTCTAAGGTAGGACTAGCAACACCATAGCCTGTTGTTTTAACCATTTTTAAAGCCGTTTTAATTTGATCATATTCTACTTTAGCTTCATTATAACTTTGGAAGAGCATTAATAAATCAGCTTTATTACTAACATCAACACCAATTATTTCTTTTAAAATTTGGTTATATAAATTGTTAGGTGCCTGTAAAGTTACTGTAATTTCTCCTGTCGATGTATCAACATTAGATAAATATGATTTACTGATATACTCACAATCATTAAAATGACTTGTTATGTGTTCTATATCTCTTACTTTATCCACTTCTATTACACTTTGTCTTATTTTATCCATATATATTTGTTTTAACCAATGATTATGATTTAAACAAGCAATCCACTTTGGCATTTCTACTTTAACTTCTACAACAGGAAACTCATATAATGCTTCTTTTAAAATATTATATATATCTCTTTCTGTCATATTTTCAACACTAATTGGTAAAACTGGAACACCATAACTATTTCTTAAATTAAGAGCTAAATTTTCTGTTTCAGGCAACATTGGATGTACAGAATTCAATATAACTATAAATGGTTTGCCTATTTCTTTTAACTCACTAACTACTCTTTCTTCTGCTTCAACATAACTATTTCTACTTATTTCACCAATTGATCCATCAGTAGTTACAACAATACCAATACTAGAGTGATCTTTTATTACTTTTTCAGTTCCAATTTCAGCTGCTTCAATAAATGGTATTTCCTCATCATACCAAGGAGTTCTTACTCTTCTTGGACCATTTTCGTCTTCATAACCTTTAGCTTCTGGTATAACATAACCAACACAATCAATTAATTTTACACTAGCAGTAAAATCTTCAATTTTAATTTTCGCCGCATTACTAGGAACAAATTTTGGTTCAGTTGTCATAATTGTTTTACCTTGCGCAGATTGTGGTATTTCATCTAAACATCTTTTTCTTTCATACTCATCTTCTATATTAGGTACTACCAAATTTTCAATTACTTTTTTGATAAATGTAGATTTACCTGTTCTAACAGCACCTACAACACCTAAATATATTTCTCCACCTGTTCTATTAGTAATACTTTTTATAATATCAATTTTTTCCATATATTCCCTACTTTCTCTAGTTAAATATATGAATTAAATTACTGTTTATACCAAAAAACTTGTATTTAACAAGTTTAAAACATTTTATCAATATCTTTTGGAACATTATCATTTTTAACTGCATTTATAATTTTTTCTTCTTTTTCTTTTGATATATCTTTACCAGTCATTTTACTTAATTCTTGAATTACTTCTCTTAAAGTATTTTCATCTTTTAAATTACCTTCTTGAAGTTTTTTAGCAAGCCCTAAAATTGTATCTTTACCAACATTAGTTTTATTTTCTATTTTTTTAAAAAAGTTATCTGTAAAATTAAACATATTATCAACCTCAAAATATTATATGATTTAAAATAAAATAAGTTATTGTTTAATAAAATTAAATATGATAAAATACTTTAGGGGATTATTATGAAACTTATACATTTAGAAACAATAAAAAAAGACGCTTTAATATTAATAAAATATATAACTGACTCTAAATATATGGAAAAACTTGAAGAGACTTATAAGATTATTGAAGCTTTAAAAATTAAAGATAAAAAAACTTACTATCAATATCAATTAATTTTAAATCAACTAAAAGGTATAAATTATTATGAAGCAACATTTCTAGAAAGAATAAGTAATAAAGAACATTTAGAAATGGTTAAAAAATTAATACAAATAGAAGAAAATACTAAAAGAATATAGGAGTGATTTTATGTATGATGTAGTAATTATTGGAGCAGGACCAGCTGGTTTATTCAGCGCTTATGAACTAATTGAAAAAAATAAGGATTTGAAAATATTATTATTAGATAAAGGAAAATTCGCAAAAAATAGAATTTGTCCTATGAATAAAACAGGAAAATGTTTAAATTGCAATCCATGCGCTGTTTTATCTGGCTATGGTGGTGCAGGTACTTTTTCTGACGGAAAATTAAATTTTATTCCTAAATTAGGAAAATCAGATTTATTTAAATATTTAAGTATTAGTGAAGCATATAAAATAATTGATGATACAGAAGAAATTTTTAATAAATTTGATATGAATTCTAAAAGTTATCCTACTAATATGGATGAAGCAAAATTATTAAAAGAAAAAATTGCTCAAGTTGGAGCTGACTTGTTAATAATAAAGCAAAAACATTTAGGAAGTGATAAATTACCTAATTATATTCAAAATTTTACTGATTATTTAAATGAAAAAAAAGTTAATATGATTGAACAAGCTGATGTAATTAATATTAATGAGCACAATAAAATATACACAATAGAATATAAAATTAAAGACAAAAAATATACAGTTGATACAAAATATGTTATTGTAGCGCCAGGAAGGACAGGAGCTAAATGGATTCAAGAACTAGCAGATAAATACAATATTCCTTATACATCTCAAAGTATTGAAATAGGTGTTAGAGTTGAAGTTAGAAAAGAAATATTAGCCCCAATTACCAAAATAATTTATGATCCAACAATATTCATTAAAACAAACACTTATAACGATCAAATAAGAACTTTTTGTACTAATCCTGAAGGTTTTGTTGCTAAAGAGAATTATAATGGATATATATGTGTAAATGGGCATGCTTTGAAAGATATAAAATCAAATAATTCAAATTTCGCATTTATTTCCAAAGTTACATTAACCGAACCTGTTACAAACACCAGAGAATATGGTGAGTCAATAGCAAAAATAGCCAATACTTTAGGAGATGGTAAACCAATTATTCAAACATTAAGAGATTTAAAAAATGGTAGAAGAAGTAATATGAATAGAATAAAGAAAGGATTTATCGAACCAACATTAAAAGATGTTGTTGCTGGTGATTTAGCCCTTGTTTTACCTCATAGAATTATTAAAAATATTATTGAAGGTTTAGAGATATTAGATAAAATCATTCCAGGTGTAAATAACGGAGAAACTCTTTTATATGGTCCTGAAATAAAATTTTTTAGCAATGAAATAACAACTAATAATAAAATGAAATTAGAAAATCATAATATATATTTTATTGGCGATGGTGCTGGTAAAGCTGGAAACATTGTAACTGCTGCTGCAACTGGATTAATCGCTGCAAGAGACATACTAAAAACTCTAGAATAATTCTAGAGTTTTTATGTCTTCTACTTTTATTTGTACACCAGTTTCCATATTTTTTATATTGAAATAATTATTTTTTATTTCATCTTCTCCTAAAACAATAACATATGGAATGTTTTCTCTATTAGCATATTCAAAAGATTTCTTTAATTTTTTATCATTCATTTCAATATCAACTTTATATCCTAAATTTCTTAGTTTGTTAGCCAAAAATAAACTTTCTTTTTTTGTATTCATTGGTATTATATAAATATCAATAAGTGATCTGTTTTTAAATTGTTCTTTATTTTTTAATATTTCATATATAGTTGATAATCCAAAACTAATTCCAACCGCAGGATATTTATTTCCATCACCTATAAAATCAGTTATCATATTATCATATCTTCCGCCACCGCCTAAGCTACAAGATAATTCATTATTTTTTGAATAAACCTCAAATACATTACCTGTATAATATTCTTGTCCACGAGCTAATGTGGCAACAAATTTTATATTATCCTTGTATTCTTTTATATATGATTCTAATTCATTTAATTCAGATAGACCTTTTTTTATTAATTCATTATTAGTATTTTGATATTTTTCATTTAATTGATTCAAATCCAATTTAAAGATATTTAATAAATTATTTGCTTTTTCATTATTAATATTTAAATTATTAAATTCTTTTAATAATTCCTCTTCTTTTATTTTATCCAATTTGTCAATAATTGTAATGACATTTGATACTAAATCACTTGATATTCCTTGTTCAATTATTAAACCAGACATTAAATTTCTACTATTATATTTAACTATAACATCAATACCTAATTTATTATAGCCTTCAATAAATAATGAAATTAATTCAGCTTCAATCATTTGCCCTTGAATGCCAACAACATCAACATCACATTGAATAAATTCCCTATCCCTTCCAGTTTTAACTGGACCATCTCTAAAGACTTTACCTATTTCATATCTTTTAAAAGGTAATCTTAAATCCTTAGTAATAGTAATACATTTAGCGAAAGGAACTGTTAAATCATAACGTAAACCTAGTTTTCTTTTTCCTTGATCAGTTAACTTATAAATTTCGTTTAATAAATCATTAGATTCATCGTACTTGCCTGCTAATAAATCATAATAACATATAATTGGTGTTTCTAGCGGTTGATATCCATATTTTTCAAATATTTCTTTTAAAGTTTCATTAATAAAATTTCTAATTCTTTGCTCATTTGGCAAATAATCATATGTTCCTTTAACATTTTTTAATTCTATTTTTCTTTTCATTTTCTCACTTCCTTATTAAGGTCTTTTCATTCGAAATTATATCATTAAAAAAAGATAGTGTCAAATATAAATTCTTGGCACTCTTTTACCTATATTACAAATAATTTCATATTCAATTGTATTTAAATGTTTAGCAATTTCTTTTATATGATTAACATCTTTAATTATCTCAACTTTATCTTTAACATGAACACTACTATCTACTTTTACAAATAGCATATCCATACATATATTGCCTACTATTTCATATTTTTTATTATTTATATAA
>DVJX01000043.1 GCA_018716405.1 Candidatus Faecisoma merdavium | reverse complement strand
AGTACATAATTTATCAAAATAAACTAAAATATCAAAAAGAGTATCTTTAATTTCTTTATCAGTACATTTTTTCATTTTATTTAATCCTTATATATAATCGTTGCAATATTGCTATTAATTTAATCAAAATATTGTTATTGATATATATTAATCTATATCTAACTTTATTTACGCTAGTAGCTTCATCATACATATTGCTTTTATCCAAAAAAACTTGAATAGTATATTTCAATTTATGTACTTTTTGTTTATTCCCCATTATATTGCTCAAATACAAATTAAATAAACTTTTTATCATGTCATTATTCAAATATATTTTCAATTTTTTTCTTTTAGGATTCTCTAAAGCATAGGTTTCATCAATGTATTTAATTTTTGCGTTATAATTATGAATATAATCTCTTAATATATTTAATGGAAAATTATTAAATCTATTATTTTCTGATTCTTTAGCAAACTTATATAGGTACATTTCTTTATTTACATAAAAGATGTCAGCTTTAGCAAATAAACATTGCATCAAAAAGTCTAAATCTTCACCATGAATAATATTTTCATTAAATCTTATATGATTTTTTTTCAAAAAATCCTTTTTAAAAATTTTTCCACATACTGAATTCCAAATACTATTTTTCAATAGAATTTCAAAATAATCAGATGCAAGTATTTTTCCCTCAGGTAAGTTCAACCTAAAAATCCTTTCCTTAGAACCAGTACTAAAACATAAATTATAATTTAGAATGTCAAACTCATCAGGTAATTTAGGAACAATATCTAGTACTAAGTCATCAGAATCGACAAAGCAAATATAATCTGACGCTGATTTTTTTATACCATAATTTCTGGCAGAACTAACCCCACCATTTTTCTTATAAAAATACTTAATTTTTTGAGGATATTGATTAATATATTTAGTACAAATAGAATATTCATCAACTTGATCTGAACCATCATCTATTAAAAATATTCTATATTGAATATTTTTTAATTTAGTAATAGATTTTATACAAGAATCAAGTGCTGAACTTGGAGTATTATAAATTGGAATTATAAAATCGATTGTCGCATTATTTACCATAATTAAGCTAATTCACTATCTATATTATTAATTATTTTATTTGCAATAAGTTTACTATCATATTTCTTAGAAAAATCTAAGGTCGATTCATGTAATTCATTCCAATTTTTACTTACATTTATCATAGCGTTGCACATCGATTGGATAGTTTTGCTTTTAGCTTTTACACCATTTTTTCCATCAATAATCTGCTCATTCAGCCCATTAACATTTAAGCAAACAACAGGTAATCCTAACATATTCGCCTCTGCAACTGAAACAGATACACCTTCACCTTCAGAAGCCGTGATAAAAATTGTATTCTTTAACAATTCTTCAATTACTCGATCATGCGCCATCTTTCCCATTAAATGCACTTTATTTTTTAATCCATATTCACTTATCTTTTTCTTCACTTCTGGAAGTGCATCACCATCACCTACAATTGTTAATTCAGCTGTGGTATCATCTTTTAAATATGTATTAAAAACATCTACTAAAAAAGATACCCCTTTAAAATCAGTTATTCTCCCCGTATAAATAAATTTATTATTCAATTTTGAAGATACAGTTTTATTAAACCTATTCACAGGACTATCAATTGAAATAAATTTGCCATGCTTTTTTAAAGTTTTGCCATATTCTTTCACTAATTTAGGTCCAGACACAATAAAAGTAACATTGCTTTTTATTTGTGCCCTTTTCATAAATGGAATTTGGATCTTTGTTTTAAAAATTGGATCTCTTAAATAAATTAATCCATGTTGATGATAAAATATCTTGGTTCCGTGGGCCTGCAATTTAAAAAATGGCATCAAGCAAGTGGCTGTGTGTGCATAAATTCCATCGTATTTTTCAAATTTTTTTACATACTTTTTTAAAAATAGTCCTCTCCAAAAATTGGGAATTAATTTTTTATGTGTTTTCACATCAGTCCATACATGTACTGGATATTTTTTACCCTTTATGAGAATTGGTTGAGGTTTAATACCGTCTACTGATACCCCCCAAATATCTATATCATAATGATCACATAGATAAGGTAGAATACTTAATTCATACTGCAGCATTCCACCCATAGGCCAGTCTTTAAAATTGGTTAAATCAACAAAGGCCAACTTTTTTTTCATTTTATATCTTCTTTCATCCAATATTTACTTAACTTAAATGTCTTAGCCATCAATGAACTATCTTTAGTTTTTAAAGCATATTGAATCCCAAGTAAATTCGTCTTTAAAAAGCCTATATAAAGATATTGATTTCCCTTTAATTTGCCATATACTATAATATCTCTAATTCGTAATTTGAATCTTGGCCACAATGTATTAGCATCTAACTGAGAATCTCTTTGATGAAAATTTTGACAAATTACTACATAAATTAAGCTAAACTTTCTTCCAAGTTTACGTTGATCCTCACAGAACTTTTGATCAACTTCATCTAAAAACAATCTTTCATCAAACCTATATTTTTTAAAAACACGAAATCTAACAGCCAAACAACTTGAAATTGCATTAAAATTCTTAATTTCACGAATATTTTTTACATCTTTCAATAAGTGATTTTTTAAAAAATTAGCATTGTTAGGAGAATAGATAACTCCATCTTGACCTCTTATTATTGGAGCGAAAATATCTATTTTACTTTTAGATCGAGCAGCTTTACATAATTGGATAAAGTAATCTTTATTGACCTTTGTATCATCGTCCAAAAAAACTATTAAGTCGTTATCATTATATTCACTTGATAATGTATCAAGCACAATATTATAGGCTTTAGATAAACCTATATTACTTTTTTTACTTATATATTTAATATCATGAGATAATGAATATTTTTTATTTTTATAATCTTTTGTACTATTATCAAAGACAACTATATCCAAACTTGGAAAACTTTGCTGTATTTTTTTAAGATTATTAAAAGTTAATGAATCAGATATTCTTTTATTATAAACAATGATTAATGCTAAAATTTTCATATTATCTTAAAAAACTTTTCTCATATTCCTCAACTATCTTTTTCCATGAATATCCATTAATAACTCTTTCCTTTGCCTTTTTGCCTAAATTATTAATCTGGACAGGATTTAGATTGTCAGCCTTATCTAATAGATTACTTAAGAATCCAGGTGTCTTACTCCAATAAAGAGCAGCATCTTCACCAACTTCTTTATTAAAACCTACATCATAAAGGAGATTGAGCTTAGTACTACCTAGAGCTTCAAGCAATGATGGATTAGTTCCTCCAACAGAATGTCCATGAAGATAACCATATGCATTTTCACGAATAAATTTTAATAAATCTTTATCATAAACAGTACCAACGAATTTAATTCTTGAGTCGTGATCAAAATGTGTTTTTTCTTTCAATGAATTATAAAAAGCATTCTTCTCAACATTTGTAATAATAACTAAGTCTTTTGTAGTATTACTTGCCATAAATTCCCGAATCATTGTTTCATAATTATTTTCAGGAACAAAACGTCCTACAATTAAATAATATTTATTAGGGGATATTCCTTTAGACTTATACCAGTTTTTGACTTTTTCATTTTCAAATGACAAAGATGACTTTGTAATATCCGCGCCGTATGCAATATAAGTAGTATTAGGATTGAACTTTTTATATTCTTTGCAAATATATTTTTCAATATTTTTACTATCACAAATTAATAAATCCGAATGTTTAACCATACCGGATTCACTTATTTTCCAATATTCTCTTACTGGTCTTGACCACTTAGCTCTAAGCCATTCATGACCGTCCGGATTAACCCAAACTTTAAACCCATATCTATGAAACTTCGGAATATAACTATGAATAAATGGGCCAATACGACAAGCAAGAATATAAATCACACCGTCTTTTAAATTATTCTTTTTAATGTCTTTCAATGCCCAATTTAATGCCCTTAAATCATAAAGTATTGCCTTAGCACCCCCAATGTTAGGAATAGAAACTTCATGACAACTAGCACCGTTGTATTCATAGTCCTTGGGATTCTTGCTAAATGTCAAACATGCAACATGATATTTAATATGTGTAGAAAATTGTCGCATCACTAAATTATCTACAAATGTTTCATATCCTCCATATTGAGCAGGAATTCCTTTAGAACCTATTATAAAAACATCTTTCATTACTTAAAAACCTTTCCGCTATTTGAATTTAATAAGCAAATTAATATAAATAATAGATTATTAACTTCATTTTGAAAATATACTTCATAAAAAAAGGCTGAAATAAATATTGCCATTATTGCCAATGAGATTGCTAACTTTGACTTATCTTCCGTAGACATAAAAGTTTTAAATATATTAAGAATAAACATTAAAAACAGAGCTATCCCTAATATTCCATAATCCATATAGAATGTTAAATATTGATTGTCAACAGCTTGAGTCCATCCCATAAACTGTGGATGCAAATGTAACATGGTGGTTGCGAAACCATCCCCGCCTCCAAATAATTTAAGAAATATAGTATTTGAATATTGAACTAAAGCCCAATTAGCGGTTCGTGCATTTGTAGTATTATTGGTTACTTCTCCAATTCTACTAGAAAAAATATTCAATAAATTAGAAGTTAATTGTGGAAACAAATTAATAACTATAAATAAAGCTAAAATTATTCCTATTATAAAGCAAAAAGACCTAATCAATAAGTTTATTTGTATTTTATTTACTTGTTTGAAATTTCTTAATAATAAAAATAATAAACAACATGCAAGCGCAATCCAACTTGAACGAGATTGTGTATAAATTAAATTTATTATTCCCAAAAACACAAACAAATATTGTAATACCTTTGACTTATATGGCTTCAGCATAATAAATATCAAAAAAATAGTGAGAAGAATACCATAATAAATTGGATGATAAAAAAAGAGAGTTACTCTATACAGCCCCGAATTAAAACCAAAAGTATTAAACAACTCTATCGAATTACTTGATGTCATCCAATTAACAAACAAAGATCTTTTGGTAATAATTTCAATAATTCCTAAAATAGAACAAAATGCAAAGAAATCTCTATAAATCTCTATAAATTTTAATGAGTTACAAAATCTAGTAAAAATATACAGTGCTAAAAAGGCAATAAAAAAACTCACTATATTTCGACTTAAATTTATATAATTTGAGCCCAATTTTTGATTAATAAAACTTACAATAAAACTATAAACTACAAATATTAACCACCAAAATTGAATCTTAGAAAGCCTTAATTCTAATTTTGACCTGATACAACTTATATATACAATACCTATGCTGATTAAAATGCCCCATATACAGAGAAAAATTACACTATCAGTATCTTTTAAATTTAAAATAATTAATATGAACCAAACCAAAAATAAAACGTACGTTGCTAAAGTCGATTTAGTTATTCTCATTCTTTCCACTTAGTAATATTCCTCTATTAAAAATTCTATGTATCCCCACTAATACGCTCCATTAGGATGAATAACCACCCCAATAGTTTTAATAATCAACTTCAAATCTTCTAATAACCCAGAATGGTTGATATACACGATATCTAGCCAAACCATTTCATCAAAGTCAGCTTCGTTACGTTTAGTAACTTGCCATAATCCCGTACAACCTGGCATAACAAGCAGTCTCTGCTTATCATAATCGGTATACTCTTCTACTTCTGATGGTAGAGGCGGACGTGGTCCAACAAGAGACATGTCACCGATTAACACATTCCAGAGCTGTGGCAACTCATCAAGACTATATTTTCTAATAGTATGCCCAAT
>DVJX01000003.1 GCA_018716405.1 Candidatus Faecisoma merdavium | reverse complement strand
AACATTAACTGATGAAGAAGTTAATACTTTATTTGAAAAAATAATTAAAGACGTTGAAAATAAAGGATATAAATTAAGAAATGTGTAAAAAAAGTAAGGAAACTTGCTTTTTTTGTGGTATAATTAATTTAGGTGATGTTATGGAAAATTTAGAAAAAGAGTTAGAAAAAGCAGTAGGAAATGTAGAAATAGAAGGACAAGATATTTCTGAACAAGAAAAAAATATAGTTTTAAGAATTTATAATAGATATAAAGAAAGATTAGGAAAAGATGCAGTTGAGTCAGTTTTATATGCACTTGTAATGGAATTAGAAAATATGGAGAAACAAGATGTACAACAAAAATAGTAGAATTAATGAAGCTTTAAGTTTACAATCAAAATATTGTTATTCAAACTCTAATGTATTAAAAAACAAATTAGGTATAAAAGATGAAAAAGAATTAGAAGCTATAGAAAAAAATTTAACAACACTAATGCTTATGGATTTGCAAATGAAATCTATTCCAAGAGCTAATGTCTTATTTAGTATTGATTATTTATTATCTTTACATAAATATGTTTTTGGCAATTTGTATTCTTTTTCTGGAAAAATTCGTGATGAAAATATTGTCAAAGGAAATACTCCATTTTGTAGACCAGAATTTATTTATAATTATTTAAGTATGTTAATCGAAAAAATGAAAGACGACATAAAAAAATTAAAATCAAAGGATGATGTAATAAATTTTTTAGCTTTCTATTATTCAGAATTAAATATTATTCATCCATTTCGTGAAGGTAACGGAAGAATAATTAGGGAATACTTAAGACAAATAGTTGTATTTATAAATAATTGTTTAGATTTTGATTGCGAATTAGATTTTTCAAACATAACAGAAGAAGATAAAAATAATTTAATAAATGGCTCAAAAGTAAGTGCGATGAGTGGTAATTTAGACCTCTTATATAAATTTTTTAGTAATACTTTAAAAGAAAAAGAATTAACAAAAGAACATCAGATATAAAATGTTCTTTTATTTAATGTGGGTGAAGTTGTATGAGCAAAATTAAAATAATGGATGAAATTTTAGCTAATAAAATAGCTGCTGGAGAAGTTGTTGAAAGATGTGCTTCAGTTGTAAAAGAATTGGTTGAAAATAGTATTGATGCTAATAGTAGTGAAATAAAAATAGAATTAAAAGAAGCTGGTACTAGTTTAATAAAAGTAACAGATAATGGAATAGGTATGGATAAAGAGGATGCAATTCTTTCTTTTAATAGACACGCAACAAGTAAAATAAAAGATGAATCCGATTTATATAATATTAATACCTTAGGATTTAGAGGTGAAGCTTTAGCTAGTATTGCTTCAGTTAGCAATGTATTACTTAAAACTAGTCAGGGAGAAATAGGTACATTAGTTAATATTAAAGGTGGCAAAATTATTAAAGTAGAGAATACCGAAGCTAGAAAAGGTACTATTTTTGAAATAACTGAATTATTTTATAATACTCCAGCTAGATTAAAACATTTGAAAAGCTTATATACTGAACTTGCTAGTATAACTGATTATGTTAATAAAATAGCTTTATCTCATCCAGAAATTAGATTTACTTTAATTAATAATGGTAATATTATTTTAAAAACGGATGGTTCTAATAATTTACTTAAAACTATAAGTGCTATATATGGTATGGATGTAGCTCGTAAAATGTTGGAAATAAATAGTGAAGATGATGATTATATTATAAATGGTTTTATAAGCTTACCAGAAGTAAATAGATCAGGAAGAAATCATATTATTACTTTAGTAAATGGTAGAGTAGTCAGAAATCAAGAGTTAAATAAAATAATTAATGATAGTTATCATTCTTATAAACCAGATAATAGATATCCTATTGTTGCTATAAATATTGAATTAGATCCTAGTTTAGTAGATGTTAATATTCATCCAACTAAAATGGATATTAAATTTAGTAAATTAGAAGAATTATTAGATTTAGTAAAAACAACAATTGCTAATAAATTAAAAAGACAAACATTAATTCCTACAATAGAACAACCTATTAATGATTTTGAAATTAAACCAATTATTGAAGAAAAAGTAATAGAAACAAAAGATGCAAAAATAGAACTAATAGAAACAAAAGAAGTATTTCCTAAAAATGAAAAACCAAAATATGAAGAAATAACTTTAAATTTTGATAATGAAATAAAAGAAGAAGAGCAAAAATATGAAGAAAGATTACCATTGTTATATCCTGTTGGACTAGTACATGGAACTTATATAGTCTGTCAAAATGAAATAGGAATGTATTTAATCGATCAGCATGCTGCTAAAGAAAGAGTAAATTACGAATTATTTTTAGATAAATTAGCTAATCCTATTAAGGATAAAATACCACTATTATTACCAATGACTATTGAATTATCAAATAATGAATATATTATTTTAAAGGAAAATTTTGAGTTTTTAAATAATATGGGATTTGATATTGAAGAATTTGGTATTAATTCTGTTATTATTAAATCTCATCCTGTTTGGTTAACTAAAGATTTTGAAGATTTACAAATTAGAAAAATAATTGAAGCAGTTATCCATAAAGAAAAAGATTTTGATTTATCTAAATTCAATGATCATTTATCTGCTACTTTAGCTTGTAAAGCAAGCATTAAAGCTAACACTAATTTAAGTATTAATGAAATGGAAGAATTAATTAACGATTTAAGAAAATGTAATAATCCGTTTAATTGTCCACATGGTAGACCTACTATTATTACATTTACTAAATATGAATTAGAAAAAATGTTTAAAAGAAGTGGATTTGAAAGTCTAAAATAAAAAAGAAGATATATATTTGACATCTTCCTTTTTTTATAAATGAAAAAATATATTTTATAAATTATGAATGAACTATTGAATAATAAGTTAATTTATAGTATACTTATTATCAGGAATATTTAGTTGTTGAGTGTCTGCCAAATCTTTAAAGAGAGGAGGCTTGATAAAATGTCAAAAAGACTTTATGTAATAAAAGTCTTAAGATACATTATTATCATTTTATCACTTCTTATCGTAATGATAATAGTTATAAAAAAATGACACTTAATTCAATAAAGAATTAAATGTCTTCCAAAAATCTAAGTAGACATTCAACATGCAAAAACTGAATGTTCCTTTTTTTATTATATGTAAGTTTTCCCCTTACATACTAATAATATCATATATTTAATATTTTTGCAATTAAAAACTAATATTTCTAATAAATTATGATATAATTAAATTGTTGAGGTGAGATTATGCGATTAAGTGAAAATTTTTTCTATACATTTAGAGAAGATGTTAAAGATGAAGAAACAGTAAGTGGCAATCTACTTGTTAAAAGTGGAATGGTAAAAAAAATAGGTAACGGAATTTATATGTATATGCCATTAGGCTTAAAAGTATTAAAAAATATTGAAAATATTATTAGAGATGAAATGAATAAAGCTGGCGCAAATGAATTATTGATGCCTAATTTATTACCAGAAGAAGTATATATAAGTAGTGGTAGAAGAGATAATTTTGGTCATGATATGTTTAGTTTAAAAGATAGATATAATAGAAGTTTAGTACTAGGTCCTACTCATGAAGAATTTTTCGTTGAAGCTGCTAGAATGAAAATAAAATCATATAAAGATATGCCTTTTAATTTATATCAAATAGGAAATAAATATCGTGATGAACCAAGACCTAGATATGGATTAATAAGAGTAAGAGAATTCTTTATGAAAGATGCTTATAGTTTTGATACTTCATTAGATAGTTTAAATAAATCATATATGAAAATGTTTAATGCTTATAAAAACATATTTGATAGAATTGGTATAGATTATCGTATTGTAACTGCTGATACCGGTGTTATGGGTGGATTATTAAGTGAAGAATTTCAAGCAGTAACTGATATAGGTGAAGATATATTAGTTTTATGTGATTGTGGATACTCATCTAATATTGAAGTAAGTGAGTGTGTAATAAATAAAGAAAAAGCTACTAAATATAAAGAAAAAGAATTAGTTTATACACCTAATGCTAAAACAATCGAAGAAATAGCTAATTATTTAAAAGAAGATAAAGATAAATTTGTCAAAACATTAATTTATAAAATTGATAATGTTTTATATGCTTGTCTAGTAAGTGGCGATAGAGAAATTAATGAAACAAAATTAAGAAAATTATTAAATGGTAAAACTATTGAACTAGCATCACAAGAAGAAGTAGAAAAAGTTACTAATGCTAAAGTTGGTTTTGCTGGACCAATTGGTATTAATATTAAAATAATTATCGATAATGATATTTTATATAAATATAATTATATAGTAGGTGCTAATAAAACAGACTATCACTATAAAAATGTAAATACATCTGATTTTATTTATGATTTTGTAGGCGATATTAAAAATGTAAAAGAATTTGATTCTTGTCCAAAATGTGGAAAGAAATTATACTTTAAGCACGGTATTGAAATAGGTAATACTTTTAAATTAGGTACTAAATATTCTAAAGCATTAAATCTAAATTATTTAGATGAAAATAATGAATTAAAACCGGTTGTTATGGGATGTTATGGTATTGGATTAGGTAGAATAATGTCTTCAATAGTTGAACAAAGAAATGATGAAAATGGTATTATTTGGCCTACTAACATCGCACCGTTTAAAGTGGCTATTGTTTTAATTGACAAAAAGGATGAAGTTCAAAAATCAATAGCTAATGCAATATATAACAATTTAAATAAAAATAACATTGAAACAATATTAGATGATCGAGATGAGCGAGCAGGGGTAAAATTTAACGATATGGATTTAATTGGTATTCCATATAGAATTACAGTTGGAAAGAAAACTAAAGATAATTTAGTAGAATTAAAAATAAGAGAAACTAATCAAGTATTTGATGTTCATGTAAATGATATAGTTTCAAAAATTGACGAATTAATTTAGTTCGACAAAATATAACTGATTAATAGGGTATAATTAACATGGTGATGATATGAAAAAATATTTATTAACAATAATTATATCTTTATTAGTCGGTTTTTTGTTGTCTTTTTATATGTTAAAAGAATATGAAAGTATAGATATAATTCCAGTTTTTAATACAAAAGAAACTGCATACTTAGTTCAACAAGGCGTTTATTCTAGTATGGAAAGTATGCAAGAAAATACATCACATCTAACTGATTATATATATAGTGTTATTGATAATATGTATTATGTTTATATTGGCATTTCTCTAGAAAGCGATAATGTAGAAAAAATTCAAGAATATTATAAAAATAAAGATATTAATACAATTATTAAAACAACAACAATTTCAGACAATGATTTAATAAATTCTTTAAAACAATATGATATGGTTTTAAAAGAAACGTCTGAAGAAGAAACTATAAAAGAAATAATCAAACAAACATTGAGA
>DVJX01000042.1 GCA_018716405.1 Candidatus Faecisoma merdavium | reverse complement strand
AGAATGTTTTAAAACAATTGCCGTATTATTATAAACTGGAATCGTATTGTAAACATCTAAATTATAATCGCTTGTACTATTTATTCCATAAAATAAGTCAATTTCATTTGAATTAAATGCATTTACCAAACTACTAATATTATTATATTTTTTATATGATATTTCAGCCTTTGTAAGTTTAGAAAAATTAGATAATAACTGATAATTGATACCAGCCAATTTGTTATCTAGCAATGTGTCATAAGGAGCATTTTCAATAAATCCATATACATATCTTTTACTTCTAAATTTTACAATTTCTGAATCATTTATGTTTTTAAATTTAAAGTAATTGTTTGACAAATACTTATTATATGAATCTAAATAATTTTCACTAGCCCATTTTGAATAATACTTTGTTAAAATAGTATTTAATTTTTCTGTAGAACCTAAATCTAAAACAAAATATTTTTTATAATCGCTTATATTATATGCAATTTTAAAATTATTATCAAATAACAATTTTAAATCAGTTGTTTTTAATAAAATAATTGCATTTAAACTAGTATCCTCTTTTAAAAATTCATTAACTAATTCATCCTTAGTATTGAATGTTTTATATGATACATTAGCATTATGTAAATAAGTGTTTACATTATTTAAATTTTCGTTTAATACTCCAATTTCTAAACCATTTAAATCATCTATAGATAAATATGTATCTTTTTTAGTAACAACAACATAATTATCCTCATAAATAAGTATATTATCTTCTAAAACTTCATCAACCAATTTAAATGAATAATCTGTTTTTACTTCTTCACCTAAACTATATGATATTTTGTTAAAAGATAAATTGGTATCCTTATTTAATGAATCCAAAAAATCTATAATAATGCCTTCACCATTGTAACTTAAAATAGGAATTTGATTTACAATAGACATATCAATAATATTATTTTTATTGTTTTCAATCCATTGTTTTTCAAATAAATTTAATGTTGTATTTTTGTCTTCCTTTGTTAAAAAATAATAAGATAAACCACCTATAAGTAATAAAGCTATAATAATTATAATTATCAAAACTATTTTTTTATTCTTCATTTACATCACCTATATTATTTGTCCAAGTAAATGAATCTGCAGATTTTGAACGATATCCAATTGATGGATAATCAGAATTACCTTCGTTAATTAAATATATTTCAACATCATAAAATTCAGTTAATTTATCACTTAAATTATCAGTTATTATTGTACTTAAATTTTGAGCATCACTTAATTTTGTATCATCTTTTACTGTTATAAAAAATTTCATTATAACAGAATTTGTTTGATATTTTACATTTTCAGTAAGATTTGTATCAGAAATTTTTGTTTTGATTTGTTCGATAACAGCATTATCAACCTCTGGAGCATTAGTAAGCCTATCTCCATATACACTTTTATTACTTGGGAAAAACATTCTATATATTGCAAATACTATCAAAAAAAGTAAAACTAAACATACAGAACCTACAATTATGAATGTTTTATTTTTCATAAATTTCATATCTTCACTCCTAACGATAATATTATACTATAAATATATGATTAAATCAATAACAAAATAATTTCTAAATTATATATTAAAACACTGTATATTAAAACAGTGTTTATTTTTTTTCATTTTTTTCATCATTTATTATTTTACCATCTTCTAAAGTAATTATTCTATCAGCGCATAACGCTAGATTATGATCATGAGTAATCATAATGATAGTTTGTTTATATTTTTGATTAGATAATTTCAATAATTCTATTATTTCTCTTCCTGCTTTACTATCTAAATTTCCAGTAGGTTCGTCAGCTAATAATAGAGCCGGTCTATTCATTAAAGCTCTACCAATACTAACTCTTTGTTGTTGCCCACCTGATAATTCGTTAGGTAAATGCTTAACGCGTTTACTTAATCCTAATGTTTCAATTAATTCATTTAAATATTTTTCATCTGGTTTTTTATTATCTAATAAAATTGGTAAAGTAATATTTTCTTTAATATTCAATATTGGAATTAAATTATAAAATTGATAAATTAATCCTACTTGCCTTCTTCTAAAAATAGCCAAATTAGTTTCATTTAATTCATACACATCAACGCCATCTACAAAAACTTTCCCACTAGTTGGTCTATCAACACCACCTAAAATATGTAATAAAGTTGATTTGCCACTACCACTACTTCCAACTATTGCAATAAATTCACCTTTTTCAACTGAAAAATTAACATTATCTAAAGCTTTTACTAATGTTTCTCCTTTACCATAATTTTTACATAAATTTTCTACTCTTAATATTTCCATAAATTTTCTCCTTCCAAAATAATTATATTAAATATTTATTACTATTAAATGACTATTTTAATTACAATTTCGTCACAAATTATTTTTATATAGTTTTATTATAAAAGTACTACCAACACCTTCTTTTGATTCTACTTCAATAAGACCATTTTGTAAATTAATTATTTTCTTAGACATATTAAGACCAATTCCAATACTTTCTTTATTATGATTTCCTTTATAAAATCTTTCAAAAATATGTTTAATATCTTTTTTACTAATGCCACTTCCATTATCAATTATTTTTATTTCAGTATAAAGAGGATTAGTACTACCTACTATTTCTATTTTATCAACAGTATGTTCACAAGCATTTTTAATTACATTAAGCAATGCCTCAACAGTCCAGTTAATATCAACAACTAGATTAACATCTATAATATTTTTAGTTAATTTAATATTTCTAAGTTCTAATAAAACATTAATTGGTTCGATAGATTTATCAACTAACTCTTTTAAATTTATTTTTTCCTTTTTTAATTTAACTGTACCACTTTCTAACCTTGATAATTTAAGTAGACTAGTTACTAGCCACTCAATTCGCTCAATTTGATTTTTATTTTTAATTAAAAATTCCTTTTTTATATTTTCATCTTTTTCGTTAGTTAAAATATCATTTATCATATACATACTAGTTAAAGGAGTTTTAATTTGATGAGATATATCTTGTAAGGTTTCTTCTAAATACTTTTTTTCTTTAATTAGTAATTCACTTTGTTCTTTTAACTTAATAGTCATTTTATATATATCATTTTTTAAATTACTAATATCTCCTTCACAATAATCTTTAATATTAATTGAATAATCATCATTTAAAATATTGTTCATATATTTATCAATTTTTGCTATTTTTTTATAAATACTTTTAATATAAATAAAATTAATTATAAATAATAACAAAGCACTTATTAAACAATATATTAAAATGATGATATTATTGTTTTTAATAGTAATTAAATTATATTCATTTATTAAATTATTACCTATTTCATAGTTATCTTTAATTAAATAGCTTGATATAATATCTTCTTTTAAATTAGGATATTTATTTAATAAATTTCCAATCAAATAACTTTCATTATCAATTATTTTTTGTTTATAACTATTATTTATAACATTAGAAATTAAAAAATAAAACAATGCAATAATTAAAATAGCAATAAAATTAACAATAAAATATTTTTTATTCACTATTATCACCTATTTTATAACCAATACCTCTTACAGTTTTAATAATTTTAGGATTAGTTACATCATCTTCTATTTTTTCTCTTATTCTTTTAATATAAACTGTTAGGGTATTATCATATACATATTCTTCATTAACATCCCAAATATCAGCTAAAATTTTTTCTCTAGTAAATACTTGATTAGGATTTAAAGCTAAAGTTAATAATATTTTATATTCTAAGGCAGTTAAATTAACATCAATACCATTTTTAAAAACTTTAGCCTGTTTTAAATCAATAGAAATGTTTCTGATCTTTATTATATCGACATTATTGTTTCTTCTTAAGACATTTTTTATTCGCGATATTAATTCTCTTGTTTTGAAAGGTTTTGTTACATAATCATCCGCACCCATATCTAAGCCCATAACAATCGATGGCTCTAAATCGTTAGCTGTTAAAAATATTATAGGAATATTTTTAATATCTTTTATTTTTTTAAAAAGTTCAAAACCATTTATATCAGGTAAATTAATATCTAATAATATTAATGAAACATTTTCTAATTTGTTTAAACAATCTAATCCAACAGATTCAACAACTTCAAAATTTTCATATTCTAAACAATACTTTAATCCGCTTCTTATAGTAGCATCATCTTCAACAATTAATATTTTCATAAATCACCTAATTAAATTATACACTAAATATAAACAAAATGATATGACAATTTTGTAATTTTAAAACATCGAAATAAATCGATGCTTAAAATATATTTTTTAATATACCAAATGATAATATCATCATAATTACGCCAGCCATTAAAACACCTAATATAGCCGCAACAGCTGATTTTTTCTTATCCATTCCTAATAGTGACGCTAAAAAGCAACCTGTCCAAGCACCTGTTCCAGGTAAAGGAACTCCAACAAATAACATTAGTCCTAAATAACCATATTTATCTAATTGTTCTCTCTTACTTAAGCATTTTTTCTCTATTTTAGTTATAATTTTATCAAAAAAGTTTATTTTTCTTAATAATTTAAATATTAACTCTAAAAAAAACAAAGCTATTGGAATAACTATTATATTACCAATTAAACAAATAATAAAACTATTTTTAGGATCCATATTTAATAATGCGGCAGCCAAAATGCCACCTCTTAATTCTAATATTGGTGTCATCGATATTAAAAATATCAATATTTCTTTACCATAGCCAATACTAGTTATTCCCCCAAATAAATTTATAAATATCTCAACTATTTTTTCCATTTTTAACTCCTTATTAGTTTAGCTAAATTATTATAATTTTCATATAATTCATTAGCTTGTTCTTCATTTAACTTATTTCCATCATATGATAATACACTTCCAAAATGATTTCCCATAATAGTTCCTTCCTTGATAAAATAAACATCTGGAACTGAAAGTGTTTTCTTGTCATCTTCTACTTCTAAATAACTATCTAATATACCCAATATTCTAGCAAAATCTGAATCATTATCTTTATCTGGAACGGTATTAGGATCAAAATAATAAACAGTTAACTTATTATCAGAAGCAACTTTAAGTAATACCTCAACAACACTTCTAGTTGTATTATCACTTGCAATACCAAAAAATAAAATACCCGTTTTATTTTTTAAAACATCAACAGTTTCTTTTGCATTGATATATTTCACTTTATTATTTTTATCAATATTAACTTCTATTCCTTCTTTATTTTCATATTCTTCTTTAAATTTATTAATATCATTCCCACAACCTACCAAAAAGATTAATAAAACTAATAATAACTTTTTCATATCTCACCTACTCACAAGTATAACCTAAGCTTTTCAAATTATTAACAAAATCTGTTCTACTTTGTTTAACATTTAATTTATCTAACACTTCTTTATCACTATCTAAAGGAACAATATATTCAATTTTATATTCAGTTTCATTATCTATTAAAACATTATATTCTAAGTTAGTATATTTATTTTGAGATTCAATTGATAGCTTAACAGAAGATATAGAGTTACTATTACCAATATTATCATAAGTAATATTTAAATCATCAATTATATCATTTTTGAATTTAAATGTATAAGTTGTAGTAACTTTTAAATCATTAGATTTTTCTTCTTTATAGCAGCTTTTAACTATATATCCACTATTTTCAAAACAGCCAGTTAACAAAAAACAACTTAATATAATAATTATTTTTTTCATGTTTTACCTTTCTAATAACGATAAAGAAACTTTATTTTTTTCTAAATTAATACTATCAACATAGCAATCAACTATATCACCAACATTAACAACTTCCATTGGATGTTTAATATATTTATCAGTTAATTTAGAAATATGCGCTAATCCATCATTTTTTAAACCGATATCAATAAATACTCCAAAATCAACAACATTTCTTACGGTTCCTTGTAATTTCATACCAATTTTTAAATCTTCAATATGTAATATATCACTTTTTAAAATAGGTTTAGGCATTTCATCACGTGGATCACGATTAGGTTTTTTTAAAGAATCTATGATATCTTGTAATGTATAAATATCAGTATTTAATTTTTTGCTATATTCTTCTACATCAATATTTAAATTATTAATCTTTTCACTACCTAAATCTTTAACATCTAAATGTAACATATTTAATAATTTTAAAGTTATATCATAACTTTCAGGATGAATACTAGTTGCATCTAAAGGATTAGTACCATCTACAACTCTTAAAAATCCAATTGCTTGCTCATAAGTTTTATCAGATAATAACTTTTTTAATTCATTTCGATTTTTTATTCTATTTTTATTACGATAATCTAATATTTTTTCAATATTTTTTTTAGTTATACCTGATACATATTTAAATAAAGATGGACTAGCTGTATTAACATTAACCCCAACTTTGTTAACAGCACTACTAACAACAAAATCCAAACTTTCAGTTAATTTTTTATTTGAAACATCATGTTGATATAATCCAACTCCAATACTTTCTGGTTCAATTTTAACTAATTCAGCTAAAGGATCTTGTAATCTTCTACCAATACTAATTGCACTTCTTTTTTCAACTGTTAAATCAGGAAACTCTTCGATTGCAATTTTGCTAGCAGAATAAACACTAGCTCCTGCTTCACTTACAATTATATATTCTACTTTTCTATCACATTCTTTAATTACATCAGCGATAAAAGCTTCACTTTCTCTTGATGCTGTACCATTACCAATAGCAATAATATCAATATTATATTTTCTAATTAAGTCTAATACTATTTTTTTAGCTTCTTCATATTTTTTTACTGGTTCATGAGGATATATAACTGCAATTTCTAATGATTGTCCAACTGGAGATAAAACAGCTAATTTGCATCCTGTTCTATAAGCAGGATCTAATCCTAATACCATTTTATCTTTCATTGGTGGTTGTAATAATAACTTTTCTAAGTTTTTACCAAAATTATCAATAGCTACTTCATCTGCTTTTTCAGTTAAATCACTTCTTATTTCTCTTTCAATTGATGGTTCAATTAATCTCTTATAAGCATCATTTATAGCATCTATTACTATATCTGTAACTTGTGATTTATCATTTTTAATTATTTTAGATTTTAAATTATTAATTATATCCTCTTTATTTACATCAATACTAACTGTAATTACTTTTTCTTTTTCAGCACGATTAATAGCTAAAATACGATGTGGTTTTATTTCTCTTACCTTCTCTTGATAATCATAATACATTTCATAAACTTTATTTTCGTCCACTGCATCTTTTTTTAATTTAGTAACAATTATCCCATTTTTATATGTATAATTTCTAATTGATTTACGATAATATGCATTATCACTAATCCACTCAGCAATTATGTATTTAGCACCTAATATAGCTTCATCTATGGTTTTAACTTTTTCATTAATAAATTTAGAATAATCTATTTCTTTTAAAGGAAAAGACATAATTATTTTAGCTAAGGGCTCTAACCCATTATTAATGGCATCAGTAGCTTTTGTTTTTTTCTTTTCTTTGAATGGACGATATAAATCTTCAACTTCTACTAATTTATTAGCATTTAATATTTGAGATTTTAATTCATCCGTTAATAATCCTTTTTCATCAATTAATCTAATTACATCTTCTTTTCTTTTTAATAAATTAACTTGATATTCATATATTTCATTAATTTTTCTTATTTGTTCTTCATCTAAAGCACCTGTTGCTTCTTTTCTATATCTAGCAATAAATGGTATTGTATTACCATTGCTTAATAATTCTAAAACGGTTTTTACTTGATTTGGTTTTATATTTAATTCTATACTTGTATTTTTTATTATATCTTCGTTCATTTAAAACTCCTTATTTATATATTTCTATAACTGGTCTTATACCTAAATCATCCATACTTACATCAGTTACTTTTATATTATTATCAGTAACACTAAAAGCATAAAATGACTTACTATCAGCAGTACTTAACCAATAGCCAAACTTATCAGTATTATCATATATAAATGTTTCATCTTTTAATTTATATATATCTTCATAACTTGGTAAAGTTGCTCTTAAATTTTCATAACTAATATTGTATTTATTATCAACAACTTTGTAATTTCTATTTAAAATATTAGTCCAATTATCAGTTGCTTGCTTTAAGTATTTAATAGCTTCAACCGGACCTAACAAATTGTCTGATGGAGCATATGCTACATTATTTACTAAATTTTTATCCATAATTAATTTAACTTTTTCTCCATCATCTTCTAATACATAAAACTTATAACTTTCCATTTGATTTACTTGAATAATAAATATAGTTCCTACATCACATATACCATCAGTAGCACATTTATTAACTTCTAAAACATCATAAGAATAATCAATAATAGCTAAATCTTTTAATAAATTTCCTTTTTCTATTTCTATATTCTGACTTTTAATATCATTATATAATTTAATATATTCATCATTATAACTATATTCTTTATCATAAAAATAATAATTTCCTTCACTATTAATACTACAATCATGAAGTAACACTAAATCTTGATTTGAATAATAAACTTCTTTACAAGATACAATAGATTCTAAATTATCATTTAACCAATTAATATCAATATTTGTAGTTTCTAAATTATAATTTTTATTATTAATAATATCTTTTACTTGATTACTATATTCTTTTAAATTTATTTCAACTAAATTTATCTCTTCTTTTTTAAAATAATTATTATAAACATAATAACTAATAAACATAATTAATATTAATGTCAAAACAACACTTATCTTCTTCATTATATCACCATATTAATAATATCATATTTTAACTTTATATTCAATTTAAAAAGATATTTATTTTCTTAAATACCTTTCTTTACATTCTTCAATTAATTTAATTGCTTCTTCTTTATCATGATAATCATACACTTTTACATCAATATTTTGTAATGTCTTATAGTTTTTGAAAAAATCTTTAATTTCGTCTAAAGTAAAATTAGATAAATCTTCCAAACTATTTACATCATTATATCTAGGATCTACGGCAACAACTGATATTAATTTATAATCTTCATAGCCATTATCTATAACTTTCAAATATCCAATTACTCTAGCAGGAACAACACACCCTGGAAAAGTTGGTTCTGATGATATTACTAATATATCTAATGGATCACCATCATTAGCTAAAGTATTTTCAATATAACCATATTCAGCCGGATAACTCATAGCAGAGTATAAAACTCTATCTAACTTTATTCTATTAGTTTTTTTATCTATTTCAAATTTATTTTTAGTTTTTAATGGTATTTCTATTATAACATCTACTACATTATTCATTTGTATTCTCCTTAAAATTTTTGATAAATTCATTATAAGCTTTAGTTTCTAATTTTAAATCATATTTTAATTTTTTATTAGTTAAATCATTTAAAAATTGTTTAACTAAATATGGATTTCTAACTAATATTGGACCTAAAATATAGGTACCATAAAAATTATTATGTCTAATTATATCTGTATCACAATAGTTATTATTATAACTATTGTTATTAATAAAGCCTAATATTTTATTATGATAAACTTCTTCCATTTTTCTCTTACCTTTAGTAACTTCATATTCAAATATATTTAATGCTTTATTATCATCTATTTTTTTACCAAACATATCAACACTATTACCAGTAACTAACATAAATTTATTATCTTCAATATATTTTTTTATATCGTTTTTATATTTAGATAAATGTTTTAAAGCAATTAATAAATTATCTTCAGTACCTGATCCAATATAAACTAAATCATATTTATCAAATTCTAGTTCATCATCTAAAGATAAATATAATATTTCATGTTTTATTTTATTATATTTTAATATATTACTAATTATTTTAATATTTCCAGATTCACCATATAAATTAAGAAAATCATAATATAAATAAGCTATTTTCATAATAAACCTCTTTCTTTCAACTTTCCAATATATAAATAATTTAAATCAAAATATAATAAACAATATAAATCACCTTTAGCGTGTTTCATACAGTAATCTAATGAATTATTATAATCTAAACAATATAAAAATTTTTTAGGATCAACATTAGCAGTTTTTAATCTAACAGCTAAATCATACGCAAATGGACCAATTAAAATAATTTTTTCAATACTTTTATCATTTAACAATTCAAAATTAATATCATATATCCAAGATAAATCTTTTAAATCATATCTACCACTTATTCTAGTAAAACCAATAGCAACTGTTTTATTACCTTTTTCTTTAGAAACATATTCTAAGGATTGATTATAAGATAATGGTGTTTCATTTTTGCTTAATAATAGTGTTCCCTTATTGTTCTTTACTCTAAATTCATTTAATCTTTTAACCTTAGTTGATAGATTATTTAAAGATTCAACTATCTTTTCTTTATCTACATTATCAATTCTTGCTGTTGCATAACTTACTAAAATATTGTAAGCATTGTATAAAGCAGTATTATTTAATTTAATTGTTTCATCTTCTACTTTTAATGATTTAGTTAATGTTCCTTCAAAATCACAATTTGGTCTATTATAATCGTTATTTGGACAATGATAATAACCCAAATTACCATAATTAAAATAATCAAATATTAATTTTTTATGACATTTTGGACAATAAGCTAAATCTAAAGTGTCAATTCTATTTTTCTTAGTTGAATATTTATTTTCTTTTAAGCCATAATAAGTAATTTTATTTTTCTTACCTAAACTAAACTTCGTTACTAATGGATCATCAGCATTTAAAATTAAATGAGTTTTTTCATCAATACTTTTATCTATTTCTTTAAATACTAATTCATAATGACCATTTCTAGCTAATTGATCACGAGATAAATTATTTATAATAAAATATTTAGGTGTTATAAATTTAAATACTTCTTTTACATATCTTTCATCAACTTCAATAACTAAAGCATCAACTTTTGTTTTACCATTAATTTTACTTGCTTCTATTACTGCACTTGTTACACCATCTATTAAATTAGATCCTTTTAAATTAGCTACTACTTTATATCCACTATGTTTATAGATTTCATATAAGGTTCCTGATACACTAGTCTTACCCGTTGTACCAGTAATAAAAATAGTAGTCTTTGGCATTTCAAAGTAATTTAAAATATTTTTATTTAATTTTAAAGCTATTTTACCTGGAAAAGCTGTTCCTCTACCTAATTTATGTAATATAAAATAAGATAATTTAGATAACATAATTATTAATCTATTCATTATTAACCACCTAGATATATTATACCATTATTTGTAATAATTACTTTATTTATTTACATTTTTTTACAAAAAAAAGTCATTTTTTCAATGACTAATTTTTTGAATAATAATATCCTAAAATTATATTCTTTCTTAAAGTCCATTCATCAGGATTTGCAAAAATTGCATCATTACCTAATTTATAACCTTCTATTTTTATGATTCCATCAATTGCATTATTATCGTCTATATTAACCTTAGAAACGATTGGATAATCATTATTATTTTCTTTATAATTTACAACAATTGTTCCACCAAAGAAACTACTTACATTAGCAAAATCACAATTAGAAACTTCTACATTAGAACTTGCAACTGCTAAAGAAGCATATGAAGCATTTGATACTTTAACATTTTCAACTATAGCATTGTTTACACCATGAATATTTAAACCTCTATATCCACCTAAAATTGTTACATTGCTTACAGTATAATTATCTAAACTACCATTACCATTCAATTGAACTTTAACTTCATTATTTTTTCCATTACCATTTAAAACAATTGATAAATCTTTTAAACTACCATTTTCAGATATTTGAATTCTATCAGCTGTAATATTTGCATTATTACCACTAATATTTAAAACATTATTAATATATAGCGTACCTAAATTAAATTAACCTGTTAAAATAACATTTGTGTTATTAGGTAATTTATTTAAATAATTTCCTAATTGATTTTCAACTTCTTCATCTAATCCTGCATTAATGTAAACTGTTTGACCTTCTTTAATATTTTCTATTACATATTTAAAGTCAGCAACATAATTTACAATAAAAATATTGTTTATTTCTACTTTAACTGTAGCTGTTTTTCCAGATAAAGCTGTTAAAGTAACTTCTTCTATTACATTTTTATCATAAGTTTTTGTATATGTTGTATCATTTACTTTTGTCCAACCTGCTATATCTTCAACTTGCTTATTAGTTGTAATAGTTGCAGTTACTGTTCCATCATTATTTGTCTTATATGTTACACTAGGAATTATACCTACTGTATCTTCAACTATAACCCATCTTTTAGCTTGATATGGAGTATAACCATTATCAGTTTTTGATGAATTACCTGCACCATCTTCATAGTCATAATATAGTAAATATTTACCTTCAACATTTGTATTAACACCAGTAGTTGTTACATCTTTTATATGATTACCATTTAAATCATATAAAACAATTTGTGTTGGTTTTAAATTTGTTATAGTTGCATCAACATTATCAGTCATTGTTGCACCTAATTCTTTATATTCAGAACCAAATTCAACATAAATATCATTTTTTCCATTGATAACTACAGTAGGAGCTGTTGTATCAGTCATAACTAACATCATCAATTTTTCTTCACTTACATTTCCAGCTTTATCTGTAACTTGATAATAAATATCATATCTTCCAACTTTTCTAGTATCAAAACCATTTGCTTTATAATCATAATTATAAATATTGTCTTCTATAACACTACCAGGAGCTAAGAAATCAACTTTTTTTGGTTCAATTTTAATTTCTCCACCAAATGATGCATCAGTTGCTGTTGCTAACATATCTTCTAGAGAAATTGGAGTGCCTGATTCAATACGATATTCATTTTTATTTAACCCCTCAGTACCAGAAATACTAATTGTTGGAGCTATTGTATCAACAATTACTTTGCTTTGTGAAGGTTCTATAATATCTATATTACTTAGTACTCTACCTTTGTTTCCTACAGCATCTTTATAGCCATAAACTTCAAATTCAACTAATCCTTCATCAAGATTCTCAGCTTTTACTTCTCTTGAATAATATCTATATGTACCATTATTTTCAAATAATGTATCCATCACATATTCTTTACCATCTATTTTAACAGTTGGAACAGTACCTAATTTTTCATTGAAAATAGCGTAAACATAGATATTTGTATCTTCATTAGCATAACGTGTTTTATCTTCAACATTATAGTTTCCACCTAAAATTACTAATCCACTCTTTTCAGGTGCTGTAGTATCAATAAACACTTTATTACTATTAGTTATATTTATTATATTTTGTTGTGTTTTTTTATCTAAAGTAACATTACCAGCTTTATCAACTACATTACTAATTTCTAATTTAACTTCAACATTTTGTAAATTTTCAAATCTTTCTTCTTGTGGTAATTCGTAGTTTATACTATATAAATAAGTATATTCTTCTTTTTCTTCATCTTTGAAATTTACTTTATCACCACTTAAAACTATTTTTTCATTTCCTATAGTTAAAGTAAATGTAGGATTTTCTCTCAATATTTCATTAGTTCTAATGTGAGCATAAATTACGTCACCAAAAGTAGCATAAAAATATGTTCCATTATGATCATTATATCCACTTACTACATTAAAGTTTACTGCATTATAATCAGCTGGATTATTATCAATAACAAAATTAATTACTTCTGATTTATTTCCTGCCACATCAGTAATATAAAAGCTATAATTACCATCTTCTTTTAATTCTGTTCCTAATTCGTAATTATATTTTTTGCCATTTCTTTTAAAATGCATACTACCTAATTTACTTGTATCATCAACAGTAATCACTACTGATTGATAGTATTCACCATCTTTAATTCCATTAACAATTGGTTTTTGATTATCAATTGTAAATTCAATAATTTCATAATTACCGGCCCTATCAATAGCTTTTATTTTATAATTTCCATCTTCTATAAAAGTTTGTTCAAATTCCATCTTTATACTTGAATTAAAATTATCTTTAAAAGTTTTAAGAACTTCATTATTATTAAGAAGAATAACTTCCTTTAAACTACCATCTGTAATATTTAATGTAACTTTTTTATAAGTTCCACCATTGATAAATTCAACTTCTTTACTTCCTATTTTAGCAGTGCCTGAAACAACCGGTTCAGTAGTATCATGATACAAATTAAATGTTGAAGTACAATTTCCTGCTTTATCACAACCAGTAATATCATATCTTAAATTATCAACATTTATATTTCCATCAAAAACAAATTCATTTGCATAAATAATTTCAGTTTCTTTAGTTATATGATTATATAATTTAATGTAATCAAAATTTGCATCATCAAAAACTAAAGTCCCTTCTTTAACAATTTTACCATTTGTATAATTAAATGTTGGTTTTGTTGTATCAATAGTAAAAGTTACAACTGTATCATTAAATGAAGAGTCAACTACAACTAAAGTATAAACTCCATCTTCTTTTATTTCAGCACCAGTAATATAGTTTTCTCCATTTAAAGTTGCTATAAAACTAGCATCATCAGATATTGTTAAAGATACTAAATCGTTTACATATGAATCATTTAAAACGCCACTTACCATTGGTGCAGTAGTGTCATTTAATTTAGGTAATAAAACATTATATCTATTTAATAAATTTGTTTTATTAACATCATCATTTAAACTAGCTAATTTATTTGCTAAATCATTAGTTGTATTGTAATCTCTTGCACTATTTAATTCATCTTTGTTTGTAGATGAATTAACTTTATTTTCTAATTCAGTTAATAATTTGTTATAATCAACGACATTTTGAACATTTTCAACTCTATTAACTAAATCTTCTTTTAAATCTTCGTTAACATTATTAATTAAATCTTTAGCAGCATCAATATCATCTTGTACTAATGAACCTTCTGCTTTAATAACAGCTTCTAAAGCTAATTGATAATAATCAACTACTGATTCATCCTTTTCTTCATCATCTTCGATGTTTCCTACAGTTTCAGAATCATCTTTTTCATCTTCTTTGCCTTCTTCTGGTTGTTTGTCTTTGTCAGGTTGTTTATCTTCTTGTCCTGGTTCATCTACTGGATCTAATGTAGATGGAGCAGGATTAGCGAATGTGAAAATAACTAAACCTAAAACAATAAATACTACAATTCCTATTACTTTCTTCTTATCCATATTTTTTTAAACCTCCCTTAATTTTCTCGCATCCCTATAAAAAATGGACCAAACTGACGACCTTTACTAAAAGAACTTCGATCATAAGTATATACTTTATAACCTAATCCAATACATTCTTCAACAGTACCGTCGTCATATTTATGTGTTTCGTTTTTCAAGCAGAATACTGGATTTTTATCATTTTGAACATTAATAAAATCAGTTATCCAAACAATAGCTAATCCAATAATAACTATCCAAAATACAACATCAAATATTGTCTTTACGATGCTTCTTTTTTTAGTTACTTTATCTTTGCTATCCAAAATCATCACCACCTTCCGAGCACAGTATCTCTAACACTTAATATTCTACATTAATTTTTAATTTTGTCAAGTTTAATTATTATAATTTTATAAATTAAAAAATAACATTTTGCTAATTTAAAAAATTTATATTTATTTTTATCATAAATATGATAAAATATTATTGGAGGTAATATAAATGAACTTAGAAAATAAGGTTGCGATTGTAACAGGCGGTGCGATGGGAAATGGTTATGGTATTGCAGAAGTATTTTTAAAACTTGGGGCAAATGTTATTATATTAGATTATTCAGATAAACTAGGAGAAGCTTTAAATAAGTTAAGTGCTATATCAAAAAATATACTTGGATATAAAGTTGATATCACAAATAAAGAACTAGTTGATAAAATTATAGATGATATCTATAACAGGTTTAAAAAAATTGATATATTAATTAATAATGCAGGAGTTTGTAAACTAGCAAAATTTGAAGATATGACTGATGAAATTAGAGATTTTCATTTAAATATTAATATTAAAGGTACATGGAATGTAACTAAAGCAGTTTATAATTATATGAAGAAAGATAATTATGGTAAAATTGTTAATTTATCAAGTGTAACTGGGCCTAAAGTTGCTGATAGTGGTGAGGTTGCTTATGCAACTTCTAAAGCTGCATTAATTGGTTTTACTAAAAGTTTAGCTATGGAAGGTGTAAATTACAATATAACTGTTAATGCTATATTACCTGGATATATTATGACACCAATGGTAGAAGGTATTGCAAAAGATAGTGATATTAATAATCCAGATAATATTATCAAAGGAATTGCTGATGGCATTCCAATGAAAAGATTGGGAACTATTGAAGAATTAGGTAATCTAGCTGCTTTCTTAGCAAGTGATATGTCAAATTATATCACAGGTTCTGAATTCGTTATTGATGGTGGATCTACTTTACCTGAAACTAAAAGTGTTGGGGTGTAATTTATGGGTTCAAAAATAATTATAATATATGGTGATAATTTAGTTGATGGTGAAAATAAAGATGGGCAAGTTGAACGTCTAGGTAAAATAATATATAATGATTTACATATTGCTTGCTTTTGTGATTATTTTAAAACACATTTCAAAGATGATGAAACACTTCAAAAAATTAATTTTAATTCAACTTCTGAAATGATTGGTTATTTATTATCTTTAAGAAGTCATTTAGTATTTATTAATTCAACAACAATTAAAAATGGACGAAATTATGGAAATCAAGGTTTCTTCTTAATGCCTAAAAGTATAACTGAAAAACAAAAAGAACAACTATATGGATTAAATGATGAGCTTAAAAGTTTTAGTATTTCCATATTTTATGACTTAGATTTTAAAGATGGCTTTCTAGATGCAAAAATGATACACTCAAACGAAAGTGAATCTTACAAAGAAATAATTAATAAATACTTTGAAATAACAAAAAAAGAAAAGTCAATTTAGACTATAATCAAGTGTTTTTATAAAGACACTTTTTTTGTTATCAATAATTTTATCGATTATAATATTTTCTAATTGATCTTTTACAATTTTATCTATTTTTCTTGCACCAAATTCATAATAATTACTTAATTTAACAATATCATTTATAACATTATCATCTATTTTAACTTTTATATTTTTATATTTTTTAATAATTTGTTTTATTTTTAAATCAATTATTTTTCTAATTTCATCTTCACTTAACCTATTAAAAGAAATAATATTATCAATTCTATTAATAAATGGAATACTAAAATATTCTTTTAATTTTGTTAGATCATCGTTATTTTTATTAAATCCAACATTTATTTCGTCAAAACCAATATTAGATGTCATTATGATAATTACATTATTAAAATATACATCGACACCTTTAGAATCTTTTATTTTACCATTATCTAATATTTGAAATAATAAATTAATAATAGTTTGATTAGCTCTTTCAATTTCATCTAGTATTAAAACAGAAAAAGGCTTATTTCTAATTTCTTCTAGTATTGTTTTATTATCACTATATCCAACATAACCTGGAGGAGCCCCAACGAATTTACTTACACTATGTGGTTCACTAAATTCACTCATATCAAGCCTTATTACATTCTCACCTACTAAAGATTTACCAAAAATTTTAGCTAATTCCGTCTTTCCTACACCCGAAGGACCTGCAAATAAAAATGAATAACATTTATTATCCTTATAACCTAATTTAATTTTTTTAGCAATTCTGCTTACTTCTTTTATTGCTTTATCTTGACCAATTATATCTTTTAATTCTTCATTTATTTTATTTATATCATTTTCACTTAATATTTCATAAACTGGAATTTTAGTTTTTGAATTAATAACTGAAGCAACATCCTCTAAAGTAACTTCATTTTTATGATGTAATTTTAGTTCTAAATTGTTTATCTGATCCATTAAAGTAAATTCTTCTTCTTTAAGATTTGAAGCTTTTTTAAAATCATCACTATTTACAGCATCGTTTTTACTTTTAATTATACTTTGTAGTTGTTTATTTAATTTTTTATATTTTTTTAGTTCATTACTTTCTTTTAAACTAACTTTCGCACACACATCATCTAAGACATCTATTGATTTATCAGGTTGATTATGATCGAATATATATTTATCAGATAAATTAATTATATTATCTATTATTGATTCTGATAGTATTACATTATGATATTTTTCGTATATTGGTTTTAATTTAAATAATATTTGTTTAACAGTTTCTTTATTAGGAGCATCAATATTTACTTTTTGAAATCTTCTTTCTAAGGCTTTATCATTTTCAATAAATTTTTTATATTCCAAAATAGTGGTAGCTCCAATACATCTTAATTTATTTCTCGCTAAAGCTGGCTTAAATATATTTGATGCATCAATTGCACCTTCTGCACCTCCTGCTCCAACCAAAGTATGGATCTCGTCAATGAACAAAATAATATTGTCATCTTCTTCTACTTCTTTTAAAATTTTCCTTACTCTTTCTTCAAACTCACCACGATATTTTGTTCCAGCCACCAATGTAGCCATATCTAAACTAATAATTCTTTTTGTTTTTAAATTATTAGGTACATCACCTAAAGAAATCATTCTACTAAGTTCTTCAACAATTGCGGTCTTACCAACACCTGCTTCACCAATTAATAAAGGATTATTTTTATTTTTTCTTGATAATATTTCAATTATTCTTTTAATTTCTTCATCTCTTCCAACAACTGGATCATTATCTATGTTATTAGTCAAATCTGTCCCTAATTCTTCTAATAATAACTTTTTTTTCTTAGGCTTATAAATTTTATAACTAAATTCATTATATAATTTATCTAAATCAACATTTAAACTAAGTAATATTCTAATTGCTACTCCTTCACCTTCTTCTAAAATATTAGAAAATAATGATTCAACTGAAACTTCACTAGATTTTTCTTTACAATCTAACATACTATTTTCCATAATTCTTTTTAAAAGTGGTGTATATAAAAACCATTCACTTTGTTTAGATCCAACTCCTAAAATTTCTATTACTTTATTTTTAAATTTATCATAATCCAAATTATAATTTTTTAATTTATTAGAAACATTATTTTTTGACTTTAAAATAGCAAGTAATAAATGTTCACTACCAACATAAGGATGCTTTAATTCCATCATTTCTTTTTTTGCGTTAACTAATATTTTTCTTGCTTCTTCTGTAAATTGTCCAAACATTATATCCCTCCTAATATTATTCTATGTTAATATTGAGGAATTTTAATAATTTTTATACAACAAAAAAGTAGATTTTTATCTACTATTCAAACATTGATATATAAATACGTTTTAAATTTTCTTTTTTATCATGATTCATATTAACAAAATTAATATGTACTTGATATCCACTATCTAAAGAAAATAATAATTCAGCTTTACCTGGCTTAAAATTAATTGCGCCACTTGATATAGATTTATAAGGAATAATATGAATCTTTTTATAATAAATTGCAGCAACATCACGATCAAATAAATACATCTTTCTATCAGTAAATAAAATATAATCCTTATTATTTTTGTAACCTAAAATCAATTTTTCATCACTTTTACAATATTCAACTACATAATTAGGTAATTTTTGAGGTTGAATTTCTGTTTTAAAATCAAAATATTTTGTTAATTCTTTAAACTTAATATATGCCATAATTACTCCTATCCTAATGGCCAAATTCTAAATAGAACTTTACCAATTATATCTTCTTTAGAAATCAATCCGATTTCTCTACTATCTAATGAATTATATCTATTATCGCCTAATACTAAATACATATTATCAGGTATAACATCATATCCTAATTCATTTAAATTAAAATCTGCTGTTTCAAAATTATTTTCATATGGTTCATTATTAATATATAATATATTATCTTTAAAATAAACATGTTCGCCAGGTAATCCTATAACTCTTTTAATCAAATATTTACTATTATCGTACTTTAACGATACTACATCATTTCTATTAATTTCAAATAATTTATAATGAATTTTACTTAAAACTAATATGTCTGATTCATTATATGTAGGATTCATGGAAGAACCTACAACTTGTTGCAATGTTACAACATATACAACTATTAATATAACAATTAATATAACAATTAAATATGAAAATGTATCTTTAATAAATTCTTTAATATCACGAAAATCCATAATTATTGCCTTTCTTTTAGTATTATTTTTATTTTATCATTAATACTTTCCCCTACTTTTATACTTTGTTCTGTAACATAACCATAACCTTCAAATTCGTAATCAACATTTAGTAAATTAAGTAAAGAAATACATTCAATCTTTGTATACCCAATTAATGAAGGCATTTTAATATTACTATCATTAGTTAATAAAAATATTTTATCTCCTTGTAATAATGTTGTATTTATTGGATACTGATTAATTATTCTATCACCATTACCTAAAACAATTACGTCTAAGCCTTTATTTTCTAAAGATTCTTTTACATCATTTGTATTTAAATTTATATAACTTCCAATTTGAAAACTTTTATTTGTATCTATACTATCTCCACCAATTAATCCTAAATATTTACCAATTGATTCCATAATTGCATTTGACATTGTTTTTAAACCTATATTTGAACCATTATTTGGTCTTTTTATAGAAGCAAAGATTATTATTTCAGGATCATCTTTAGGAAACATACCAGAGAAAGAATAAATACTATCTAACCAACCAGTTAAATAACCACCATTTTCCAAATCTGCAATTTCTGCAGTACCAGTTTTTCCAATAACATCTAATCCATCTACTATATATGCAGTCCCTATTGCACCACCTTCAACATTATTAACTGCATTATACATCAATTCTTTTATTTTTTCAACTGTTTGTTCACTTACTATTCGATCACTTTTAGTAACTTGTCTTTCATAAGTTACTTCACCATCTTTTACAATTTTACTAATAATATTTGGTTTTAACATATGTCCATTGTTTGCAATAATACTTAAAGCCTGAAGTTGTTGAATAGGTGTTGCAGTAATTCCTTGGCCATATGAAGCAGCTGCTACTTCAACTGGATAATTAAATACGAGACTACCAGATAATTCTCGTGGTAATTCGATATTTGTTGGTGAACCAAATCCATAAGATGTTAAGCATTGTTTTAAATCATCTTTAGTTAAAAAATTTTGCATCATATTTACTGTTCCAACATTACTAGACATTTCAAAGCCATGATCATAAGTTATTTCTCCCCAACCATATTTATTCCAGTCATATATTTTAGTACCTTCAATATCAATATTACCAGACATATATGTCTGATTTCCTACATAAGTACCTTTTTCTATTGCACACATATAAGTAAATATTTTCATAACACTTCCTGGTTCATATACAAAAGATGTTAAAGGATTTTCATAATTTGTTATATTTAAAATATTAGGATCAAAAGATGGCTCTGAAACCGAACCTAATATGTCTCCAGTTTTAGCATCCATAATTGTTACTGTTAGCCATTCTGGATCATAACTTTCAACTATTTTATCAGCTTCAGCTTCTAATATTCTTTGAATATTGGCATCAATAGTTAAATAAATATCACTGCCATCAATTGCAGGAACATTTTCCTCTGGAGTATCTGGAATCTTATAACCATATCTATCTTGTTGATATGAAATATAACCATTTGTTCCTTTTAATATATCATCATATTTAACTTCTATACCAAGTTCTCCTTGCATGACATTTTCAAGTTTATCATCAACCATAACTTCATTTTTCTTGGCATATCCAATTAAATAAGAAGCAAAATCACCATTTGGATAAAATCTTTTATAACTTTCAATAAAATCAATCCCTGGTAAATTCAATTCTTCAATTTGCTTTTTTAATACTTCACTAATTCCTCTACCACCTGGTCCCAATTCAACTTGATAGGCATCTTTATTTAATAGTTCTAATAAAGTATCAACGTCCATATTAAGCAGTGGTGATAAAGCTTCAGCAGTTTTTTGTTTATCTTGAACATGATATAAGGTAGAAGAAGAACCTGTCCTACTTTCATCTAAATATGCAATTACAGTATAACTAGAAACATCTGTAGCTAAAATGTCTCCTTGAACGTCATAAATTGTTCCTCTTTTTGCATATAATGTTGAAGAATAAGTGTTTCTATTATTTGCAAATTCTTGCATATTAATACCATATACATTACTAGATAAAGAAAGATACAAATATTGTAAATATAAAACAAAAATAAAAACAAGAAAAAAGCAAAATGCTATCATTGGAGATTTCCATTTGTTAGTTCTTGTTTTCATATATTTCACCTTCCTAATCAGTTATAACCACTATATTATCGTTATTATAAGCTAATCCTAATTCTTTAACAATTTTAGAAATATTATCAAATGCAGTAAGTTCATTTACTTGCATAGTTAAACTTTCAACTGTTTTTTCTTCAGTTTGAATATTATATTTAATTTTTTCATTACTCATTTTATAATTACCGATACTGGCGCCAAAAAATATTTTAATTACAATTGCTAATGTAAAACACATAACACCACTAAAATACAATAATTTTTCACCTTTAGTCAATCCCTTTTTCTTCTTTTTCATAATTATCTTACCCTTTCAATTATTCTTAATTTTGCACTTCTTGCTCTATTATTATTATTTAATTCTTCAAAACTTGGATTAATATTTCCTACTATTTTAAACTTTGGTTGATATGAAGTAGGAATAATAGGTAGATTTCTTAAATTTTTATCAACTTTACTTACTTCATCAAATATCTTTTTACATATTTTATCTTCTAAAGAATGAAAAGTTATAACTTCAATTCTACCACCTATTTTAATCAGATCTAAAGCTTGCCTTAAACTTTTCTCGAAAACATTTAATTCATCATTTACTTCAATTCTAATAGCTTGAAATACTTTTCTTGCTGGATGTTTTTCCTTCTTATAACTAAATGGCACATTGTCTTTTATTACTTCAGATAACTCTAAAGTAGTTGTAATTGGTCTATTTTTAACAATTCCTTTAGCTATTGATAGAGCATATTTCTCTTCACCATATTTTCTAAAAATATCAACTAATTTATTTAAATCATAATTATTAACAACATAATAAGCATCTAATTCTTGGTCTTGATTCATTCTCATATCAAGTCTTGCATCTTGATGAAAACTAAATCCTCTTTCTTTTTCATCTAATTGTGGACTTGATACTCCCAAATCATATAAAATTGAATCTACTTCTTTAATGTTTAATTTGTTTAATTCTTCCTTTAAATTAACAAAGTTACTATTAATAATTTTATAATTATCTCCTATACTTTTTAATTTTTTATCTGCATTTAATATTGCTTCATTGTCTTGATCAAAAGCATATAAATAGCCTTTTTTTATTTTCTTTAATATTTCACTACTATGTCCTGCATACCCTAAAGTGCAATCAACAACAATACTTTCTTCTTTTAAATTTAAATTATTAATACATTCCTCTAATAAAACACTTATATGCATAAATCACCTTAAATATTTGAAGCAAATAGATTTTCTGCTATATCAGATATAACATCTTCATTGTCTTTCATGAATTGTTCAAATCTTTCTTTACTCCATATTTCTAATCTATCATTAACGCCGATTACAACACATTCTTTTTTTAAATCAGCATATTTTATAAGTGGTCCTGTTATATTTAACCTTCCTTGTTTATCAAATTCACCTATAATAGCTCCTGATAAGAAAAATCTTAAATAATTTCTGGCATCTTTAGTATTAGGCAATTCTTTATATTTTTTGGTAATGTTATCCCATTCATCTTTAGGATAAATAAATAAGCATCCATCTAAACCTTTTGTAACAACAAATTGTTCACCTAATTCATATCTTAATTTTGATGGAATTGTTATTCTTCCTTTATCATCGATTGTATGATGATATTCACCCATAAACATAATTATCACCCACTTTTTGACACCTATACCCACTCTACACCATAATTTTACTCTTTTTATAAATTTTTGTAAATAGATATTTGTAAAATTGTACAATAAAAAACGACTTTTTTGTCGTTTAATATATTATATTTTTTATAATCTAAATACCTTGATTTTAATTAATTAAATATTATTAATTTATCATTAAAAGTAATTAACCTATTCTGAAAGCTGGCGCTACACCATATTCTTCTTCTGAAACATCAGCATCCCAACCATAATTAACAGTAGAAAATCCAATATTAGTAGTATATTCAGCAGTGCGAAGCCACCACGGCGTCTCAACGCCTTGATACATTTTGATTTCTCCAGAATAGTTACTTGCTGTTACATTATTATTTTTATAATGATCTAATTGTCTCGATTTATCCGCATCCATACCGTATTGTGAATTCCACAATTCTCTTGGTGATAACAAATATAACCTATCATTTGAAATGAAATTTGATGAATCTGCACTACCATGACCAGACACTGTATATGTATATATTATTACGTTTCTCAATTCAGTTGATAAAGAATTATATATATCGTTATTTACAAAACTATACATTTCACTTGCTGGCCATCCACCTTTATTAGAATTATTAGAATTCATTCCATGCTTTGTGATAATATCAACAAATTCAACAACAAATCCACAAGCTGTCTGAGAAAATCCTTCATTACTACACTCTGTTGGAGTTGACATATTTGCTATTCTTACTGTGTATGTTCCAGCATAAGTTCCAGTTAATGTTACTTCTTTTTCATCTCCAACACTATAATATTCACTAGCTAATCCCATTTCAACTAAAGTATGTATTGTTTCCCATGAATCTTCGGCAAAAGATATTGATTCTGGAAGTGGTATATAACATTCTTCATCATATTTAAATTCATATTGTTTATATGTTTCATCCCATTTATATAATACACATCCATTCATTTTGTTATTTGTTACAGGATTAATTATTTCATTATCTAAAAGCCCTGCTTTTGCCAGTTCATCTAAAGTTATTTTTTTATAATATGTCTGATAACCTATATCATTTTTAGTGCTATAATTATATGCTGCATCTTCAATACTTTTAATCGTACTTGCTAATGCTTTTTCTTTACTATTTTTTATAGTTCCATCAATTATCGGAAATGTTATTAATGTTAACACACCTAAAATAACTATTACTGCTAATAATTCTACCAAAGTAAAACCAAATTTCTTTGATTTAAAATTTTTAATCTTATTCTTTAATAATTTTTTCATATTTTTATCTCTCCTATCATACATATTACTAAGTTAATTATAACATTTTTAAACATTAAACTCAATAAAAAAAGAGGAATATCCTCTTATAAACACGCACCTAATATAACTGCCAATAAAATATATAAGACAATTATAATAGTATAATTATTTGTACATGTATTTTTTTTATTCATAAACATTACTCCTTTATCTTATAGATAAGCTCCAAGTATAATTATTAAAAGAATAAAAAGTACTAAAACAATAGCAGCTCCAGAAATTCCGTTATTACAACACATATAAATCAGCCCTCCTTTATTTGTCTTTTCACATTATTGTATGGAATTTTGAAAGTTTTGTGATAGATAATAAAAAAATATTGTTTTTTTTATTTTATTTTGCTATAATGTTTTTGCGAGTAATAAAAGAAAGGATTATGAGTTATGAAGAAAAGATATTTATTACTATTATTGTGTATACCTTTATTAGTAACAGGATGTAAGCATGAACCTGTTTTAGTAGATGGTAAAGAAGTTGTTGTAGAATTAAATGGTAAACAATTTACTGCTGAAGAATTTTATGATGAACTTAAAAAGAATAGTGGAACAGGAGTTTTAATTAACTTAGTTAACAATTATATAACTGAACAAGAATTAACTGATGAAATGAGAGATGAAGCAAAGAAGGAAGCTGAATCTGAACTAGAAACTTATAAAATATATTATAGAGATAATTTCAATAGTCTTCTATTACAATATGGTTATTCTAGTGAAAAAGATTTTTTAGCTGACATTGAAAACAGTTATAAACAAAATTTAGTTTTAGAAAAATATTTAGAAAATGATGTTATTAAAGAAGAAGATATTCAAGAATATTATAATGATAATATTTATGGAGAAGCAACTGTTAGACATATCTTAATCAAACCAGATGTTACCGATGATATGACTGATACAGAAAAAAAGGATGCTAAAGCTAAAGCATTAGAAGAAGCTACTAATTTAATCAACCAATTAAAAGAAAGTGAAAATTTAGAAACTGACTTTGCTAATTTAGCAAAAGAAAAATCAGATGATATTGGAACAGCTAGTCAAGGTGGTCTGTTAGAAAATATAACTAATGAAACAGATTTAATTAAAGAATTTTGGGAAGCTACTTTAAAATTAAACGTTGGGGAAATGACTTTAGAAGCTGTTGAAACAGAATATGGTTATCACATTATTTATAAAGTAAGTCAAAAAGAAAAACCAGCATTAGATAGTGTTAAAGATAAAGTAATTGATGGTATTATTGAAGAATTATTAAGCAAAAGCAATTCATCTTTAATTTATTGGGCTGGATTAAGAGAAAAATATAATATGGTAATTCATGATGAAGTTATCGAAGATTCATACAATTCTACAATGAAGTTATATAAAAAATAGTATTTAAAATACTATTTTTTTTCAATGAACCAATTTTTGCTAATATCACAACTACTACTAGATGGAGCAGGATTTGGCATATCTAATTTTATCATAACAGGAACTTTAAAGGCTGAACCAAATGCAATACAATTCCCAGGTTGTAATATTCTTAATCTTTTTGTTATTTCATTAGTTATGTTAGGAACCATTTTTCTTATATATTCAACATCAACAGGATGTAACATTTTAAATATTAAAAAATTACTACATTGTGATAATGATGTTTCGGATAATTCACTTGGTCTTTGAGAAATAAGTCCTAATAAAACCCCATATTTTCTTCCTTCTTTAGTGATTCGATCAAATATATTATACCCTAATAATTCAGTATCAATATCATTTTGGACATATCTATGTGCTTCTTCTAATAAAATATGAAATGGTAAAGTTGCTCTATTAGCAGATTCTTTTGAGTAATTAAATAATAATTTTGAATAAATTTTAACCAATACCTTAGCAAATCTATCATCGACATAATTAATATTAAAATTAATTATTTGTGCTTTTCTTCCATTCGGCATAATCAATAATTCTTTAATGTATTGTTCTTTTGTAATAAATTTATCATAATCAAAATACTTCTTATATTCACTATTTACAATTGAATGTAATCTTACCTTTAAAACATTTGATTCATCATATACTTTATCACTATTTAATATACCTTCACTTATTAATGCAAAAGCAAAAGCTTTTTCTAAATCTTCTAAAGTATACATTATATCAGCGTCTGGTAATTTTACTTGCAAATTATCATCTATGAATTTTTCAATAAAATTAGTTAGTAGTTCCATCTCTCTAATTTTTCCAGAAGCATCAATTAATAAGCATTGTTTTAGCGGCCTAGTATACCCTGGTTGAAATATTGGAGTATCTAAATTTAACTCATTAGTGTTATAAAAAGATAAAATTGAAAATATTTGATCTCTTATTTGTGCTGGAGGATTTCCGCTAGATAAAATATCAAGTAAAGCTCTTGCTATTATGTCGTTTTTATATTTTACAACATCTACATCATCTCTAGCAAAAATTTTTACTAACTTGATAGCTTTTTCTATTATTGGAAGTTGTGATACACTAGTTGCATTTAATAATAATGCTATGTCATCTACATCTAAAAGCCACAAAGGAATTTTTATTATTTCAGTTTCACTAAATTGTAATTTAGTCGTATATGCTTTAAATGATATTTCTTCACTTCCTATATTTTTAAATGAATTATGATACTCTCCATATGCATCAAATATAAATAGACTTGCTTTATATGGGATGAATCTTTTTTTATCAAAAATATTTTGAATTATTCGTGCAACACCACATGATTTACCAGAACCTGTTGAACCTAATATAGCAAAATGACTACTGAAAAATTGATTAATATTTACACCTATTTTAACCCCTTCATAAACTGGGCTAGTTCCAAAATATACATCTTTGTCTTCTTGATAATTATCAATACTTATTATCATAGGAACTTTTTCTTTTGAAATAAGTTTTACTGTTGAACTAAACGATGGTTTTACCATTACACCAAACACAAATTTATCATTAATTAATTCACCCAATAAATTAATATAAGCAATACCATCTTTAATATCAATTATTTCTCCAATTATTTTTTTATTGTTATCTTCTATAATAACATAAACATTAACTAAGTTTTCAAATTTAGTAATATCAATTGCTAGTTTAAGTAAAATTTGTTCATCAACAATACCTATTATATGCCCTAACATTTTATCCCTCCAATTATAATACAATTATACATTTTTTTTTATAAAAAGTAAATAAAAAAAGATATTACTTTATAATAAAACTAATACCTTTTTTTTCATTATTAACAGTTATTTCATACCCTAATAAATTAAGGGTTTTTTTTACAATTGATAAACCTAATCCAAATTGTCCTTTTATCCCTTTTTTGTAAGGAGTAAATATATTATTTAGGATATTAGGATCAATATGGGGTCCATCATTATATAGTGTAATTTTGTTATTTTTAATTGTTATTTTTATTTCTTTTAAAGCATATCTCATAAAATTATTTAATAAATTATCAATTATCGCTTCCCACATGTCTAATGTACCATTAAATATAGTTTTGCCACTTATATTAACAGTAAAATTAACATCTGGTCGTTGTATTTTGAATTTGTCAACACTACTTTTAACAATTGATTTTATATCAACTTTTTCATCTTTTTTTTCTACATCTTTGAGATATACTAATTTATTTAAGTATAAAAGGGAGTGTACTTTTATTTCGAGTTTATTTATTTGTTCTTTAATAATACTTCCACCAGTTTGAGCATCCATTATTCCATCCTCAATGGCTTCCATATGTGATTTTATAACAGTAAGTGGAGTTTTAAAATCATGAGAAATATTTTGATACATTTGATTTTTGTATTCTTCTTGCTTTTTTAAGGTAGATTTCATATCGTCAATAGCTTTGTTTAAAGTGCTTAACTCATCATCTACCATATATTTGTACTTATCAACATAATCATCATTGTCTAAATTATCGACTTTCTCTTTTAGATGATATATTTTACTAACAACTTGGTTAGCCCATAATATAATAATTCCAACTGCAATTAATAATGTCCCAATTATTACTGGAAGTAATGTTTTCATAACATCATATCTTATTTCCAAAAGATAATCATTATTAGTAATTGCGATTTTATTTATATAATTAGAATTAATATTATAATAATAATATGTTTTTCCCAAATAAGAAAATTTACCATATTCATTATTTATTTTATTAAATATTTGATTAGCATCAAGAGTAATTATGTCATCCAAATTATCAGATACTATGATTTTTCCATCAACAACATATAAATATGCAATATCTTCAAAATCATCTTGAATAGTACTATCTCCTACTAATTCTAATGGTTGTTTTAAATATTGATATATATTTTTTTCATAGATAGGGAGTAAAAGTTTTGGGAGGAGTAGACCCAAACTTATAAATATAATTCCACATATAATAACAGCCAATGAAATTAATTGTCTATATAAGGTAGCCTTAATCATGTTAAACGGTACCCAAAGCCATAAATTGTATTAATATGTAATTTAGGCATTTTCTTTCTTAATCTTCTTATCAAATCATCAACTACTCTATCACTACCAAAGTAGTTTTCTCCCCAAATAATATTTAATATATCATCTCGGCTATATGATTTACCTTTATTACTTAAAAACATATATAGTAAATCAAATTCTAAAGTAGTTAAATTGATTTCTTTGTTATTATGCAAAACTATTCTTTTATCAATATCAATTTCATAATCTTCATATTTTATTTTATTAGAATTAGTGTAGACTCTTTTTAATATATTGTTGATTCTTAACATCAATTCTTTTGGTGAATATGGTTTAGCGATATAATCATCACTACCTAACTCAAGACCTAAAATTTTATCCAGATCTTGATCACGAGCTGATGTGAATATAACAGGAACATTTTTGTCCAAGCTTTTGATTTTTTTTATCAAATCATATCCGCTAATTGAATCACCTAACATAATATCTAAAACCCAAAGATCTATTTTTTCTTTACCTATATATTCTAAAGCATCATTTCCTTTATAAAATTGGATTACTTCATATCCCTCTTTTTCCATATAGGACTTAATTAAATTATTTAATGACATTTCATCTTCTACTAAACAAATCTTATACACATTTATCACCTATTTTTAGTATAACATAAATTTATTCATATACCACCTTCTTTCTTTATATTTTTAAATTTATATCTTCATTTATCACCTCCAACACATTAAGTATATAATATCATTGTGGTAATATTTTGATAAATTTATGGAAAAATGTGGTATTAAATATTTTCTGTATAATTACATCCTTTATGATAATTAGTACAACCTATAAAATCATAATTTTTCTTGTTACTATGTTTAACAATCAATTCTCCATCACATTTTGGACACTTTTTTATTTCTTTTTTATATTTTAAATTATTAGTTTTAAAACTACACAATTCTTTATCATTAGAACAAACATATAAATTATTTATTTTAAAACTATTATATTTTCTAATTAATGGATAACCACACTTTGGACATATATGTGGTTTTTTTGATAATTTGATACCCGTTTTATTATATAAGGATACATTATCATATTTAATTATTTCTAAAATAAAATCAGACGGTTTATTAACTGGTGTTAAAATATAAACTTTATTTTTAGTTCTAGTTAATGCTACATAAAATAATCTTCTTTCTTCAGCAAATATAAATGATTTATCTTCTACATTAATTATTTTCATAATTGGATCATCTTTAATTTGAGATGGAAAACCATAAGTTCCATCATCACCATTTAAAATAATTACTTGATCATAACCTAATCCTTTAGAAGAATGGGCTGATAAAAAATCAATTTCAAAATTAGGAAATTTTTTAGCTTTTATTTTATCACTACCTATTTCATAAAAATCTTCACTATTTATTAAATAATATTTTTCAAAATTATATCTACCAATTAATAGTATCTTTTGTTTATCACCAAATTTATTTTGAATATCTTTTAAACAACTATTTAACATACTAATCTTATTTTTTAATTTATTAGAAGAATCATCATAAGCAATAACCATAACTGGATTTTTTAATCTTTTAGGAGATACTAATTTCTTTTTTATTTGTTTATTATTAGTCATAACAAATTTACCTGCTACATCAATCAATTGTTGACTATTACGATAAGTATGCGTTATTTGTAACAATTCTGCATATCCCATTAAATCTTTAAACTCTGTAAATAATGATATATCACTTCCTGCAAAAGCAAATATACTTTGAAAATCATCACCAACAGCTATTATTTTAGAATCACTTACTTCCCCTATTTTTTTTGTTAAATTAAATCGTTGCATCGAGATATCTTGATACTCATCAATAATCACATATTTATAATTTAATTTAGTATTATCTAATTTGTAATAAGCTTCATTTATCATATCTTCAAAATCAATATAATTATTTATTTTTAATTGTTCTTGATAATAATCATATACACCTTCAACAAAATTTAAAAATAAATTAGTTCGCTCATCAGTATAAATATGTTTTAATTTAGAAAAATCTTCTTTCGTATAACCTTTTATTTTAAATCCTTGTATAAAATTTAAACAAAATATTATAAACCTAGTATAATAAACATCTTTAGAAGTATCAACTAATTTAGAATATACTTCAATATCTTTTTTCGGATTTAATATAATATTATGTTTTAACAACTCATTTTTTAAATCTTTTAACAAATCATTACTTGAATAAGTTTCAATTAAAGTTGTATTATTTAATTTATGTATTTTTCTTTTATTATTAATTTGATATTTATATTTTAAACTATTTATATAACCATATAATTTATTATATCCATTTTTATTTAAACTGTAATGTTCTAAATAAAACACTCTTTCTCCTTGATAAATAGTAAAATCTGGTAAATAAGTTTTACTTTTATCTAATTTAGGATAAGGCTTTTCATATTCATAATCAATATTGTTTAAATATAAAAAATTAGCTATCATTACTTCTTCATTTGATTTTAAAAACTCACCTAAAATAGTATACCTTTTATTAGTTCGTTCATCAATTACTTGTTTATTATAATCATTTAATCTTGATTTTAAAGTAATATAATCATTTCTTTTCTTATAATTAAAATATTCATTTAAACTATTAAATTTTAAAGCAAAATTAGGTATATCAAAATAAAATACAAAAAATTTTAAAAACTCTTTTAATTTTTTATTATCATTACATAACTCTTTATCAAAATAATCTTTAACTAAATTATAAGAATTAGTTAATACTTTTAAATGTTCATCTGTATTACTTTTTAATATTTCAACACCAAATTTATGAAACGTACAAACTAAAGCTGGTATTTTAAAATCTTTATTAATTCTTTGTTTTAATTCAGATACCGCTTTATTTGTATAAGATATTAATATTATATCATTTGGATCTACTTTTTTTATATCAACTAAAAACTTAACTTTAGCAGCCATAGTAGTAGTTTTACCAGCACCTGCCCCTGCTATTATTAAATTATAATCTTCATCAGTTAGTATAGCAATTCTTTGTTCTTCATCTAAAACAATATTATCATCTATTCCTTTATACATATTATTAAAATAATCTTTATATTTGATTAATGCTTCTTTAATATATTTTTGATTATGCATTTTTACTTTATCATAATCTAAATTATATTTTTTTATATCTTTAACTGAAATATATTCAAAAGGCATAATATCACCAAAATTATTATATATTAAATAGTTTAAAAAATCAAAACAATTGAAAAATGCACAATATTTTTAAAATACTGCGCATTTTTGCTTTTTGTTTACCCTATTTTGCACAATCATTGTGCATTTTTAAAATAAATATTATTTTCTTTTTCATATCCTAAATTGGTTATTTCACCATGACCTGGATATAATATTATATCATTAGGATATTTTTTTATTTTATTTATTGATTCAAACATATCTAATTTATTACTATTTTCTAAATCAATTCTACCTATAGAATCTTTAAATATAAAATCTCCAACAAACATTAATTTATCTTTTTCAAAATATATAGTAATACATGTATCATCATGACCCTTAGTATGAATTATTTTAAATTTAAAATTATTTATAGTATATTCTTTTTCTTCTAATTTATAGTCATATACTTTTATATTATATTTATTAACTAATTCCTTTAAAGCCCCAATATGATCAAAATGATAATGTGTAATAATAATTCCAATTGGTTTTAAATTACCAATTTCATTTATAATTTTATCTACTTCATCACCTGGATCAATTATTAAACAATCATTATCAATACTTGCAATATAACAATTTGTTTCTAAATATCCAACTTTAACTGTTTTTATTTTCATTTATAACTCCTTTTTCATTTTATACATTTCAATATCATTACCTAGTCTCTTATATAAATTATAAGCACCAATATTATCTTTAAATACTGATATTTCAACTATTTTAACATTACTATCTTTACACCATTCATAAAACTTGTTTATTAAAGATGTAGCGATTCCTTTTTTACGATAACTATCTAGTACATATAAAGCATCTATTTGAGCTACCGTTTTATAAAATAAATTACTTGTAGCAGATTTTATATAACCATAAATAAATCCCACCGGTTTATCATTATCGTAAACTATAAATAAAATATTATTTTCTTTTTTATATATATTAACATAATTATTTGAAACAACAAAATCTTCTTTTATATTATTATCAAATTTTCTTTCATATTAAACTAATTTAGTTAATAGATTATCACAATCCTTAGCCATTTGATCATTAATTACTTTTTTTATTTCAAACATTATTTTTCTAACAACCAATCTATAATATTTTTATGAATAATTCCATTTTTTGAAAAATCTTCTTTATCAAGTGATAAAACATATTTTGGATAATTATCATCAATACTATCAAATGCACTAAATTCTCTATTAATAACTGTATTGCTATTTAACATATAACAAACTTGGTAATATTCTTTTTTACCTTCTTTTGCTGCAATAAAATCTACTTCACCATCTTTAGTTTTTCCAATATATACATCATATCCTCTTATTAATAATTCATTATAAATAACATTTTCAAGAGCAAAGCCTTTATTTATTTCAAAATTATTATTTTTTATTTGAGCAATGCCTAAATCAGTCATATAATATTTATTTAAAGTTTTAAGAATAGTTTTTCCGTGAATATCATAACGATAAATTTTTTTTATTATCAGAGCTTTGCAAAGAGCATCTAAATAAATATATAAAGTTTCAGTTGAAACTGATTTTCCTTCCTGTTTTAAGAATTTTATAACATTTTCTGCTGAAAATTCTCTTCCAGTTGTATCAACAACATATTGCAATAATAAATCAAATAAAATTGTATCTTTTAAACCCAATCTATCGACAACATCTCTTAATATGATTGAATCAAATACACTATGTAAATAATCTTTTATATTTATTTCAGAATTAAATTCACATCTATTAGGAAGTCCACCCCATTTTACAAAATTCCAAAATGATTCTTCACTATTAGAATTTTTATTAGTTAATTGTATAAATTCTTTATAAGACAATGGGTATATATTAAATAAAACATATCTTCCCGATAATACTGTAGATAATTCTTGAGATAATAATTTACTATTTGAACCAGTTATAAATATACTAACATTTTTAACTGATGCTCTAATTGAATTTATTACTTCTTCAAATTTATCAACTTTTTGAATTTCATCTAAGAAAAGATAATATTTATCTTTATCAATTATTTTTTCCTTTATATATCTATTTAATTCTTTATAATCCTTTAAATGTTCATATTCAATATATTCAAAATTAATCCAAATAATATGATCATCAGAAACATTTTTTTCTTTTATTTCGTCAATTATTTGATTTAAAATTACTGATTTACCACATCTTCTTATGCCAACTAAAATTTTTATTAAATCACTATCATAAAAACCTCTTATTCTTGATAAATAATTTTCCCTTTTCAACATATTAATCACCATTTTCATTGTATACTTTTAAATAATTTTTGTCAAGTTATTTCTCTTTTACGAAATAACTTTGTTATTCTATATTAATAATTGCATCTTTAAATATTTCTTTAATTATTTTTTCTTTCAAATCAATTGGTATAGGACTACCTGAAGCATTGAAATGGCCACCACCATTATATTTTTTAGCTATTACACTTAAATCAACTTTGTTGTTACCACGATAACTAATACTTTTATCAACATTAATTAATATAACATAATCTAAATAATCATATTTATTAACTAAGTAATTGCCTAATTCACTCATATTTCGTTCAGCAAATACTACTCCTACTTTTTTATTATCTAAAGATATTTCAATTATTTCTTTTTCTTCTATATATCTTTTTATTCTTAAATTTTCTAGTTCAATTAAATTTAAATCTTCCCTACAATATAATTCATTACTATTAATTATTACATTATAGAATTTGTCTATAAATAATTCTCTACCATATATTTTAAATAATACTACAATATTATTAGCTTCTTCTTTACTTGTAATACTAAAATCATAAGTATCCATTGTTCTTACATGTTCAACTAATTTTTTAGTTACATCTTTATTTAATAAATCATTATTATACTTTTCTAATAAAAACTTATAATACAAAGTAGTACCAGATTGTTTAATACCATCAATATCAATTACTTTAATAAATGGATATTTATTCATATGAATATTACTTAAATGATGATCAAATACTAAAACTTTTTTATTATTATTTAAAATATAATCAGCAGTTTCCTCACTAATATTTAAATCAATTATAATAATTTCTTCATCAATATTATCCATTACAGATTTATCAACTTCATCTATATCAGCTAAAATATATTTAAAATCTTTAAATACTAATTTAGATAATATAATTGGTACAACACCATCTGGGTCAGCTTTATGACTAATTATTAGCATCTAATACCTCCTTTACTGGACCATAAGATTTTCTATATCCATCAATTAATCCATATTTATGAATTGCTTCAATATGTTTTTTAGTAGGATATCCTTTATGAGAAGCAAAACCATACATAGGATATTTTTCATCTAATTCATACATCATACTATCACGAGTTACTTTAGCAATTACACTGGCTGCTGCAATAGAAATACTTTTAGCGTCCCCCTTAATAATACTAGTAGTTGGAATATCTAAATTAATTGGCATAGCATCGATTAAAACATGCTCTAAATTAATTTGTTCTCTTACTTTATTTATAGCTATAATCATTGCTTTTCTACTTGCTTCATAAATATTTATTTCATCTATCTCTTCTGGTGATACAATACCTACTGCATATGCTAAAGAGTTATTAATTATATAATCATAAAATAAATTCCTTTTTTTCTCGGATAGTTTTTTTGAATCTGTTAAACCTTCTAATACAAAATCTTTTGGTAATACAACACAACTAGCAACAACTGGACCTATTAAAGGGCCACGTCCAACTTCATCTACACCTCCAATATATTTGATACCTTTATCATATAATTCATTTTCATATTCATATAAATCCATTTTTATCACCTTTTTTATTATATCATTTTTATATGTAAAATTTTAAATTTTTTTAAAATTTGCTGATTTGTATATTTAAGCATTATAAATCTTATATTAATATTGATTGATATAATTTAAGCTGTTTCAATATTAATTAATTTAGCACTTTAAAAAACAATTGAATTATTTATTAAAAAAAACTTACATTAATATAGAGAAAATTTATTTTTCTCTAATTTTTTGTTTAATTATTATCTAATAATATTTAATTTCGTAATATGTAAATTTATATATCAAATGATATCTAAAATTAAACTTTTATGCTATAATTAGATTATAATAAAAAGGAGGCTTGCTATGAAAAATGACAAATTCATTTATAAAAACGGAGATTTAAAAATTTGTTTTTCGTTGTGTGAATTATGTAAATTTTATAACAATCAAAAAATTAATGAATGTTTTAAATATAAACAAGGAAAACCAACAGAAATTTTAAACAATTTAAAAAAATGCCCTAATTTTAAAAAAAAACAAACAGCTATATTTGATAGTTGATATTATATAAAAAAAATAAATATTTATATATCATTTATTATTTGCATTTTACAAAAGTTTAAGTATATTTTGATTATAGGAGGATTATTATATTATGGATAAATTAAAAGTTAATAAAATAGTAGATATTTTTTTTGATTATTTAAATGAAAATAATAATTATAGTGTTCGCTATAAAGAAATTTTAAATACCCTTATGGAAAGAATTATTACATACTATGAATCAATTGGAATTACTGAAATATATGATGAGCAAGAATATTTATTTAAATCTCCAGATTGTAAATATAGTGTTGAAGATTTTTTTATAAACAGATTATTATATAATGTAGTATATTTAGAGATTAAAAATCAAGGCGGTAGAGCTTGTTGGGCTGATTCATTTAGATCTATTACTCTAAATAGAAATAAAATTTCTAATTTATTAAATACTAATAACACAAATTTTACAGAAAAAGAAAATTATATGGCTGGAATTAAAGTAGTAATGCATGAATTTGAGCATGCCTTACAAACAAGTTATGATATTGGAATAGATTTTGTTTATATACAAAGGCAAAAGGAATTATATAATAGATTAAAAGCAAACGGTTTCACAACAAATTTAAACGAAATGTATGATGGCAGAAAAATTGATTTTAATAGAATTAATAGTCTTCAATCTGGTTTGAAAAAATCCTCAGACATATATAAAATTTATAAAGGAACATTTTGGCTTACGCCAAATGACAAGAATTATTTTAATGAAGATAATTTAAATGAAATATTTAATGAATCAGAATCATTGATTATGTCTGGATCAAATCAAAATAGATATTACAATACGCCTTCTGGCAACAGATTTCTTGTTATGAATAATGAAAGCAGTAATTATGCAATTACAAATTATGGATTTTTATTGAAAATACTATTTGGGAAAAAATTAACTTTTAAAGGAATGTATTTTAATAGAGATGTATTAGTTGATTATTTTAATCAAGAATATGGTGAAATATTTTACAAAATATTTAAAGATCATCTTAATAAACATTACCATAATATTAAAATTAAAGATGCGTGGTCAATATTAAATATGATAATTTCAGAAATTAAAGAATCAGTTGCATACAAAGAATATAACGAGCAATGTCATTTAAAATTAAATTTAGCTTTATCATTATGTCTAGATAAAAAATCAAAAGCGAATTAAATAATGGTAAATCTTTTGAAGAATGCAAAGACGAATGGATAGATTTTACTAAATATGTAATGTATAATCCAGTAATGGAAAAACATAAAAAATTACCACATATAGAAGTATTAATTAAATTACAAGAATATATAAAAGATTTTAAAAATGTAGTAAACCAACATATTTCTAATGAGCTTATTGAGCAATCATTAGAAAAAGATGATGAATCAACAAAAAAACAGCTGTAACAATATATGAATTAATAAAGAACGCTATAAACATTATAAATTCTATACCAATAGTGATTGCATGATTTAAATCATTATGATATTGCTATTAATATTGATTCATTTGATATTCTAAAAAACAGAATAATTATTAAAAATATTATATTGAATAAAACAAAAAACTTACAAGTCGATGTAAGTTTTTTGCAATGATTGATTAAATTCTTTCAATTTTTTCATCTAAAATTATAAATCGATAAAATAATATAAATTTTAAATTAAATTTACTACTAATTATTATTGTTTGGATTATTTATTTTTCTTTTTTTAACTAATTTTGGTGCTTGTTCTTCTTGGTTAGGAACATATACATCTGGACTTATATTATCAGCAATATCTGGAAGTGGTGTTTCAACATTCTTACAATTTAAACTATTTGTAATAGATAAATCTCTTTCATCTTCAGATTTTTTTTCTTCTAATAAATGTAAAATTTGATTTATTTTTTCTAGTTCAACCATTCCCAAACTAATATTATTTATTTGCATACCTAATAATTTATCAAATTCTTCTGAAGTGTTTTCACCTAATTTAATATTAAAACTATCAAATACCTTTTTTTGCTCTTTATTTATTTTTGCTTTATATGCTCCGGCACCAGCCATACCAACAAGAAGAGGAGTTATTGCAATTGCTAAAGGTGCATATGGTGAACTATATGTAAGAGCATCTTTTACTAAACTTATAGAAAGTGCCGAAGAAAACAATGTAAATACTCCACTTATAAAACAAATTTTCATTGCTTCAACAAACTTTTCCCACTTTGAGCTTAATATTACTGTTCCAAAATAATCGTATAATACTTTTTTAGTTGAAATTAGATCCAATTTGTCATATTGTCCTTTGATAAATTTAGATAATTCTTTTTTTTCTAATATTATATAATTTATAATAGAATTATTTCCACTTACATTATATTTATCTGATATTTTTTCTGATAATATTTCACCAATATCTAAATTTTTTATGGTTTCATCTATTGCCAAATTTCTGTTTTTTGCTTTTTCTATCTCTATTTTATAATTTATTTCTTCTTTTAATCTTTCTGACTCTTTTTTTGACTTTGAAAAAGATCTAAATTTTTCTTTTATTTTACGTATTTTATATAATAAAGCTCTACCTAATGCTCCTATTCCTATTGAGCTTCCTAACATAAATGCAGGAAAACTATATGCAGGAATAATATTTGTAAATATAGAAACACCAAAATTGTTAATTAAATTTGACGATATCATAAATAATGGTAAATATCCAAGCATAGCGAAGGTCAAAGTTGTTAATGCTTTATTTTCAAAAGAAGTTTCTTTTAGCAGCTTACATCTTTCATCACTTAATATTATTTTGTTATTATTTTCTACCTTTTGATTTCTTAATTCTTCTTTTGTTTTTTTATAATTTTCTATTTTCATAATAAAAACCTCCCTTGGTCAATTACTATATCATAATTTTATTAATATGTCAAAGAATAATATGAAGCTATTAAATCATTTAATTTTATAATTTTTTATTGACTAGTTTATCAATTACATTTTTTTGCAAGTTTATTTTTTTAATTTTTTAATTATTTTCGTTAATGGTATATTCGCAACTATTCTTAAAAAAAATACTAACTATTTCTAGTTAGCTTTTATTAATCTCAAAATCTAAAAATTTGAGTTTCCTATCATATTGGAGGGCCCAGCCGGACTTGAACCGACGCTCGGGGAGTTGCAGTCCTAAAGACTAATCCCCAATTTTTTTGAATCCCTTTATTTTCAAAGTTTTAATTATCAATAATTTTCATTAAATGTCATTATTTATGGTTAATTTTTGATTTTTTGTGACACTTTTTGTGACATTTTTTCATATCGATTTTTTTTAAAAACTTAAATTATCAAAATTTGGAGGGCCCGACCGGATTTGAACCGGTGCTCATGGAGTTGCAGTCCAGTGCCTTACCACTTGGCTACGGACCCATATCTAATTTATTATATGTGTTAAACAGAATTTGTTTCACGTTTATAATTATAACATTTTTTAAACATTAGGTCAATTCTATTGAGATAATTTGTTAATTTTTGTGAAAAATTTTTGAAAATGTCCCCAATTAAAAAATAAATAATTAGTGAAAATGTCTCTATTAGAATTGGTATTCAAAATTTATGTAATAATTAGTGAAAATGTCCCTATTTTATATTAAAATATCTCTTTGTCATTTTATAAATGATAAGGAGGTTTTTTTATGTTAAATGATAAAGAAAATAAAAAGTATGAAACCATTGAAAAAGTAGTCAATGGATTTATGACTAGAAAGGAAGCCAGTATAGAACTTAATTTATCTTTAAAACAAATAGACAGGTTGAAAAACATTTATCATTCTGAAGGTAAAGAAGGTTTTATTCATAAAAGCCGAGGAAAAGAAAATCCTAATAAGAAAGATACTAATATAATTAAAACACTTGAAGAATTATATTTAACAACATACTATGATTTTAACTTTATTCATTTTTATGAAGACTATGTTTTTGGTAAATATGATATATCTTATGATACTATGTTAAAGAAATTCACTGAAGATGATATTATTTCACCACTTGCACACAAGAAGACTGTTAAAGCATATAAAGATAAAATGAAAGAAATTATTAAAGAAACTGATTCTAATATCATAGATGTGAAAATAGATCTTTTTAAATCAAGAATTATAGAAGCAGAAAAAGCTCACCCTAGAAAATCTAATAATCTATTAGTATTCGGTGAAGAAATTCAAATGGATGCTTGTAACAAAATGTGGTTTGGTGGTATACCATCATATCTACATTTAGCCGTGGATAAGGCTACAAAGAAAGTTTTGTTTGGATGGTTTGAATTCGAAGAAATAACCAGAGGTTATTATGTAGTATTATTTAATTTAATAATAAACTACGGAATACCTGCAAAAATTAAAGCAGATAACAGAAGTACATTTTCAGCTAACAATACTAAAGATAAAGAAAAAAAGAAGTTTATGACACAGTTTGGCAAAGTTTGCGAACAATTGAATATTGTTTTATATACAACAAGTATATCAACTGCTAAAGCTAATGTTGAAAGAGAAAATGAAACATTTAAGAACAGACTTATTGCTGAATTAAGACTTAATAACATAACTGATATTGATGAAGCAAATAAGTATTTAAATAAAGTATTTATACCTAAGATGAATAAAAAGTTTTCTTATGCTATAGATGATAAAACATCGTTAATGAGAGAAAATACTTACACAGAGGAAGAATTAAAATTAATTATTTCAGAAAGAAAAGAAAAAATTATCGATAATGCATCTTGTATAAGTTACAATCGTAAATATTATATTCCTATTGATATAGAAACTGGAGAAGTCATTAATTTTCAAAAAGGAACAAAATGTACATTAATAATAGATTATGATGGAGAATATATAGGTGAAATAGAAAATCATTACTATCAAATGTTAGAACTAGAAAATAGAGATTCTATTATGAAAAAAGAATCAGAAATTACTACAATAAAAAAAGAACATCATAAGTATATTCCACCTGCTAACCATCCTTGGAGGAAAAATATGATGTCCAGACATTAATCTTGGGACTTTGTCCCAAATCCTAAGGTTTGTCGCTTAGGGCTTCCAAAAAAGAATATAATCTTTTTTGTATAGCATTACTTGAGTGCTCAGGTTACTCCTCAGTATTGCCTTATCCCCTCAAGTAACATTAATTATTATATTAAAACTATAAAATAAGTCAATAATTTATTAAGAGACGTTTTCACTAATTATTAGCGAATTTACTATAATATAAAACAGAGACATTTTCACTAATTATTGTTTACTAAAAATAGAGACATTTTTAGTAATTATTCACATATTGAGATAATTTGTTAATTTTTTTAAAATTTTATATGTTTTTTATATATTATATTGAAAGTAATATTATTTGTAAGTGCTAGGTTAATTATTAATCGGACCAGACAAGCAGTCTTTAGTAGCCATTAAGTCTTGTAATAGTAATAGTAGTAGTAAGAACAATAGAGATAATCTTTTTATAAGTGATTACAGATACATAAACACCTATTCTTTTAGTGAGAAAAGGCGGACAAAGAGATCATTCCGGCTTTTCAATTAATTATTTTATTATAACAATTATAATTTATCAAAAACTTTGAGTGTGTTGGCACTTGGATTACTGATTGTTGTTGGTGTCGAAAAGTTTTTGATTAATTATTGTTTTATAATATGTAATTAGTTGATGATGCCGAAAAGTTTAGTCATACCAGTTTTGTTGAGCAACTTAAAATTTTGCTTAAATTTGCTCAAACTTATTTCATTGGGTATTTCTACTACCTCATTGGAAAAGATTGCCACAATTGGTTAAAAACTGGCAAAGATTTGATGATTTGAATTAGTTTTTATGTTGAAGGAGTAATTTATATGGATAAAGATTGGATTTTAAGAATCAAAGGTAAGCATGCAGTAACCGTTTATGCTGATGGTGAAGTGCGTTATAGCGTTGGTAAGAAAATTTTATTTTACTTAACTGATAACGCGTTACAAGAATTAGAATCTTTGGTTAAGCTTAGTTTAAGCGTTCCAAGCGATTCAGTAACCGGTAACGTTATCAGATTTAAGCATGATAAGAAAGTATTTACCCTTTATAATCGTGAGCTCTATACTAAGATTTGGAAAATCATCTATGATGCTAACAATGTTAAAGGAAGTTATGAGGAGTTAATTGATATTATAAAAGACACCGAGTACGTAATTCTGTATGGGGATCTTTTATCAGAAGTTCCACTTGATGCACCGGATCCTGTTAGGCTATGTACATTACTTGATATTGATATTTATTCTGATTCTTTAATTAATATAATTCTAACTAAGAACAATGAAGTATATTACTAGTCTTACTGTTTTACTATTTATAGCAACCAATCGCGGGTTGCTTTTCTTTTTGTTCACTATTCCTGTTTAAAAAATAATAATAATTTATAATTGTTTAAATAATATTGATTAATTTTTTTATTTAAGTTTAAATACAAAATCAAAGGTGATAGGAAAATGAAAGAAGTTACAAGTTCCAAGAGAAAAGAAAATACACCCAAGAGTATGTTTGTTTCAGAATTAATTCGAAGAAAGCTTCTGACAGATGTTCTTTCTGAGTTTGAATTGAACTTATGGACAGAGTTTTTTAATGAAATTCTTCAGCACTTTCAATTTCGCGTAGTTTTGGTGTGTACGAGTTATACTATAAGTTGTATTAAGAGAAATAATTGTAAGGATGAGGATGGAAATGATATTGAATGTTTATACGCTTATTTTAAAGTAGCTTTATTAGCAAATATTAAGCGCTATACTAGACCTGTATATATAGATTGGTTCGAAGAAGAATGATTTCTTTATGGTTTTTCTACCTTTTTTAGGGTTTTTACAGCTTTTTTATATATTTTAGTAGAACATCCTATTGTAGAAATGTCCTGCTATTAAGATATTAAATATATCACTCATTTTAATAATACTAACAAGATCAGGATAACTTTTCCCATTTTCCCAACTAGATATAGTTTGTCTTGAAACTCCTAATTGTTTTGCTAAACTTTCTTGGCTAATATTATTATTTTGTCTAGCATCTTTTATACATTTACTAATTTCCATACTCTTCCTCCTAACAAGACAAATTCTATCATTTTATCATTTTATTTTCTATCAAAATTCCTTTACATTGTTTATTTTCGATGTAAAAATATCTTTACAAATTGTAATTTGTATTATTTTTAGCTAATATTAATTACTTATATATTATTATTTTTTTCATTATACATTCTTGCATGTGAATCCTTTTGCATTTCATATCCATATTCAAATATATATGACATACTAAAGATAATTAAAATTTCTAATATACTCATTAATTCAAATGGACTGCTTCCACCAGTAGATATACCTAATATTATACTAAACAAAATATCAGATATTGGTGTAATTAAAATTAATGCAATTATTAAATAAGAAATCTTTTTAATATATTTTACATTATCTAAAGTAAACGGTGTCGTTTTATCTTTAATATTATTAAATAATTTTTCTACACATCCTAATATAATTATCATAATATATAGTTCAACTAACAAAAAAACCAACCCTGTTTCAATATAAGTAATTATTTTAATATTAGAATTATCTTCAAACATTTCAATAACATCATAATCTTCATCTTGAATATCAAACTCACCAATAATAATATCATGAATTTCAATTTTGTTTTCACCAATAATTTTAATATTGTCCGTTTTAAATACTATTTCATTGTCCTTAATTTCAATATTATTAACTATATAAGGAACTAATATCATTCCTAATATAATAAATGGTATTGCAACTTTTAAAACAATTGCACCAATTTTTCCTATTAGGCTAATTACATTGCTTAATGTTTTAACTTCTTTTTGTTTCTTTTCATTAAACTTAACAACATTCATAACTATTTCTTCATCTAATGAAGTAATATCTGTCATATCAGTATGGACAAGATCATTCAATTTGCAGTTAAATATTTTACATAGTTCTAAAATATTATTCATTTCAGGATATGATTCGCCATTCTCCCATTTTGAAACTGATTGTCTTGTTACATTAACTTTTTCTGCTAATTGTTCTTGCGACATTTTTTTACTTTTTCTTATTTGTCTTAAATTATCTCCAAACTTCATTAGACTAACTCCTTTCACAAATTAAGTTTAATATTATATAATTTTATTCTCCATCTATTTTCAGTTGCATTTTATTTTTGCAACTAAAATATTACATATTTATTATAGCACAAAAAAAGCAAGTTCTTTTATAGATCTGCTCGTTAAATTGTAATTTGCATTATTTCTTATTCGGTTTTCTTTTAATTAAAAGTAATTTTTTTAAATCCTCTAATATTGAGTTATCAGTTATATCAAACATAACCCATTTTCCATCGTGATATGTTTGTGCATTATCATAGGTTTCTAGTACATCAGATGAAAGTTCGCTTTTTATTTTTTCAACTTTAATTCTTTCATCTTTACCAAAAATAATCATAAAGCCTAACATATCTTCTTTGAAATAAAAGGCACATAAAGTTTTTCCACTTTTTCTGAATTTATATTCGTAAGTCCATTTTTTACCACCATTATTCCAACTCTGATCCATATCATATAATGAAGATATTACATCAACCATATCATAAAAAATATTAGTTTTATTAATTCCAATTAATTTATTTAGTTCTTCTTTTTTTACATTTTCCATTTTATAACTCACTTTCAACCTGTAATTTATTTTATAAATAATCTTAAAATCTTACTTTTAGGAAAAATTTTAAACTTCATATTATTAGTTTTAATTTTTAAATCATCGTATTTTTTCTCATTATATCCGTATTCATCTATTACCTTTATATCAACTACATCTTTTGGCTTATTTGATTTTTCTTTCATTATTCTGACCATTTCCAAATTATAT
>DVJX01000041.1 GCA_018716405.1 Candidatus Faecisoma merdavium | reverse complement strand
TAAGAAACTTACATTACATCTTTAAACTAGCAAGTGAGAATACAAAAAGAGGAAATAAATATAAAATAGATAATAAGATAGTCCAAATAAATCTAAATTTTAGTAATAGTAAATATGAAAAATGTGAATATATATTATATGATAAAAGGAATGAATTAATATTAACTGATTATATAAAAATATATAATATAGGTATAGACAAATATATAAAAAACTATTATAATAATGGCAAGAAGTTTACTAAAGGTGAAGATTTAATAATAATGTTAGATTTAGATAAAAAAGAATTAGAAGAACTATCAGAAAAGAGTGATATAGTGGATAATTTTAAAGATGATGTAATAAAAGCAAATGAAGATGAATTTGTAGTAGAATGGATAAGTCGTGAAGAAGAGCAAAAGCAATATGAAGAAGTAATGTATGAAAAAGGACTTAATCAAGGCAAACAGCAAGGTTTATTGGAAGGTATCGAACAAGGTATCGAAAAAGGTCTCAAAAAAGGCATTGAAAAAACTAATATAGATAATGCAAGAAAGATGTTAGAATTAAATATGGATTTAGATGTGATAAGAAAAATAACAGGTTTAACTATAGAACAAATTAAAAGTTTAAGAAATTAAACTTTTTTTTGTTAATATACTTAATTAGGTGATTAAATGCTTAAAATAATAGATAGTATTTTATGGTCGATTGCTACAATCCTAATGGTATATTCTGGTATTTATTTTACATATAAATTAAAATTTGTCCAATTTAATTTTAAAGAAATGTTCAAAAATATAATTAAAAAAGAAGATAACTCAATATCTCCGTTTGAATCTTTAATGATGGTATTAGGAGGAAGAATTGGAGTTGGAAGTATTGCTGGTATAGCATTAGCTATTTATTTAGGTGGAATAGGGTCAATTTTTTGGATGTGGATAATCGGTTTTATATCAGCTGCTAATAGTTTTTCCGAAACAACTTTAGGTGTTAAATATCAAGAAAAAGATAAAAATTTATATAAAGGTGGGCCTAGTTATTATATTAAAAATGGTTTAAATAATAAAAAATTAGGTAGATTTTATGCTTTAATTATTGTAATTAGTCAAGTGTTTGGATTTTTAAGTATTCAAGCTAATACAATAACTAATTCTATAAATATTAATCCTATTATAAGTGGTTTAGTAATTACACTAGTTTCTTTTATAATTATAAATAAAAGCACTAAACAATTATTTAAAATTTCTTCTAAATTAGTACCTATTATGACTTTAATATACATAATAGCTTCTATATTTATAATAATATGTAATATAGATCAAATACCAAATTTATTAAAAAGCATAATAAGTGAAGCTTTTAATTTTAAATCTTTAGGTTTTGGAGTATTATCATCTTTTATAGTAGGTATACAAAGAGGTATATTTTCTAATGAAGCAGGGTTAGGAACAGGTGCTATAGCTGCTTCAACAGTAAAAACAGCATTTCCAGTTAGTCAAGGTTATGTTCAAATATTAGGTATTTATATAACCACTTTTTTAATTTGTACAGCTACAGCTTTAGTAATTTTAACAAGTAATATAAATTTCCTAGGAAATAATTTGAATGGAATTGAAATAACTCAAAATGCGTTTATTTATCATTTGGGAAATGTGGGAAATGTTATAGTTATAATATCAATAGTTTTATTTGCTTTTTCAACTATTCTAGCAGGATTTTATGATGCTGAATCTAATTTAAAATATTTAACAAATAAAACTAGTTATTTGAAATTAATTGTTTGCTTTGTGTTATTTATAAGTTCAATTATACCAGCTAAAACAATATGGGAAATAGTAAATATTTTAACCGCCTTATTGGCTATTACAAATATATATGCTTTAATTAAATTAAAGAAAGATATTATATTTGAATTGAGAAGATATAAGGAATGTGGTAAAATGAAGTAGGTGTTAGTTATGATTAATAAGAATTGGGATATAATTTTAAAAGATGAATTAAAAAAAGATTATTTTAAAAAATTAGGTGTATTTGTAAAAAATGAATATAAAAACAAAATATGTTATCCACAGTATAAAGATATTTTTAATGCTTTAAGATATACAGATTATGATGAGGTAAAAGTAGTAATATTAGGTCAAGATCCTTATCATGGAGAAAATGAAGCACATGGATTATCATTTTCAGTTAGAGATAATGTTAAAAGGCCACCATCATTAAATAATATTTTTAAAGAATTAGAAAATGATTTAGGTATAAAAAAAATGAATAATGATTTAACTAATTGGGCTAAACAAGGTGTATTATTGTTAAATAGTATTATGAGCGTTGTAAAGGATACTCCTTTATCTCATAAAGAAAAAGGTTGGGAAATATTTACAGATAATATTATAAAACTATTAAACGAAAGAGAAGAACCAATTGTGTTTATTTTATGGGGTGGATATGCAAGGAGTAAGAAAAAATTAATAACTAATAAAAATCACTATATTGTTGAATCAGTTCATCCTTCACCTCTATCAGCTTATAATGGCTTTTTTGGTAGTCGTCCTTTTTCTAAAACAAATAATTTTTTAATAAGTAAAAATATTATACCGATTGATTGGAGTAAGTAGTCTAAAAAATTCTTTTACAAATATATTTTTGTAGGAGGATTTTTTTATGCTAGTAATTATAATTGCGATTAGTCTTAGTATGGACGCTTTTTCTTTAGCTTTGGCGTATGGTACTTTAAATTTAAATAAAAAAGACATATATAAATTGTCTTTAACAGTTGGAGTTTATCATTTTATTATGCCATTATTAGGTTTGTTTTTAGGTAGTATTATATTAAAATATATAAATAACCCTAATATAATAGTTTTTATTATTTTATTCATCATTGGTCTTCAAATGATTTATGAAACATTTAAAGAAGAAGATATTAAAAATATTGTTTGTTTTAAACAAATGTTATTATTTGGTTTAGCTGTAAGCGTTGATAGTTTCTCAGTAGGTATTGGTTTAAATGTTATTAGTAAAAATTATTTATATTGTTCAACAATCTTTTCTTTCTTTAGCTTAACTTTTACTTATTTAGGATTAATACTAGGTAAAAAAATAAATAATATTATAGGTAAAACATCTACCATAATTGGTGGCTTAATATTAATAATTATTGCATTTATGTATTTAATTTAAATTCTTTAGTTTTAGAAATTTCTTCAATATTTTTATTTGATAAATAATCTAATTTTAATTTAATTATTATTGTAGGTACTTTATATAAATCAGCTAAATATTCTATTTTAAAAATATCATTTTTAACACTATCAATTCCTCCCATTAAGTTTATATATCTATTAATACTTTCTGTTGGAACTAAAAGATGCATTGCAAATTCACATACTTGTATCTCTTTTTTTTCATCTTCTGTTAGTTCTGTTTTAAGCCCAAGACTATATTTTATCCATACTTTCATTGGAATTTTTGCCATAAATATCTCCTTTCTGTCCGTATATTATAACACATTTTTGACATACATAATATTAAAATTATTGATTTTATAATAAAAAATATATATAATTAAATTGGTGATAGAATGTTAGTTAATATGAAAGAAATGCTTAATAAAGCCGTTAGTGGGAAATATGCTGTACCACATTTTAATATAAATAATTTAGAATGGACAAGGTTTATTTTAGAAGAATGTCAAGAATTAAATAGCCCAGTTATATTAGGTGTTAGTGAAGGTGCTATTAAATATATGGGTGGATATAAGACAGTTTCTAATCTAGTTAAATCTTTAATTAGTGATTTAAACATAACAATTCCTGTTGCTTTGCATTTAGATCATGGAAGTAGTTATGAAAGTTGCGTTAAAGCTATTGATAATGGATTTACTTCAGTTATGATTGATGCATCAAAATATCCTTTAGAAGAAAATATAAATATAACTAAACAAGTTGTTTTATATGCTAAAGATAAAAATGTAACAGTTGAAGCAGAAGTAGGAGCAGTTGGTGGAGAAGAAGATGGTGTTGCTGATGAACTAGCCTATGCCAAAATAGAAGATGCAGTAAAATTAGTGGATAGCACTAATATTGATTTTCTAGCTCCAGCTTTAGGTAGTGTTCATGGAATTTATAAAGGAAAACCAAAACTAGATTTTGAAAGAATGGTTAAAATTCATGAATTAATTAAGTTGCCTTTAGTATTACATGGAGGTTCTGGAATACCAGATGAATTAATAAAAAAATCCATCAGTTGTGGTATTACAAAAATAAACATAAATACCGAATTGCAAATTGCTTGGTCAAATGCTGTAAGAATATTTTTGAATGAAAATGATAAAGTTTATGATCCACGTAAAATAATTAAAGGTGGCGAAATTGCAATGAAAGAAATGATTAAAGAAAAAATAATTTTATTTGGAAGTAATAACAAAGCCTAGTTAATTACATACAAATATAGTGGAGGAAGTTATGAAAAAAATTAAAATAAATGGAGGAAAAGAATTAAAAGGGACAATAAAAATAAGTGGAGCTAAAAATAGTGCAGTTGCTTTAGTTCCTGCATCTTTGTTATCAGATGGAGTTGTATCTATTGATAATGTACCTAATATTTCTGATATTGATGCTTTAAATGAAATATTAGAGTATCTAGGTGCAAAAGTAGTAAGAGAAAATGATAGAATGATTATTGATCAATCGAATTTAGAAAACAGAGAAATACCTGAAGTAAAAGCTAAAAAATTAAGAGCATCTTATTATTTTATGTCAGCTTTATTAGGAAAATATAAACATGTTGAAATGTATTTTCCAGGGGGGTGTTCAATAGGGGCAAGGCCAATTGATCAAACATTAAAAGGATATCGCGCCTTAGGAGCAGAAGTAATAGAAGAAGGTAATAAATTTATAATTACAGCCGATGAATTAGTCGGTAATGAGGTTAGTCTTGATATGCCTAGTGTTGGAGCCACAATAAATACAATGTTAGTAGCAGTTAAAGCTAAGGGGATAACGACTATTTTAAATGCCGCAAAAGAACCAGAAATAGTTAATGTAGCAACTTTTTTGAATAATATGGGTGCTAAGATAAGTGGTGCTGGTACTAGTGAAATAAAAATAGAGGGTGTCTCAAAATTAAAAGATGGTTTTATTGAGGTAATACCAGATCGAATTGAAGCAGGTACTTATGTTATAGCTGGTGCTTTAGTAGGAAATAAATTAAAAATAGAAAACATAATACCAGATCATATTGAATCATTAACATCAAAATTAAAAGAAATGAATGTGCCAATAGAAATATATGATGATTATTTAATAGTTTCTAAGGCTAATAAGATGAAAAATGTAACTGTTAAGACATTAGGTTACCCTGGTTTTCCTACCGATTTACAACAACCAATGACCACACTATTAATAGGATGTGATGGAAAATCAATATTAGAAGAAACAATATATGAAAATAGATTTCAAAATGTTGCTTTTTTAAATGAAATGGGTGCAGATATAATTATTGATAAAAGAAAAATATATATAAATGGACCTAAAGAATTAATCGGAAAAGAAGTAGTGGCAACTGATTTAAGAGCAGGAGCTTGTTTAGTTTTAGCAGGACTTAAAGCAAGTGGAACAACAATTATTAAAGATGTTGAACATATTTTAAGAGGGTATGAAAATATTATTGAAAAACTAACAAATGTTGGTGCTGATATTGTCCTAGTAGATGAATAATTTTAATAGAGTTTAATATAATTAAGTAGAGTAATCTACTTTTTTTATTGGAGGAATATTATGAAAAAAATATTAACTATAATTATTGTTTTATTAGCAGTTTTTTTAATTTATTTAGGATTCAAAGATAAAGAAATATATTATTTTTCAATGGGAGATAGTCTTGCTAATGGAATAAATTCCTATAATGCTAAAGATTATGGTTATGCTGATTATGTTAAAGATAGTTTAGAAATAAAAAAATATGAAAGTTTTACTAATAACAATAAAAGAAGTATTGATTTTGTAAAAGATATTGAAGATAATATAAAAATAAATGGTAAAAATATTCAAAATATATTAATTAAAGCTGATATTATAACTTTATCAGTTGGAATGAATGATTTATTTAGTAATGTGACTTTTAATAATGATTTTAGTGTTAATGATTTATATATGAAATTTGAAGAAGTAATGGTTGATTTAGAAAATTTATTTAAATTATTACGTACTTATTCTAAAGAAGATATAATATATATTGGTATAT
>DVJX01000040.1 GCA_018716405.1 Candidatus Faecisoma merdavium | reverse complement strand
AAATCTAAATTACTCTCAAATTTGAATTTTTTATCATATTTTGGATAATCACTTATCATAATTGATTCATCATGAATAGGTAATTTTAAATATATTTCTTCTGTTACAAAAGGCATAAATGGATGTAATAGTTTTAATATGTTAGTTAAAACTATTAATAATACTGTTTTTGTTGTATCATTCATAGAAGCTTTTGATAATTCAATATACCAATCGCAAAAATCATCCCAAACAAAACTATATAATAATGAACCAACAGTATTAAATTCATACTTATCCATATATTTTGTTACTTTATTAATTAAATTATTCATTTTATTTAATATCCATTTATCACTTACTGATAAATTTCCTAGACTATAGTTAAAATCTTCAATATTCATTAAAACAAATCTAGACGCATTCCATAATTTATTAATAAAATTCCAAGTTGATTTAACTTTTTCTTCATCATATCTTAAGTCAGTCCCATTAGCTGTAGATGTTGATAGATAAAATCTTAATGAATCACATCCATATTCTGCAATAACATCCATAGGATCAACACCATTACCTAAAGACTTACTCATTTTTCTGCCTTGTTTATCTCTAATTAAGCCGTGAATCAAACAATCTTTAAATGGTCTACTATTAGTAAAATGTAATCCTTGAAAAGTCATTCTATTAACCCAAAAAGGAATGATATCATATCCTGTTACTAAACAGTTATTAGGATAATATCTTGATATATCTGTATCTGGCCAACCTAATGTACTAAATGGCCATAAAGCTGATGAAAACCAAGTATCTAATACATCAGAATCTTGTACCCATTCCTCACTAGGAGCAACATATCCTACATATACTTCATCACCTTTATAATAAGCTGGTATTTGATGTCCCCACCATAATTGTCTTGAAATACACCAATCATAAGTTATTTCCATCCAATGGTTCATAATTTTTTCAAATCTAGTAGGAACAAAATTTACTTTAGTATCTTTATTTTTTTGATTTTCTAATACTCTATCTGCTAAAGGACGCATCTTAACAAACCATTGTTTAGATAGATAAGGTTCAATCATAACATCTGTTCTTTCAGAATGTCCTACTGAATGTTTCATTTTTTCAATTTTAATTAATAGTTCTTTTTCTTTTAAGTCTTCTACTAATTTTTTTCGACATTCAAATCTATCCAAACCTGTATACCCTATAGCATTTTCGTTCATTGTCGCATCTTTATTCATTACAACAATTCTTTCTAAATTATGTCTATTACCAACTTCAAAATCGTTAGGGTCATGAGCCGGCGTTATTTTAACAACACCTGTTCCAAATTCTGGATCAGCATGAATATCTGCTATAACAGGAATTAATTTATTAATAATAGGAAGTACTACATTTTTACCAATATATTTTTTATACCTTTCATCATTAGGATTAACTGCAACAGCTGTATCGCCAAATAAAGTTTCTGGTCTTGTTGTAGCAACTTCTAAATATTCATCACTATTTTCGATAAAATATTTAATATGATAAAATGCGCCTTCTACTTCTTTATAAATAACTTCCTCATTTGATAAAGCAGTCATCGCTTTAGGATCCCAGTTTATAATACGTTCTCCTCTATAAATTAATCCTTCATTATATAAATCAATAAATACTTTTTTTACTGCATGAGATAAGCCATCATCCAAAGTGAATCTTTCTTTATTATAATCTAATGATAAACCTAATTTAGCCCATTGTTTATGAATATTATCCGCATACTCTTCTTTCCATTCCCAAGCATATTTAAGCCATTCAGTTCTTTCTAGGCATCTTGGATTAATTCCCATTTCTTTTAATTTGTTATCTACTTTTGCTTGTGTTGCAATACCAGCATGATCCATACCGGGTAACCATAAAGCATCATAACCTTGCATTCTTTTATATCTAATTATAATATCTTGTAAAGTCGTGTCCCAAGCATGACCTAAATGTAATTTACCTGTTACATTAGGTGGTGGGATAACTATACAATATGGTTTTTTAGACAAATCTCCACTACTAAAATATCCTTTATTTTTCCAATCTTCATATTTATTTTCTACTTCTAAATGATTATATTTTGTATCTAACATAATTCCTCCTTGTTTTTTAAATAATTTATAATTTTATCTTTTATTATTAATAATTTTTCTTCTTGCTTATTTGTGCTTATTATTTTATCAATTATATTTGAAATATAATTTTTATCGTATAGATATTTATATGACCATAAAAAATTAATATCATAAATCATTGCTATTTTAATTACATAATTTTCTAAAGTATTAATATTATGTTCAAAATCAACTTGATAATTAATTATTCTATTAAAAATTTTATCACCTATAAAATCATTTGTTGGTACATATTCATCATCTTGAATTATATAGAATATATCTATTTTATCTGCATCTCTTATAATTTTACAGAATAATGTTTCTCTTTCAGTTAAATTAGTTTCTATAAAAGTTTTATTATGATTTAGAATTGCTATTTCAATTAATTTTTGAATTTTTTTATCTTCAATAAACTTATCAAAGCCAAATTTTTTTAACTCTTCAACACCTAGTATAGCATGATCAACACTTTTTTTATCATTAAATGTATTATATATCTTAACTTGTTCAAATCTACCAAAATCATGCAATAATCCTAACAGTTCAGCCACTTTGATATCTTCTTCATTTAAATTTAAAGAAATTGCTATATCTTTGCATAATTTAGAGACTCGTAATGAATGATAATATTTTAATTTAATTTTTTCATTATCAAAATTATAAGCATCAACGTACATTTTAAATTGTTTTTTAGATTCTTCTATATTCATATAATCACTCCATAAAAAAATCACATCCCCTATAAGGACGTGATTATTACGTGGTACCACCTTAATTTATACTCAAAGACTATAACGCGTCACCTTTAGCTCAAAAGACTACTTCATTAAAGGTTATTAAATGTTTTCACCAGCCACATTCTCTCTATAAATAATTACTTTAATTACTCCTTCTTCATCACCGCTGTTAATATAATAACATATTTTACTTTTTTTAACAATATTTAAATAAGTAAAAATTTTTTATTTTTGTTAATTTGTTGTTGATTTATCATTTAAATTAATGTATAATTAACTATAGAGTTATATTTAATAGTTAAGGTGTTTTCTCTATTAACATTTATTGTTAATAGGAGGTGGTCCTATGATATATACTATAGAAAGGAACACTAATTTAAATGCAACAACTTATTGCATTTGCTTTAATTGTATTCTATACAATTCTAATCCTTAAAAATAAGGATTAATAAATGAAAACACCGAATCATCATTGAAACGGTGCTTTCTCCAAAAAAATCTTTATAGAGAAAACACTTAACATCACCAATTAAATGTAACTCTTTTTTATTTTATGAGATTTCTCTCATCTATATACATTTTACTATAAATTAATTAAATTGTCAAATATTAATTTATAATATTTTATAAGCGTCTAATTCATTTCTTTGATAATATCTTATTGCTTTAATTATACTATCATTGTTTTGATATAACATTTCTAACATTTGTAAATCTTCTTCACTAAATTGAAAATATGAACTAATTAATCTAATCATTCTAAATTCAGGTAACTTAAACATGTATTTTAAAATATCTTCTTTAGTTAACACTTTTATAATTTTAATTTTGTTAGTTACAAACATGTCATAATAACCATTATATTCATCATCATATTGTTTTAAATTACCTAGTGCTTCTACCATTACAATTATAGCATTTGCTCCATCGACGTAACGTAACGTATCTTCTAAATTAGTACAAAAATGAAACCCATTGCCATTATTTCCAAACTTTAATTCACCAGATAAACTATATTCTACATTAAGATCAAATTTCATTCCATATCTATTAACTAAATCATAATCAAATGCTTTATATCCAATCATATTATCTTACTTAAATTTTTAATAAATTTTTTACTTTTTAGATATAATCCTGTATATCTTTCATAGTATTCATCTAAAAATATATTTATTTCATTTTTAGCTTTACTACTTACTTCTAATTTAGTTATTTTAGATATGTCAACATAATAATACATTCTTAATAATTTAATTGTTTTATCTGATACTATTCTTTCATTAGTATAACATTTGCTGCAAATATAACCGTCATTAGATAATGTCTTAATTAAAGTACTACCACACTTACAGCATCTATCTAATATAGGCATAACACCTAGATAATCTAGATATTTAAGTTCTAAAATATTCATAATAACTAAAGGATCATAGCCTTCATTTATTTTTATTAATCCATTAATTAATAAATCATATACTTCATATTTCATGCTATGTTTGATAACTTGTCCAGTTAATTCTAACAAATATGTTGCATAACTTATTTTAGATATATCCTTTTTAACATTTTTAAAGTTATCAATAATATCTACATTAGATAAAGTAGATAATTTATCTTTTTTATAATAAATATAAAATTTTCCATAAGTTAGTTTATCAGTTACACTTCTTAAATTACTTTTTAAACTTTTACATCCTTTTGCAATAACACCTATTATCCCATATTCTTTAGTTATAACATTTAGTATTTTGCTTGTTTCACCATAATCTTGAGCACTTAATATTATGCCTTCAACTTCAGTCATTATCAATCAACTCAAAACGATATTCTTGTAAAACATCTGGATATTTTTCTTTATCAACTTTAGATACAAACATATCATATGGTCTTACCCAAATTTTATGGTCATCATACAAAGCTTCATATATCACTAACTTTTTAGAAATTCCATTAATATTAGTTTCACTATCATAACCAATATTAATTACTTTATATAAATTTCCTTTAAAATGTTTATATATACCACCTACTACGACTTCCAAATTAGTCACCTTCTTTTTTGTATTTTAAATAATATTCAATTTTCCCCGTTTTTTTAAATAGTTGCCACAATATTTCTTTTTTCATATTTATCATCTCCATTAATATTGTGTTTATCCAATTTAAATTTTATTCAATTATTCTAAAAAATCTTTAAAGCCAAATTCTTGTAGGTATTTTTCTTTATCACGCCAATTTTTAATAGTTTTAACAAATAACTCTAAATAAACTTTTTTGCCTAATAGCTCTTCTAAATCTTTTCTTGCTTCAATTCCAATCTCTTTTATCATAGATCCTTGTTTACCTATTATAATCTTTTTAAGTGAATCCCTATCAACTATAATCGCAACATTAATACTATAATTATTTTTTTCTCTTTTTATTTGTTCAGCTACACATGTAACTGAATGTGGAACTTCTTCATTTGTTAAATTAAATACTTTTTCTCTTACTATTTCTGATATTAAAAACTCTAATCTTTTATTAGTATATACATCATCATCAAAATATTTAATATTGTCTGGTAAATATTTATTTAAGACTTCTAATAAAGTTTTAATATTATCTTTTTTTAAAGCTGATAAAGGAATTATTTCTTTAAAATTATACAAATCTTTATATTCATCAATTTTTAATAAAATTTGTTCTTTTTTAATCTTATCTATTTTATTTAAAATTAAAATAACAGGTTTATCTATCTCTTTTAATTTTTCAATTATATATAAATCTCCTTTACCTAATTCTTCACTAGCGTCAACTAAAAACACCACAACATCAACGTCATCGATACTATAATAAGCTTGTTTATTTAAATATTTACCTAATTTATATTTTGGTTTATGAATTCCTGGTGTATCAACAAATACTATTTGTGTATCAGAAGCATTATATATTCCTTCAATAATATTTCTTGTTGTTTGTGGTTTATCTGATGTAATGGCTACCTTTTTACCAATGATACTATTTAATAATGTAGATTTACCAACATTTGGTCGTCCTATTAAGCTTACAAACCCACTTTTCATATTTTACCTCACAATTCCAAATTCATTTAATAATTCATCTTGTTTTTTAAACATTACTTCCTCATCTTCTTTTTGTATATGATCATAACCTAATAAATGTAATAAACCATGAATAGTTAAAAAAGACAATTCCCTTAAAAATGAATGATTATATAATTTAGCTTGTTCGTATGTTTTATCTAATGAAATATAAATATCACCTAAAACTCTAAAATCTAATTTTACATTATCAATTTCATCTTCTAAAGCAAAACTAATAACATCTGTTGGCCTATCAATCCCACGATATTCTTTATTTAGTTTATGAATATAATCATTATCAACAATAATAATATTGAATAAACAATTCTCTAAATTTTCTTTTTTTATTACAAAGTTTAGAAGTTCATTAATTGTATCTATTTCTTTAATCTCTTCATTTGTTTCATTAATAATTTCAAACATAAAACACCCCTAACAAATATAATATAATTAATATTAAAACAACACTAATAATTATATTATAAATAACATCGTTTTTCAAGAATTTAATTCTGTAAATAATTTTAAATATAAAGTACCCAATTAAACCTCCAATTATATTTAGAAAAATATCATCAATATCAAATACTCGCCCAATTAATAATTGAGTTGTCTCAATTGTAATAGATGTTAAAAAAGTTAAGAAAAATATTGCATAAAATTTCTTAAATTTTAAAAAATATGAAGTAAAGAATCCAAAAGGAATAAACATAATCATATTACCAATAACATTTTTAAAAAATAGTTTTGTTCCAAATTCATACCTTAGCATTTCTTTAAACAATATAAAATTAGAACTAGACCAACTAACATCTTGAAAAGTTACTACTTCAAATAATGCTATTACATACATAATAAAACCTAACATTAATATTTCTTTATAAAAAACAAATTTAACTTTATTTTTAATCAAAAAAGTTATTCTTAAAGAAATACTAATAACACAGCAAATTAACAAACTAGGCCATATATCTAACATAATTTCTTTTATACTATTATAAAACATTATTCACCTTCTATCTTACTATAACCAGTAATATTCTCATAAACCGTAAAAAATATATCTAATATAACTTTATCTTCTTCTACATTATAATTTAATACTTTATAATCAATTATTTTTTCATCATTATCTAAAGTTTCATTTATCTTACTAATACCTTTATTTATAGCTAAGTTGTATGCTTCTTCACTAGTTAAAACAAATGATTCAGTTTCAATTTCTTGTTGATGTTGCCTAACCAAACAAATAGGCAAAATAGTATGTTTTAATATGATTTGTTCTTCTACTTTTTTTTCATTAAACTTGTTTAAATTAAATTCAAATTCTTTATTTAAAAATTTTAAAAAATAAACATCTTGATAATTATTTGTTTCTTTGATTTCACTATATATATATGGATACTCAACTTTTACATTGTACCAAACCTCGCCATATATAGTGCCTTCAGCTTTAATTGTATCTTTTATTTCATCATTTAAATAAATATTACCAGAAATTATCACATCGCCTTCAAAAACATAAGTATTTATATTTTTTAAAACTTCGCCACTTTCTAAAATTATTTTTTTTAAAACCGCACTTTTTGAAGCGATAATATTTTGTTTTTCATAAGATTCTTCATTGTTTGGAATAATTCTTGGTTCTACTCTAACAATATAACTAGTACCTTTTTCTTCTATCTCCAACCACTCTATTTTATCTTGATATTTATTTAATATTTCATTTTTTATATTTTGTATTTCATTATAATTTTTTTTAAATTTATATTTTTTTATATCATAATTTTCTAATTCATTTATAATCAAATTTCTCAAATCTTTATCATTATGAATTACTTCAACATTAAATATAACATTACTTAAAAAAATTAATATAGATATACCTAGCAAAATGAAAAAAATTAAATATTTATAAATATTAATAACTTCTCCAATTTTTATTATACCATAAATATCAACGATATTTACGTCATAAATTGTTTTTATGTTCAATATTTTTTCATAGTCTTTTTTATAAATTATTATATTAATTTCATTATATTTAATATACTCGATTTTTAATATGTCAATATCATTTGATTTAAGTCTTTTGATAAATCTTTCAGTATTTTTTCCTTTTACATTTAATTTAACTTTACTTGTCATAAAATCACCTAAACTCTAGTTTATCAATACTGCCTTCAATTAATAACTCATCGCTTAATAATTTAGAAATAACTAAATTTTTACCATTAATTACTAAACCACCATTATTATAATTAATCATTATTTTATTATTATCAAAATGAGATATATCGGTATAATTTACTATATTAAGTTTATTATATAAATAAATTATTTTAAAATCACTTTCTAAAATGTAATTTTTTAATTTCATGTAATCACCTATTTAAGTTAGCAAAATTTTTATAATATCAAACGAAGAGAAAAACAAGGAAAATATAATCTTTATTTAGAAAAAATAGTCTGCAACATTTCTATAGTATTCATAACTTTATTGATTTTATCAGCCGGTCTTAATTGATATATAGTTTTAACTTCTTCTTCAAAAAATTTAAAATTAACAGGATCCCTGTTTAAATATTTATACCAATTAGAATTTTCTCTTAAAAATCTAACATAATTTTTATTGTTTTTTATTTTATATTGAATATCAATAGTCATTAATCCTCAAAATGTTTATAAACTGGTCTAGGTTTATATTCTTGATTTGGCTTTTCTTCTTTATTTGTAAGTTCTTGTACCATTCCTAACATTTTTTGAATATTAGCAACACCAGATTGAACACTATCTAAATTAATATTTTTAAGCCAACTTAGCATATCTAATGTCCCAACTGTTGTAGCTACTCCCAAATATTCTTTCCATGCATTTTCATCTTCACCATATAAATCGTATATTTCATAAAATTTTTGCCAATTACTTTCACCACTTTTAACATACTTAACTAATTTAGGATTTTTTTTAACAAATTGTTTAAACTCTTCTTTTTTAGACATAATAACCACCTATAACATTTTATGCTTTTTGATAAAAAAATAGATTAAATTATGGTATAATAATTAAGAGGTGTAATTATGAACAAATTAAAAGAATTTTTAACCAAAGTTAATATTAAATTGATCTTAATTATTTTATTTATCATTTTAGTACTATATTTTATTATATCTAGTTTTGTTAATGGTGCTCATAAAAGAGCGTGCAATGAATTAAGAACGGAAATTTTAAGTAAAACTGATAGTTATTTTAGTGAAAACAATTTATTGCCATCACTAAATGGAGTAAACAAAACAATTGAATTATCAAGTTTAAACGATTCAATAACTTTTAAAGATAAACAAGTAACAGGTACTGTTACATATACAAAATATAATGATACATATATTAAAACACTAAATTTAGATAATGCTTCTTACTGTTCAACAAAAGAATTTAAAAAAGAATCTGATAATTATGATGAAGAAAAAAATGCAAAAGTTGTAACTACATTTAATTATTTCAAAGTTGATTCATATAATTCAGAATGGACTAAATGGTATCCAAGTGAAAAAATAAGTACAACTGAAACTAATGGTGTTTTGTTACCATTAGATGAAGATGATTTGCCAGATATTGCTAATAATGCTGTTATTACTGAATATGTTAGAGAAACAAAAACTTATTATAGCTATAGAGACAAACAATGGAAATGGTATAAAAACGATATAAAATATAGTGATTATAGTTCTACTCAACCAATTAGTTATACAAATAAAGATACTCAAACAAAAACAACTACTGAACCTACAAAATGGAGTTTAAATTATCCAGAAGAATTTGATTATCGTCATATAAGTTCAAAAACTGGATATAGATGGTATTATATGGATGGTAAAGAGAAAAAATATTGGAATAATGGTGAATATAGTGTTGAATCCCCTGGTGAAGAATATGAAAAAGAAAAAGAATCTTCTGCTAAAATGTATTCATATTATGATGATGTATGGCGTTGGTACAATGGAGATACTAAAAGAGTATATAGCTCATATCAATCAAAAAAACCTAATGGTTATAACTATAAAGATGATTCAACATTAAGATATACTTCTTGGTCTTCTTTTACTGATGAAAGTAAGATTGATGATACTAATAAAAACTACCGTGAAGAACAAACTGATACATATTCAAGATATCTAATAAAATTTGATGTATATTCTCTTCCTATATTAGATAATTATGTTACTTTAGAAGAATTAGAAAATAAATTAGGAAAATCATATGAAGAAATTAATGCAGATAAATCAATAAAAGTTGATGTTAAATTTAAATTTATATATGAATAAAACTCAAATTTGAAATTTGAGTTTTATTGTTAAATTGTATCTTGATTTAAATTCTATTTTTTAAATATAAATTTAATTATTTAATTTTTCCATTACATCATATCTATCATTATTATATTCTTCAATTATTTTATCTAAAATATATTCTTTTTTAGATTCATTGAAACCGACTATTACTTCATCACCAACTACTAGAAAAGGTACAGCATAATATGTTTGATTTAATAATTCACCAACTTCATACATTAATTTTTTATTTTCTTCATTGTACCATACTTCATATTTTTTTAAATTAAAATATTTATTATAACTATCATCTAATTCATTAAAAAATTCTTTTAAATTAGCGCATGCATGACAAGTACTACCCCAAAATAAATAAATATTAATTGGTTCATCACTTATTTGTGAATTATTTTGATTTTCATTTATTTGCATACCGCTATCAACTTTATTTTCTTCATCATTAATTATAACTTCTTTGTTACTACAACCTACAGTTATAATTAATACTAAAATTATTAGTATTTTTTTCATAAATCACCTAAAATTCTACATATTTATTTGTTTTATATAATTTGCCATTTATTTTTATAAAAATATTATATTTTCCTTTTAATCCTTCGCTATTAATATATTTAAATGAATTCAAAGAATCATTATTAAATATATCAACACACATAGCAGTATATGGTGTTTTACTTATTCTCCACTCATATTTATAAGCAGTTAAATTTTGATATAAAATAATTTCTACATCGGTTCCTTTTTCAAATGTTCCATTAACTACCAACCTATCATATTCTTTAGTAAAAGTTATATTATAAGAATTATATTCTTCATCTACTTTTTTTGGATTTATTATCAAAGATAAATTTTTATCTACATCAGTTTGACCTAAAGAACCTAATATTTCAGTTTCTTTTGTTTCTTCTTTTACATATAAAGACATTTTCTCAACACGATAATTATTAGTTGGCAATTCTATTTCAAATATAACTTCATCGTTTAATAGTTCAGTAGTTATGCTTTTTAATGTATCAGAACCAGCTAAACCAGCAGGTTGATTTTGTATAACGCCATCTTTATATGATATACCACCAGAATGAACTATATAATGATTGTTAGAAATATAATCAACATCTGATATGTAAGGAGAATAATAAGAACTTCCTCTTTCTTTACCATATTCCCACACTTGTTCTATTATCATATTTTTAGTATCTATTTTATACATGACACCTCTTGAATAACTATTAGTAGCAGAAACATATTCGTCTTTTATTTTTGACTTATTATTACCATTATCAAATATAAATACATAACCTTCTGGTGTTATCATAGCAGCATGTTGACTCCATTGCCATTCGAAATCACCAATTGGAGTAAAGAAATACTTTTGGTACTCACTACTCCAATTAGTTGGATCTCCTATTATCCAATTTAATTTTCCTGTGTTGTAATCAATATTTATAACAGCATCTTGATGTCTACCAGATAATGTTATAGAATTTGTGCTTTTATCGTACCAAATCGAATTATTATGAAACCAATCATACTCTATCCAATTTTCAGACTTTCCATCAGTAGTATTTAATACATCCTTCAAATTGAATGTTTTTACTACATTACCAGTTTTTCTATCTAATTCCACAATATAATCTTCTACTGTCCCACTTTTAAAATCATCAGATGCAACTAAAATATTACCATTTTCCATCTCAAAATAGTCGTGATGATATCCTCCATCTAATTTATATTCTGTATATATTTTTCCTAATAAATTTATTTCATATAAACCAGTTGTGTAATATGGTGGATTAACTAATCTTTCTGTACTTATTAATAAATTACCGTTTTTTAATCTATTAATATTCCAAGTAAAACTTTCTGTTAAATACCATCTCACATCCCCATTTACATCATAAGCACACATATAACCTTTACTAGATGGTGAGAAAAAATATAATTCATTATCTAATCTTGTTTTATCAGATTCTACTTTAGTAGGCAAAATAAAATCATCAGGTAACTTATCTGTTTTTATATATATAGTTTTTGAAATATCACCATATTTAATAATTATTTCATTATTATAGTCTGGATATAACCCATATATTGGCAAATAATGAATTTTACTAGAACCAAAAGTATTAGTAAAAGTTGTATTTTCATCTTTACCATTAATAATAACTGTAGGTTCTACAATTTCTTCTGTTTCAAAAATAACCAAAGCTGTCAAAGGAGAAATTTCATAGGGATTCAAAATAATATTTGGATTTTCTATAGTATATCCTTCACTTTTAAAATTTTCTTCAATTTTTTCTTGATTCATAACTAAACTATCTTCTATCACTACTACTTCATCACTTTTTATAGAATAATAATAAACTACACACATGAATGTAAATATAATAGCAAAAATTAAAAAAACAAACTTTTTCATACAATCACCTAACTAATATTATAACATAAAAAATAATTAATAAAAAAAAGAATGAAATGAATCATTACTTTTTTAAAATTTTTTGTTCACTAAATGATGGATCGTTTCTCATTACATTTGAAAATTCAATTGTTTCAAATTTCATAAGACTAAGAAAATTTTTTTCATTAAGAAACAATGCTTTTTTTATTGTATTTAAAACTTCAATTCTATCAATTTTCAAAAATTCAGAAATATAATCTATCGTAAAATATTTGCCATCTACATAACCTAAAAATAATTGCATTATAATTAATTCTTTTGTAGTTAAATTTTTCATCATATCATCAAGTAAACTTTTTTTCATATATGCTAATAATGTATCATGATCTTGTATATTATCTATATCAATTTTTTTATCAAAACTTGCTGGTATATCTCGTTTTGACTGTTCAACTGATATATCAGTACTATTTTTTTCAGAAACAGATATATTAGAATCTTCTATTTTATTTTTTTCATGTTTTAAGTTTTCACGTCTTGTTTTTCTTACTTTATCTGGATTAGATAATAATCTTTTCATTTTTGGTACTAATACTCCATAATATTTTCTAGATTCTTCTTTACTTAATTTTGTTGCTTTTGGTTTTTCTAAATCATCACCATATCTTAAGGTTATTAATTTTCTTTCTTCTTCTGTCAATTTTGTTAGCATTAAATCTATTTGTTCTTTAGAATAACCGCCAAAAAGTTGATAAATAGATGGTAATTTGCCTACCACTTCATAATCTTCTATTTTATCTCCGAAACGCCTTAAGAATGCTCTATTAGAGTTACCATCTTCCTTATATATTTGTCTATACATTTCTATATTTAATAATGATTTAGTTGGACTTTCGGTATAATCAACTAATCTTTTTACAAAATTAGATTTTCTTATTTTCTTTAATGCATTAGACTCAATCTGCCTAACTCTTTCTCTAGTTAAATTATATATTTTACCTATTTCTACAAGTGTCATTGGTTCTTTACCATCTAAACCATATCTAAGTATTAATATATCACGTTCCCGTGGTTTTAGATTACAAGAAATTAACAAATTGTTGATATCTTGTTTCATATTTTCTTTAGTTGCAATATCTTCTGGCGATTCGTCTGTTGAAACAATAAAATCTTCTAATTCTGTTCTTTTTTCGTCTTCAATTATTGCATTAATACTAACCACATCAATTTGTAATTGTTGTAAATCACTAACTTCTGAAACTGAAAGTTCCATTTCATCAGCTATTTCATTAATCGTTGGTTCTCTATTCAATTTTAATTCCAAATTTCTAAATACTTTTTTGTATAATTGTACTTTTTCATAAACATGAGCTGCAATTCTTATAGTTCTTCCTTTATACTCTATAGCTTTAGTAATTGCTTGCCTAATCCACCAAATAGCATATGTTGAAAAATTAAATCCCTTTTTTACATCATATTTATCAACAGCCGTAATTAAACCTAAATTTCCTTCTTGAATAAGATCTAAAAATGTCAACCCATTACCTATATATCTTTTTGCTACATTGACTACTAATCTTAGATTACTATTTATAAAAAGTTCTCTTGCTTTATTATCTCCCTCAAGAATTTTAAGTGCTAAATCTCTTTGTTGTTCTATACTTAATAGCGGATATTCACCAATTTCTCTTAAGTAAATTTTTATACTATCTGTCATTTTTAAATCACTATCATCATAGTAGTCATTATTTTCTTCTGATTGTTTTATTTCTATATTGTTAATTAAACAATATGCTTCCAATAATAAAATTAGTGTATTATTATCGGTAAGTTTTTCTATATTCCCCGAAACAATCATATCTTTATTTTTTAAGAAAATTATTTTTATCAAATCATTCAAATTTTCGTTTTTATTTATTAATTCAATTAAAACTTCAGGAGTTGGAACATAATTATATTTTTCAAGAAATGAATTAAAAGCTCTTATTTGTTTCATAATTACATTATAATCATCAGTTTTTTTAACTGTTATTTGTATATAATTGTTTAATATTCTAATACTTTCATTATGATCCAATAATTTTGTCTTAATCATTTCTATCATTTTTGATTCTGTTATTTTCTTTAAATAATCAACATAGTTTTTATCTGAGTTAAAGCTACTTTTAGTATTTTCAATTTCTTTTATAACCATATTGTAATAATCCTGTTTTGATAAATTTGCAAAAGAAAATTTATTATAAATAGCATCAATAATAAATAATAAAGATTCTAATATTTGTTCAGAACTCATTGTACGAATTTTTTTTAAAGTTAAATCCATTTTTACCACCCGTTTTACAATTTCTAATAAAATATGCCATATATTTTAACATTTTCTATAATTTAAGTAAATACTTATTTCCACAAAAAAACTATATAATCAAATAATTACATAGTTTTTTGGCCAAATGATTATTCTATAATCAAAGAAACATTAAATTGAGCAAGAAGTTAAGCACCTAATAGAAGATCCTACTAAATTGCCAGCTTTAAATATAATCTCACAACATAAAGGAAAAAGTGGTAATAAACAAATTACTACAACAGATATTAAAATTTGTTTATAATTTTTCTTTATTAAACTGGGCATTTTGAACCTTCTAACGCTCTTCTTATAGCACTTCCTAAGCTTCTTCCAACATCCATTATAGTTTCAATACCTCTATAAATTGAACTTAATAAGCTACCTGTAATATCGATTCCACCAACTACTTGTAATAATTCTTCTTTTTCTAACATAAATTCACCTCCTAATTACATTTAAGTGGTCTTAAATAACCATCAATAACACCGATTAAGAATATAACTCCAGCTCCTATTAATAAACCTGTGCCTAATCCACCACCGGATATTTTTTTTAGTTCTTTTTCTTCTAACTTATCCATAATTTAATTCCTTTCTTTATTTCATTAAAAATAGTTGTTTTCTCTTTTCTAAAATTAATTTCAATAATATTGTTTTCTATTAGATATTTTTCATTTAAATTAAAATCTAATATTACTTGATAACACAAATTATTATTAATAGTATAATATTCTTCACTTATATTAATAATTTTAAAACTATACTCTTTTTTATCTACTAATAAATCACTTTCAGATAAATCACTTATTTCATTTTGTGGAACATAAATAATAGTATAAAATGAATTATCTATTTTTTTAATATAACCTAAGTATGAATCATAAATGTGATACTTATATGTAAAGGAAATAAGCAAAAACAAAGTTAAACCAACAATTAAAAATAATATCCAAACAATGATTGCAATTGATGTTTTTTTATTTATTATATAAGAGAAGTTATTAAATATTTTTGGATAAATCATCAACTAAATTTCCTTTCTCTAGTTTTATAACTTGGTTAAACAAATCCATATTATCTAATCTATGAGAAATAAAAATTATTGTTTTATTTTCATATTTATCAATAATATTTTTAAGGATTTTTCTTTCCATATTAGTATCAACTTGACTTAAGCCTTCATCAATAATTAATATATCAAAATTATTAGCTAAAGCTCTACCTAAAATAATTCTTTGCTTTTCTCCTCCTGATAAATTAAAACCATTTTCTTCAACTAATGTTTTATAACCTAAATCAAGTTTTTTTGTTATTTCATCTATCATACATATTTTGGCTATATTATAAATATCGTTACCTATATTATTTTCAATCGTATCTGTAAATAATATCTCATTTTGAGAAACATAAACTATATTATTAAGTTTATAATCATTAATATCAATACCATCCACATATACCATATCTCTTTTTATTTCATGATGTTGTTTTAATATTTTAAATAAAGTACTTTTTCCACTGCCACTACTACCAATCACCATTACTTTACTACCTTTTTCTATCTTTAAATTTATATTATTTAAAACATTGTAGTTGTCATCAAATGAAAAAGTTAAATTTTTAAATTCAATTGAAAAATCATTTATGTTTATATAATTATTATTAGATGTTTTATAATATAAATATAATATCTTCTTTACTGAAATCTTTGCTTGTTTTAATAAACTATCTAAATCAATTATATTTCTAATTGGTTGTAAAAAATAAATTAATAATGCATTAAAAGATAGTAACGTTCCTATGGTTAATTTATTATCAATTACTAACATAATTCCTGCTAATACAATTACTATAAAACCAATATTATTTATTAACTCTTTTAATAAATATTGATAATTATAGTAATTATCCAATTGGCTCATCTTATTAGAATAAATGGCATATTTATTTAAGAAATTATTGATAATTTTATTTTCCATATTACATCCTTTAATAGTTTCATAACCATTGATTGCTTCAACCATGTAAGACGTGACATTTGCTTTATTTAATGTAGCTTCATCTATTAAACTATTAAATTTATTTTTAAACAATATAATAATTAGTAAATATAATAGCATAATAATAATACTTATAAAAAACAATTTTTCACTTAAAATATACATAATTATTAAAGATAAAATCGTAAGTGGTAAATCAATAAATATGCTTAAAGCTACTTTACTTATGACTTGTCTTACAGCTTCTAAATCATTTATCTTCGATATTATTTCTCCAGTAGTATTATTTTTATAGTAACGATAAGGAAGATTAATAATGTGTTTAAAAGTTTCACAAGTAATATTAAAATCAACTTTTTGATTAATTAATATTAACAATTTATTTCTTAAAAAATCAGATATAATTTTCAAAAAGTAAATAATTAGAAATATACCAAATATTAAAATTACTTTGTTTTTTGAATAAATATTATCAATCATATATTGCATATAAAATGATGTAATAATAGAAAATAATGTAATAAAGATGGATATTATAATTACATGAACCAATTGGTTTGTTGAGGATTTTGTTATATTTAAAATAAATTGTATAAATGAATTGTTAGGGGTATTTATAATTTTTTTTATAGGGTATAATATAATTAAAATATTATTATATATTTTTTCAAATTCTTCATAGCTAAAATATGAAGTTTTTCCAATTGGATCATATATTAATATTTTTTTCTTTTTGAAATTTATTTTTTCAATTACAATATAGTGGCTGTAGGAGTTATTTATAATCACATGAGCAATACACGGAAGAATAATATTATCTTCTTTAAACTCAGATAAACTACATTTTATTCCATAACTTTCAAATCCCAGTTTTTTACTTGCTTCAATTAAATGATAAGCCGTAGTTCCACTTTTATCGGTTTTACACAATTCTTTTAAATCATTAATATCAATATTGCCTTTATAATGTTTTATTATATTAAGTAAACAACTAGGACCACAATCTTTTAATCCTTCTTGCTTAATCCTTTTAAACACTTTTTCACCTCCCTACTAGTTATATTAGGTAAAGAGTATTTAAAATCCTGCTTAAATTGAAAAAAAATTGCAATTTTTTGCAATTTTTTCATCAGATTTAATTATTTGTTAATACATATACCTTTTTATTACCATATTTTTTTTCTTTTTTTATTTTATATGTAGTTTTAAATTCTTCTTCTATTTCACACACTATAATGCCATCTTCATTTAATAAATCATATTCTTCAATTTTTTCTAATACTTTGTCCATTAAATTATCATGATATGGAGGATCTAATAAAATAACATCAAATTTTATATCAAATTCTTTTAAAGCATCAAAACAATCTTTTTTTATAATTATTTTATTATCTATACCAATCGTATTTTTTTTAATTGTATCAATTGCTATCTTGTTATTATCAACGAAATAACATATTTTTGCCCCATTACTTAATGCCTCAATACCTAAACTACCACTACCAGCAAATAAGTCCAATATTACCTTATCTTTTAAATTATTTTGAATCATTGCAAACATTGATTCTTTAACTCTATCCATAGTAGGTCTAGTACCATTTATATTAAATCCTTCTAATATTCTTCCTTTATATTTACCACTTATTACTCGCATATTTACACCTATAAAAGAAAAAGTTCTATTTTTTTAGAACTTCTATAGCTTGACGCATTTTTAAATCGTATTTAACCATTTCTAAACCACCAAATAATTTTAAGAATTCATCTTTATCCATTTGATATTTAGTAGCTAAAGTAGCTGCTTCAGTTTCAGCTTGTTCATCTGTTACTTCAATATTTTCTTTATTAGCAATTTCTTCTAACATTAAACGATATGTAACACGGTTTGTTGCTTCTTCTTTCATTTGATCTCTTAAAGCTTGTTCATCACTATTTGTAAATTGATAGAACATTTCTAAAGTAATTCCTTGCATTTTTAAATTTTCTTCATATTGTTTAATTATACGATCAATTTCTTCATTAATCATTACTTCAGGAATATCAATTTTGGTATTTTTAGCAGCACTAGCTAATAATTCATCAAGATATTTATTATCAGCTTCTGCTTCTTTTCTAGCTTTAATATTTTCTTCTAATTGTTTTTCTAAAGCTTCTTTTGAATCAATACCTTCCATACCTAAATCTAAAAAGAAATCTTTATCTAATTCTGGTAATTTTTGTTGTTTTATTTCTTTAACTTTTACTTTAAATACAACCGGTTGTCCTTTTAATTCTTCGGCATGATAATCGTCTGGGAAAGTTACATTAATATCTTTTTCTTCACCTTTTTCCATACCTATTACTTGATCTTCAAATCCTGGAATAAATGTGTTACTTCCAATTTTTAAAGAATAATCTTCACCTTTTCCACCATCAAATGCTATGCCATCTTTAAAACCTTCAAAATCGATAACAGCAATATCGCCATTTTCTACTTTACCTTCTTTATCGATGTTTTCAATATATCTTTCTTGCATTTGTTTTAAAGCTTCGTCTACCTCTTCTTTAGTAACTTTTACTTCTTCTTTTTTAACACCTAAATTAGTGTATTTACCTAATTTTACTTCTGGCTTTAATGTTAAATTAAATTTAAATTCTACATATTCATCAGTAACAGCTGAAACATTTACTTCTGGTTGAGCAACTATAACATCATCACCATTTTTTTCTAACATTAATTCATAAGCTTTATTTAAACTTTCTTCTGCTGCTTCCATATAAATGCTAGTCATACCATATTTTTTAATATACATTTCTTTTGGTGCTTTACCTGGTCTAAATCCATCAATTTTAGCATCTTTATTTAGTTTTTTAAATGCTTTATCCATTGCTTTTTGCCATTCTTCACCATCAATTTTAATAATTACTTCTTTCATTATAATCCTCCTTCAAATTACATTAAATAGTATATAATATTTAATTACTATTTTCAAGTAAATTTGTTAAAAAAAACATCTTATAGATGTATTTTTAAAATATTTCAACAATTTTAACATTATAAGATCCATTTGGACTTTCTACTGAAACTATGTCATTTACTTTAGCTCCTAATATAGCTTTAGCTATAGGAGATTCATTAGAAATCTTATTATTAAATGGATCTGCTTCTGTACTACCAACAATTGAATAAGTCTCAACATCTCCCTCTTCAACATATTCTATTTTTACATTAGAACCAATAGCTACATTATCTGTTTTAACATCATCAATTATTTTAGCATTTTCAATTAATATTTCTAATTCTTTAATTCTATTTTCAGTAACTGCTTGATCATTTCTTGCAGCATCGTACTCTGCATTTTCTGATAAATCGCCTAAAGCTCTAGCTTCTTTTAAAGCATTGATAACTTCTGGTCTTTTTTCATTAATTAGATAGTCTAATTCTTTTTTCATATCATCTAGACCTTGTGCAGTAACATAAACTTCATTTGTCATTTTATTCACCTCTTTTTAAGTCTACAAAATAATACTATAAAATTTTTCATTTGTCAACCTTAATTCGCATTAAATCATTTTTATTTAATTCAAAATCAGTCTTTATGTAAACAATTTGTTTTGGATGCCTTACTATTTCAATTAAATTAAAATTTTCATCTAATATTTCACCTAATTGATAAGTATTTACTTCATTTGGGCCAAAAAATTCAACAACATCACCTTTCTTAAAATAATTTCTTTGTTCTATAGTAGCAACTTTAGTATCTTTATTATAATCTAATACTACACCTAAAAAATCTTGATTAGATATTTCAATTCGATTATTATAGTAACTACAATTTTTATCATAATTACCATCAAAAAACTGAACAATACTATCCCTATTTGCTACTCTAGATAGTATATTCTCATAACTAGAATTGTATACATAATTTTTATCATAATAATCATCAATTGCTTTTCTATAAATATTTACAACTGTTGCAATATAATAAATTGATCTCATTCTTCCTTCTATTTTTAAAGAAGTTACACCCATATCACATATTTCATTTATATATTTTAATAAAGATAAATCTTTTGAACAAAAAGTAAAGTTTTTTTCTCCTTTTAAAATATTTTTATTCTCGTCTAATAAATCAAAATCCCAACGGCATATTTGACTACAACCACCACGATTTGCATCTCTATTAGTTAAATAGTTAGATAACACGCATCTACCACTATAGCTTGCACACATTGCACCATGAATAAATATTTCAACTTCTAATCCAACTTTTTTTATAATTTCAATATCTTCTTTTGTTGCTTCTCTACCTAACACTACTCTAGTTACACCTAAATCTTTTAAATATTCTACTGCTTCATAATTTAAAGTTGATTGTTGTGTAGATATATGAACTTCTAAATTAGTATGTTTTTTAGCCAAATCTAATACCGTTAAATCACTAACTATAATAGCATCTACTTTTATTTCATCTAATTGTTTTAAATAATCAATTAAAAATTTAATTTCTTTATTATGAAGTACAATATTAACAGTAACATAAACTTTTTTATTTAAAGAATGAGCAAATTCTACACCTTCTTTTAATTGTTCTTTAGTAAAATTAATAGCATTAGCTCTTAATCCAAATAATTGTCCGCCTAAATATACTGCATCTGCCCCATATAATAAAGCAAATTTTAATCTTTCTAAATCACCTGCTGGCGCTAATAATTCTGGTTTCATTTATTTCACCTTATAAACAGTTTCGTTATAGAAAAAGCCCTTTCCTAAATTATTAAATAAATTATTTAATTTACTATCTAATTGTTCAACATTATCATTATTTACTTCATTAAATATATCTAATACTTTACTAAATTTGTCATCATCAATTAAAAAACTATTCAAAACAATATAATCATAATCTAACAATAATTTTTCTTTTAAGCCATTTAAAATAAAATCAGTATAAACAATAGTTTCATTATTATCAACTAAAGGATAAATATGACCTTCTTTTTCCATAAAATTTATTTTAGAATCATCTTTCAAATTAAATGTTTCTAAATAATTTTTAACTAAATGTCTTCTTGATACAAACATAGGTAAATATCCAAATAAAGTAACCATTAATTTTGAATTAGTATTTTCTTTAATTTCTTTCATTTCTCTTAAAGTAATATCATTAGATACCCAAGTATATTTAACATTTCTATCATACCAAAAATTAATAGTATTATAGTTAGTTGTCATATGTTCTTGACTCCATACTAAATCATAATTTAAATTTAATTTACGAGCTAAATTAGGAATACTTAGATCATAAAATATAACACCTTTAATATTGTAATCATTTAATTTAATTAAAGTTTCTTTTAAATAATTTATATCACTATTATGCATATTTTTATTTAAACAAATAAATATTTCTTTATCTATATTTTTTAAATCTTCTAATTCAAAATAATTTGGCATATTGACACTTAATCCTTTAATACCAATAATAACACCATCACATTTTAAATTAACTTGATCTAAATTAGAAATCATAATTAAAGTTTTCATTAAAATCACCGGTTATATTATATCATAATTTTTAATTATTAAAAAAAGCATTTTGAATGCTTTATTTTTTAATACGATATTTTTTTAAAATATACTTATTAACAATTGTCCAAGTAATTATTCCAAATAAGAAAGATACTATAAAATTAATTATAAATCTTTGATAATTAAATCCTTTGATTTCTTGAACTTCATCATCAAATGAACCTTCTACATATTGAATTCCGTCTCCAGAAATAGCAATACTATCTATTACATTTTCAATTAATGCTATTTCTTCATCTGTAAATGGAGTTTCTTTTCTAGCCGTGAAAAAGTAACCTATAGAATCTATATATAAAAAATATTCGGAACAATATAAATCTACATTTTCATCATAATAATCATATTTTATATATTTATAATTATTTTCATATATTTCATAATCATCCGCTCCATATTTTTTAGCCAACATAGATGCAAATTCCTCAAATTCTTCTAAATTCATTGGACGATCTTCTTCAACCTTTTCACCATTAGTCATAACTATAAATTCAATTTTTTCATCAGCATCTGTTTCATGAAGTGCATAAAGATAGATTAAATTATCTTTTAAATTTTTTTGTAGCAAATCATAATCTAAATCATATTTTTCTAAAAAATAATCATTTTTGCCACTTTCTCTTGTAAAAACATCCCAATTCTTATCAAAAGACATTGTAATTCCATATTCTTTAATTTCAAAATTTTCACCAAAAACAATTACAGGACATAACAGAAATAAAACAACAACAAATAATAACTTTTTCATAATACCACCTTACTTTATATAAGTATATCATATATTCAAAAGAAAAAAATGCTTATTCAGCATTTTTGTAAGCTTCTAATATTTTATCTTGGAACATCTTACGAGTTTCTTGGTTAATTGGATGAGCTATATCACGATATTCCCCATTTGCTTTTTGACGGCTAGGCATAGCGATGAATAAACCATCATTACCTTCGATAATTCTAATGTCATGAATTGCAAAACAATCATCAATTAGAACAGATGCTTTTCCTCTCATTCTTGAATTTTCTTTTTCTTCTTTACGAACTGTAACTGATGTAATTTCCATTTAAAAACCTCTCCCTTCAGTATTACAATTTAAGTATAAACTATTTTTATTAAAATTGCAAGTATTTATATTTTAATTTAAAAATATTAGTTTTGAAATATTACTAATAAATTTTCAATTTAAAAACTATCATATCACACTTTTTTATAAATTACATCCCATATCTTTATGATTTAAATCTTTATAAATTGCATATGTTAAACATTTTAAACCACCACGACACATTTCTGAATGTTCGCATTTAGAACATTCATCTGGTATTTTTTTTGTTCTTAATTCGTTTAAAACTTTGCTTTTTTTATACAAACTATACATATCATCTTGCAATAAATTACCAATAACAATAGGCATCCTTCTACATGGTACTAGATCCCCATTTTCCATTACTGTTAATAACGTATCCCCAGCAGTACACCCATAAGCAAAATCATTCGTCATCTGAAATTGCAATGCACGATACATAGAAATTGTTGTAATGTTATATTTCTTATTCATTAACTTATTTCTTTCATTATTTATAATGTTAAGATATTTTCTAGTTTCTTCATAACTTAAAGCTAAATTCTTATCTTCCGAATCTCCTAGTGGAATATATCTATCTGACCAAACATTATTAACCCTATACTTTCTAGCATATTTTACTACTTTAGGAAATTCATCATAATTTAATTTATTGGCCGTAAAAGATATAGAAGTAAAAATATCTTGTTTTCTTAAATTAACTATTCCTTTTGCTATTTTTTTGTACGTGCCATTTCCTCTAATATAATCATTTATCTTTTTTCCACCTTCTAAACTAACTTGAACATAATAAGGATTATAACTCTTAATTTTTTTTGCTATTTCTTCATTTATCAATGTTCCATTTGTTAATATAGAAAATGTTATATTTTCTGAATCTTCTTTAATTAATTCTAATATTTTAAACAAATGTGGATTACAAAGTGGTTCTCCGCCTGTAATATTTATGTGTCCTTTCATTTTTAACTTTTTTAACAATTTCTTATATTGATTATAGATGTTTTCTAGTTGTTCATATTTTAATTGAATTGGTTTATGATTTTCTTGATAACAATGTAAACATTTTAAATTACAATTTTCACTTAAATGCCATTGTAATACAAATCTTTTTACCAAGAGCCTCCACCACCACATGAAGAACACCCTCCACCACATGAAGAACATCCACCACCACATGAAGAACATCCTCTTGAACTACTACTTGATGACCTAGGTTCTGGGTGGTAAACATCATTATAAAGATTATTAAATGAATTGAAACTATTAAAATCATAAGTTCCCATATCCATTTCTGGGATATGTATATTTTCAAATTTTTCCATCCACTTTTTTGAAATATTTAATACATATGTATATGGAAGTATATTATAGAAATAATTAGGATTTTCTAATACTAATGCTTCTAATTTTTCTTTTTCAGCTGTTTCCAAGAAATTTTTAAATCCTTTTACTTTTGCAATAATAGTTTCGCCATATTTTGTCTTTCTTTTCATTATAATTGTAAAGTAAACATTTATAAATATACAAGCAAATGACATCCAATAAATTATTTTCCAACTTGGATCCATATCCTCAACTAAACAATAACTAATTAAATATAAGAATAATACTGCAATAGATATAAATATTGATTGTATCATTTTTTTAGTAGCAGTTTTATCATCAATTAAATCTTTTAAACTTCCTTTTAATTGTTTTTCAACATCATCAAATGCTTTATAGAAAGTTTTGTGTTTACTTAATATTATTTCGTTATCTTTTTCAAATAATCTATTATAAACTATTAATTCAAGATTAGTTAATGAAGGCATTTTACCAATTTTGTTATTATAATTAACTTTATCAATTTCATATTGTTTTTTACTTGCTTCGTATTCTTCTTTTCTTTTATTTAATTCCTCAAATCTACTTTCTTCGTTATCAGAAACAATTTCAATAAATCCTTTTTGAACAAGTGAGTCCCTAACTTTTAAGAATTTTTCTAAATTAGTTTTTAATTCTTTTTCATCACCTTTTTTGAATAAATATGTCATCATTGTTAATTCACTCTTATCCAAAATTGTTGGATCTGCTAATTTTAATTTTTTAACTTTAATAACTCGATCTGGCACTAAATCATCAAATGATAATTGTTCAACAGGTCTAATCATTAAATTAGTTATTTGAATTTCTTTCTTTTTGTTCTTTTCTATTTCATCTATCTTTATGTAACCTTTACTTGCTAATTGAACAATTAATGATATAGTTAACTTTTTATTAGTTTGTCTTCCATAAATATATCCAATTTCTGCAGAACTGTAATTTTCTGGTGGATAAAATTCTACAGTTTCTGACTTAGCTGGAAAATCTTTACCAAACTTTTTCCATCTTATAAAGTTCCATATTGTTATAGCAAAAGTTATTAAACAAATTATGAATGACCCCCAACCATAGTTCCAACTTCCACCAACAAAATATCCTTCAGGAAGTTCAACATCTATTGTTAATGACCTTACTAATTCATTTTCCATATATTCTGGCATTTCGCAATTTCCATACTCATCTAACCCGAACTCATAAGAGCAATAATCTTTCCTTTGATATTCTAAATATTTTTCTTGATTAAAACTTGCGTAAATTGAGTTTCCACTTACATAATAGTCAACAAACTCATTTGCATTTGTTTCTCTATATTTGTCCATAAAGAAATTAACTGTAGCATCATTTATATTCTTTGGCATATTGACTTGAATTGAAGCATTTTTAATTTCAGTACCCCAATAATCTCCGTAAGCATGAAATATTAATTCATCAAATCCTTTATATGGATCTTTTCCCATATCATAAGTATATTTAATTACATAAGTTTTTTCTCCTGTACCAACATATTCATCAGCACTACCTATTTTAATTCTTGCTTTTTTCTTAACTGTGTCTATAGTATAAGGATCTCCTTCTGCTCTATAATTTTTAACAGTTGATTTTCTTTTAATTGTTTCTCCATCTTTTCCTGTGTATTCTAACCACTGTGGAGTAAACTTATAAATCCCATGTTTGAAACTTGACGTAAAATTAACAGTTAAATTTTCTGTTACTTCAATCGTATTATCTTCGTTTACATCTAATATCACATTATAAGCAGATATATCAAATCCATCTGCTAAATGCATATTTTCATCATCACTATCATCAAATATAGACACTATGCCACTAAATATAGCACCTATAATCATAAAACCTAAGTATCCAACCCAAATCCATGTAAAGATTGAACCAAAACAGCCAAGACAACCCTTTTTCTTAGCCATTATAATTTCACCTTAATTGATTTTTTTTCGCTTTCTTCTGCTATAAACATTTCTTTAGAATTATATCCTAATGTTTTAGCTACTATATTACTAGGTATCATTTCTACTTTATCATTAAACTCTCTAACAACTGCATTATAATATTTTCTAGATTG
>DVJX01000039.1 GCA_018716405.1 Candidatus Faecisoma merdavium | reverse complement strand
AATACTAAAATAAATTATTTTTATTTAATAATTTTAGGAGTTATATTGAGTTTAATGTATAATGTTTTTGCTTATTATCTTAATTTCGCATTAAAAACTTCTTTATTTGATAATAATAGTAATGTAGCGGTTACTTTATTATCAACAGGAATATTAGGACCAATTATAGAGGAGTTAATGTTTAGAGGAATTATCTATAATGAATTAAAAAGTAAATACTCTAATATGAAATCAATTTTAATTACAACAATTTTCTTTGCAATCATTCATATTAATATAATTCAGATTTTATATGCTTTAATTATTGGGTTTATATTAATATTTGTTTATGAAAAATATAATAATATTAAAGCACCAATAATACTTCATATGGCAAGTAATATAACAACAACTTTATTTTTACTTTTATTAATAAAAAATAATCTTATTATTAATTATGGTATTTTTATATTTAGTTTAATTTTATTAATAATATTAAAGAAATACACTAAATTATTTAAAATATGATATAATATTTAAAGGTGGTTTTATGAAAAATTTATACATTGATTTTGATGGCGTTATAATGGATACTATTGGTGTAACTTATGATATGCTAGATAGATTAGAAGTTGATAGAAAAAATCCAGAAAAAATGCAAGAGTTTTTCTCTAATTTGAATTGGAAACAATTGTTAACACTAACCCCAATTATTAATGATGGATTTAATTGCTTAAAAAAAATATATAATTCAAATAAATTTAATGTATTTATATTAACACATGTTAACTCATTAGATGAGGCTGTAGCCAAAATAAATCACATAAGAAAATATTTTAAAGATGTAACCATTATTCCAGTTCCAAGAGAAATATCAAAAACAAAAATATGTTTAAGTAAGGATGCAATTTTAATAGATGATTATTCTGGTAATTTAAAGGAATGGGAAAAAGAAGGTGGAATTGGAATTCAATTTTCAAGGGATTTAAATAAAGATAAAGGCTTTAAAGTTATTGATAGATTGGATAAAATAATAGATATGTTTTAGGAGAGAAATTTTATGGAACTTAATAGTAGTTTAGCGCCAATTATATTAAAAAATTTAATAAAATTAGGTAAAAGAAAAAACTTTTTTGGTTTTGATGGTACTTTTACTCAAGAAGAATTAGATTGTATAACTGAAATAACAGTGACTGATTGTGATAGTATCAAAGGAATATCTAAATTAAAAAATTTAAAAAAATTAAGAATTGTTGGACCCAATTTATCTTCTTTTAATGAAACTACTAACATAAATACAATAACTGATTTTTATGAGATAAATGATTTAATTAACTTAAAAGAATTAGAAATAGTTTATGATGAGAATATTGAAATACTAGATATTTCTAATCTGAGTAAACTTAAAAGTTTGAGATTGTTTTGTAATTCAAATTTGAAAATAATAAAAGGAATAGATAATAAGAAAAGTTTAGAACATGTAGTTATTTGTGAATGTCCAATTATTGATTTAGGAGATATAGAAAATTATATAAATAATACAATTGATACTTCAATAAATATACTGGATATTAAAATGTATGCTCAATTGTTTTCTAATCCTAATATAAGAACTTTATTGAAAAATAAATATAATATGAATAGTTCCAATATTAGATTTGGAGAACATATTTATTTTCATGATGAAATATATACATTAGACATATATCAAATTCAAGATTTATATGTCAAAGTAAAAAAAATATTAGCAAATTTAAATCTAGAAAAATTAGATAAAGAACAACAAATATATTATATATACAAGTTTGTTATCTCATATTTAAAATATGATTATGATGGATTAAATTATCGTAATAAAAATTATCAGAAATTATTGGAATCTTCTTTAGAAAATAAAAAATACATTTTAAGAAGAATGGCAATAATAAATTCATCTTTTGGAGCATTAAATTCTAAAAAAGCTGTATGTGATGGATATGTTAATTTATTTAGATTACTTCTTTCATTTTTAGATATACCTTCGCAAACGGTAATTTGTAAGAAAAACGATATGACCCATGCAGCAATAAAGTATTATTATAATGGTGTTTGGCATTATTGTGATCCTGAAAAAGATCGTGATGTTAATGCAATTAAATTTTTTGATTTAACAAGAGAAGAAATAGAAAAAATATATGAACTTTCTCCAAAGGAATATATAGAGCAAGTAGATGGAGTAAAAAATTATGAAAAACATTTTAATTAACTTAATTAATAATGGAATAGTTGATGGTTATCTTGATGATAAAAACAAAAATAAAGTTATAGATATTATAAAAACAATTAAAGATAAATATCTTTATAAAACTGTATTTCATGGGCTGCATCATTCTGAAAAAGTATTACTATTTTCATTTATTTTAGGTACTTATTTTAAAATAAGTGATATAGATTTACAAATATTAACAGATGCTGCTATATATCATGATATTGGTAGAGTAGATGATAATGAAGATACATTTCATGGATTAGCGTCTGCAAGAAAAATAGAAAAAGTAGTTACTAGTAATATTTATCAAGATCCACAAAATATGGCAATTTTAAAAGCTATTTGTGAAGGACATTCTATGGATGATAAAAATATGGATTTAACAGCTGAAAATTATGAAATATCTAAAGAGAATTTAGAACGTTATGAAATTTTATTTAAAATTTTAAAGGATGCTGATGCATTAGATAGAACAAGATTTATGAAAACTAGTGTAGCAGCTTTGAACGAAAAGTTTCTTCGTTTACCTATTTCTAAGCAATTAATAGAATTAGCTAATTCTATTAATGAAAATTATCGTATGAAAATGAGTGATATTCATTTTGAACAATTTAAGCATTTTAATGATTCAGAGCCAACTATTGTCTGTAAACATGGAATAGGATTTAACTTTTTTAATTTGCATAGTATTTTAAAACATGGATTATTATCTAATTATGCAAAAATAAAAAAACGAATTTTTAATAAACGCAATTTTTATGGAGCAAATAATGAACTTTGGATTTGTGTCACGACAAAAAACGGTGAAGCAAGTAAAAAGTTTATTGAAAATTTTATATCTTTAGAATTAGTAGTACCTCAATTACAACAAGGAAATAAAAGTAGATCTTTTGCTTTAAGCAATGGATTACCATATGATAATGGTTATTATGACGATGAGAGTTTTGTTTTTTATGAAGTACCTGTAAAAAATATAAAAAAAATAAATATTAATCCTGAAATATTGAATACTACTATTGATAACCTTAATTATTTAACTGGTTCTGGAAATTTAGATGCATTAACGTTTACAGTAAATGATTATCTAAATAATGTTAGACTTTTAGGATATTTTCCAGATGTTAATGATTTAATAGAAATTCTATCCTTATATAAAAAAGAAATTTTAAAATATGAAAGTTTAAGTGTTAATGAACAAAAAATAGAACAAAACCAATTTTTTAAAAAATGTGATGATTATATTTATAAACTTAATTGCATAATTCAGGAATGGATGATGCAAGTATTTCAAAAGAGATTTAATAAAACTAATGTAACAGTAAAAGATGTTGTTGTTGACATTTTAGAAAGTCTAGATATAAATTTTATATTTAATGATGATTGTTTTTATTTAGAACAAGGAAGGCAAATTTAACAGAATTGAGGAGGAGATTATAATGACTTTACTAATAATAAATATTTTAACTTTATTAACATTTAATTTTATTGATTTAAAAAAAATACTACACAATTTACAACAAAATAGATATAACGAAGATAATAGATATTTAAAATGGATAAATAAAAATAAAAAAACTGTATTTTTAAGAAAAATTTTATTTTCTTTAATTATATTTTTAATAAGTTTTATTAATTTGAATTTATTCTTAATAATTTGTATACTTTTTAATATATATTTGATTATTGATTTTGTATATTATTTAAAACACGAACAAGTAAAAAAACCTTTAGTTAATACTAGCCGTATCAAAAGGTTATGGTTTACTTTAACTTTAATTTATTTAGTTTATTTTGTTGTTATTTATTTAAACTTTAATAGTAATATTATAAATTATTATGTTTTAATTTTATATTTAATAATATATTTTAATTATTTCGTTGTATTTTTAGCTAATATAATAAATATACCTGTTGAAAAATATGTTTATTTAAGTTTTAAGATGAAAGCAAATAAAAAATTAAAATCTTTATCTAATATGGAAGTTATTGGAATTACTGGTAGTTATGGAAAAACTAGTACGAAGAATTTTTTATATGATATTTTAAATGAAAAATACATTGTTTTTAAAACTCCACTAAATTATAATACTAGCTATGGATTAATAAGAACAATTAATCAATATATTGATAAATATAATGATTATTTTATAGCAGAAATGGGCACACTAAAAAAGAAAGATATAAAAACAGAAGCAGGTATTGTTAAACCTAAGTATGGTATTTTAACAACTATAGGAACTGCTCACTTAGATTCGTTTAAAACAATCGAAAATATTGCTAAGGAAAAGTTTGATTTAATAGAATCTTTACCAAGTGATGGTATTGCTATTTTAAATAAAGATGATAAAATGCAAGTTAATTATAAAATAAAAAATAATTGTAAAGTATATTGGTATGGTATAGAAAATAAAGATGCAGATATTGTTGCGTGTGATATAAAATATTCAGCAAAAGGAATGGAATTTAATGTTATTATTGATAATAAAAAATATCCTTTTAAAACTAAAATATTAGGTAATGCTAATATATATAATATTTTAGCTTGTATAACTTTAGCAAAACAATTAAATGTTAGTGTTGAACAAATGCAAAAAGGAGTTTCTAAAATATCTCCAGTTGAACATAGGCTACAATTGAAACAATATGGTAATATAAATTATATTGATGATGCATATAATTCAAATCCAATTGGTTCTAAAATGGCTTTGGATGTACTTAATTTAATGCCTGGTAAAAAAATAATTATCACACCAGGTATGATTGAACTGGCTAGTAAGCAGTATGAATATAATTTTAATTTTGGTACATATATTGCTGATGTTGCAGATTTAACTATTTTAGTTGGAGAAAAACAAACAAAACCTATTAAAGATGGATTGTTATCTAAAAAATATAATGAAGATAAATTAAAAGTTGTTAATGATGTTAAAGAAGCTATTAAAATAGCGCAAACATATTTTAATGAGGAAGTATACATATTATTAGAAAATGATTTACCTGATATTTTTAACGAGAGGTGATTTAAATGGTTTTTAATATAAAAACCGATTCAAGAAAAGTAAAAAAAGGTGATATATTTGTCGCTGTTAAAACAGCTTGTGGTGACGGACATGATTATATTTCAAAAGCGATAGAAAATGGTGCAAGCAAAATTGTTGCTAATTATGGAAGTTATTCAGTTGAAACGATAATAGTAGATGATATAAGAAAATATTTAGAAGAATATTTGATAACGAATTATTCAAAATATTTAGATGAAATGACTATTATTGGTGTTACTGGAACTAATGGAAAATCAACAATAGTTAGTTTAATATATCAAGCATTTAATATGTTAGGTATTCCTACCGCTTCAATTGGATCAATTGGTTATTTTACAAAAGAAGGGAAGAAGTGTTATTTAGCTAATACTTCTCCTGATATTTGTGATACTTATGAATATATATTAAATGCTTATAATGAAGGACACAAAGTTATAGCTTTAGAAGCAAGTAGTCAGGGATTATCCGATAGAAGATTAGAAGGAATTAAATATGATTATGCAATATTTACTAATTTAACTAGAGATCACTTGGATATTCATAAGTCTTTTGAAAATTATGCTTTAGCTAAACAATTAATGTTCAAAAGAGTTAAAGGAAAAGCTATTATTAATATTGATGATGAACATAGTAATTACTTTTTATTAGATAATAACAATATTACTTTCGGTTTTAATAATAGTGACTATCAAATAACAAAATTCAACATGAATATTGATGGAAGTAATTTTACTTATAAACATAATGATAAATTAGTTAAAATTCATTCTAAATTAGTAGGAGAATATAATGCATTAAATATGATGCCACTTATAATTATATTAGAAGATATGAAAATAGAAAGTAGTAAAATAATTAATATTATCTCTAAATTAGAAGCTCCTAAAGGAAGAATTGAAAGAATTAAGTTTGGAACAAATAATATATTTATTGATTATGCTCATACTCCAGATGGATTAGAAAAAGTTGTAAGTACTATTAAAAGAGTAACAAAAGGAAATACTTATGTTGTATTTTGCTGTAGAGGTAATAGAGACGTTGGACGAAGAAAAGGTATGATGCAAGCTGCTACAGA